>VBNZ01000288.1:1326-5601 GCA_005877675.1 Gammaproteobacteria bacterium
TGATCAGGTAAACCAAAGCCTTCTGGGCACGACACTTGGCGATCATGCAGCGTCGTGGTGGGTCGTCGTACCGTTGGCCGTGGACCGAGCCTCGTACAGTCCTCTCGCCTTTGGTACTGGTATCGCACTGACTCTCGCCATGACGTTCGTGCTGGTGCGCCGCCTTTACCATGGGCGGGTTCGGCGCAGTGCGGCATGGGATTGCGGCTTTCCCAATCAGACACCTCGCATGCAGGACACCGCGGAAGGCTTTGGTCAGCCGATCCGCCACATATTCGGGCCGTTTTTTCGGATACAGCGCCTGCTGCCAACGCCCTTCGATGTCGCCCCCCGATACGCTCTGCATCTGTTTGATCGCTGGTGGGACTGGCTATATATCCCGCTTGCACGTGCAGTGGAAACGGGAGCGCGCTGGGTCAGTTTCCTGCAGCAGGGGCGCATCTCTTTGTACCTGATTTACAGCTTCGCGACCCTTTTGATCCTGTTGGCATTCGTATTATGACGACGGATTTTCGGCTGCTTGCGCTGGTGCAGGCCTTGCTTGCTATCGCGGCCGCCCCCCTGCTTATCGGCTGGGTGGATCAGTGCCGAGCATGGCTGAGCAATCGCCGCGGCGCGGGCCTGCTGCAGCCCTACCGCACGCTGCGCAAGTTGCTGCACAAGGATGCGGTGGTTGCGTACGGTGCCTCACCGTTATTTCACTTGTCACCCTATGTGCAGTTCGGCGCGATGGCACTCGCGGCGGCGATCATAGGGTGACAAGGATACGATCGCATTGGTGGGTTTGTTTGCTGTCGCCCGCGTGTTTACCGCATTGGCCGGCATGGACATCGGTACCGCGTTCGGAACGCTCGGCGCCCGTCGCGAAATGCTGGTCGGATTCCTCTCCGAACCCGCCTTGTTGATGGTCTTCTTCACGGCATCGCTGCTTTCACAAAGTACGCTGCTACCGACGATTGTCGAAGCTCTTGCTCAACGCGAGTTGGCGATCTACCCGAGCCTGGCTTTCGCCGGCGTGGCGTTTGTTATGGTCTTGCTGGCCGAAAACGCGCGCATTCCTATCGACAATCCCGCCACGCATCTTGAGCTGACCATGATCCACGAGGCCATGGTGCTGGAATATTCGGCCCGCCACCTGGCGCTGATCGAGTGTGCCTCGGCGCTGAAGCTGCTCAACTTTGCCGCGATCGGACTGGCGCTTTTCGTGCCGTGGGGCCTTGAAGCACCCAGCAACGGCCCAGTCGCGGTTCTGACCGGTTCAATCCTCTCAGTAGTCAAGCTCGGAACGGTGGGCGCGGGACTGGCGCTGATCGAAACGCTGAGCGCGAAGTTGCGAATTTTCCGTGCCCCGGAGTTTCTCGCTACGGCATTTCTGCTGGCGGTGCTAGGGCTGCTCGTTCACCAGTTGCTAGGAACCTGAACGATGCAGCTGGCGTGGACATCGCAGCTGATCGATCTGGGTGCAGCCGTATTGCTCCTCACTTCGTTTGCAATGCTGTCTCAGCGACGCATTCTGTCTTTAGTAAATCTGTACGCATGGCAGGGAGCCGTGCTCAGCATGTCCACGGCCGCCGTTGCTTACACGTCGGGCCAGCATCACTTATATCTCTCGGCCGCCTTGTCATTGATCCTCAAGGTGATCGTGTTGCCGTGGATTCTGCATCGATTGATCCGCCGCCTCAATGTCCGCTGGGACACCGAACCGCTGCTCAACATTCCAACCACGATGCTGGTCGGAATTTTGTTGGTGGTGTTCGCGTTCGCGCTATCGCAACCGATCGCGCAACTATCGACCAGCATTGCACGCAGCACGCTGGGCATCGCGATGGCCGTGGTAATGCTCTCGTTTCTGATGATGATCACGCGGCGCAAGGCGATCTCGCAGGTCATCGGGTTTCTGGCGATGGAGAACGGGCTGTTCTTTGCTGCTATCAGCGCGACCCATGGCATGCCCATGATCGTGGAGCTTGGCGTCGCCCTGGATGTCTTGGTGGGGACGTTGATTCTCGGCGTGTTCTTCTTCCAGATTCGCGAGCAGTTCGACAGCCTGGATCTGCAGCATCTGGAAAAACTCAAAGAGGAATGAGATGGAACTGTGGTTACTCCTCGGTATTCCCCTAACTGGTTGCCTGGTGCTGGCCGTTTTCGGCGCTCGCGGCTGGGCGCCCGAGGCCAATGTGGCTTTCGGTCTGGGTACCTTTCTGGCGAGCTGCACGTTAACCCGGCGCGTCATCATTGAAGGCCCTTTGCTAATGGGGCACGAGCAGTTCTTTGTCGATCCCTTCAATGTCTTCCTGGTGGCGCTAACCGCGTTCGTCGGCTGGACAACGTCCATGTTTTCCCGGCCCTACATGCGCATCGAGGAACATCCCGGGCGCGTCAATCGGCAAAAGCTGCGCCTCTATCACGCCATGTATCAGCTGTTCATGACAACCATGCTGTGCGCCCTGCTGACGAACAATCTCGGTCTGTTGTGGGTGGCGATGGAAGCGGCGACTCTGTCGACGGTGTTGCTGGTGTCCTTGTACCGGACCGCCGCGAGCATCGAGGCGGCATGGAAGTATTTCATCCTGTGTGGCGTGGGTATCGCCCAGGCGCTGTTTGGCACCATCTTGTTGTACTTGGCGGCGGAAAAAGTATTTGGCGCCGACGGTTCAACCGCGCTGCTGTGGACGCACCTCAACGCCGTCAAGGAGCAGTTGGAGCCCAATGTCCTGTCCCTGGCGTTTGTTTTTCTGTTGGTCGGCTACGGCACGAAAGTCGGCCTCGCGCCGCTGCATAACTGGCTGCCGGACGCCCACGCCGAAGGTCCAACACCGATCTCGGCCGTGCTGTCCGGATTGCTGCTCAACGTCGCGTTGTACGCGGTCGTGCGCTGCAAGGTGCTGGTCGAAGGCGCCACCCATTCAGGCCTGGCCAGCCACTTGATGATGGGATTTGGCTTGCTGTCGGTGTTGCTCGCTGCGTTCTTTCTCTGGCGACAGCGTGGGATCGTGATGTTGGCGTTCGGCATGGGTGGGCCGGTCGCGGATTTTGCAGCACTCCTGCACATGACCGTCCATTCCCTGACCAAGTCGGCTATCTTCTTCGCAGTCGGCCACGCTTGTCAGAAAGCGGGCACCCAGGTGATGGACAACATTCGTGGTTTGATCGTCATCAGCCCCACGGTCGGGTGGGGGCTCATGATCGGCACGCTGGCGATCCTTGGAATGCCGCCATTCGGCGTGTTCACCAGCGAATTCTTGATCGTTACGACGGCAATGCGCGACCATCCGTGGGCCACACCCATCCTATTGCTGGCATTGGCAATCGCCTTCGCAGCCATCTTTCGTCGCGTCCAAGCGATGGTTTTCGGCGAAACGCAATTGAACGCATTGCCGCATTCGCCAGCTCTGGTTCCGGTATTTGCACATTTGAGCTTGGTGTCGATGCTGGGCGTTTACATCCCGCCGGCGCTTGCCACCTGGTACCAACTGGCAGCTGCATTGATCGGATGAACCCGATGTCATTTCCAGAGACCGACATCGTTTGGACTCCCATGCCTGGTGCGTTGCCGGCAAGGCACTGTGTCGTCGACTCGAACCAGCTGCTATCGATCAGCCGGCGCGTTCGCGACGAGGGTGGCCGGCTTGTCAGTCTGTGGGCCGAGGATCGACGCGACAGTCATGATCGCTATCGTCTGTGCGTGGTGATGGAAATTGTCGACGAGTTGCTGGTCGTTGAGCACCCATCATCCTCGGACACACCGAGCTATCCCGATCTCAGCGGTATTTTTCCGAGCGCCTCGCGTCTTCAACGTGCCGCGTTTGACCTGGTCGGAATGCACGCGGTCGGTGGAGACAATCGCCCATGGCTGCGTCATGCCGCTTGGACGGCGAACATATTTCCGCTGCGCGCAGGCCCGGTGCTTGCCACCCCGAATGGCGACGAATCTTATCCATTCATACGAGTGGAAGGGGACGGTGTTCACGAGATCGCAGTGGGCCCCGTCCATGCTGGGACGATCGAGCCAGGGCATTTCCGGTTTTCTGTAGTGGGCGAGAAGGTATTGCGGCTAGAAGAGCGCTTGGGTTACACCCACAAAGGGATAGAGAAACGTTTTGAAGGCATGACGCTGGCCGATGGTATCCGTCTGGCCGCTCGCGTTTCCGGTGACTCGACGGTCGCTTTCGCCTGGGCCTATGCGATGGCAGCCGAAGCTTTGACCACGACGCCAGTGCCGCCGCGTGCGTTGGCGCTTCGCGCGCTCCTGCTCGAGCGTGAGCGGCTGGCCAA
>VBNZ01000288.1:5699-7984 GCA_005877675.1 Gammaproteobacteria bacterium
CGATGGATGCGCTGACACCCGGCGGCGTCCATGCCGATTTGACGTCTGAAGGGACACAGTTGTTGTTGGATTCCATGCGAAGTCTGGAAAACGAGCTGCCTGTGCTTCGGGACATCTATGACAATCACGCCGGTCTGCAAGATCGGTTCATGGGCGCCGGGCGTGTGACGCCGGCGCTGGCTCGCCAACTAGGCGTCGTCGGTCTGGTCGCACGCGCGAGTGGTCAATCCCAAGATTGGCGTGCCTCACTTCGAATGCCTCCTTACATGGAATCCCATGTGACACCGATCGTTCGCGAACAGGGAGACGTCGCGGCCCGCGTTGCGGTGCGCTTCGATGAAGTCATCGATTCCTTGCGCCTGTGTCGTCATCTTCTGGAGACGATGCCACCCGGCCCCATTCATAAGTTGCTGGGTGAGGTTCGTACTGACGAACTTGCCATCGGTGGCGTCGAGGGGTGGCGCGGGCCTGTGTTGGTCGGGCTGCGTGCGTCACGCGATGGGCGAATCGCGCGATGTCACCCGCACGATCCGTCCTGGCACAACTGGCCGGCTTTGGAACACGCCATCATCGACAACATCGTCCCGGACTTCCCCTTGATCAACAAGTCCTTCAACTTGTCCTACAGCGGTCACGACCTCTAAAAGGAGCTCACTCATGTGGCATATGCTCCGACAAATCTTTCGTGTGGGTCTGGTGACGGAAGCACCACCTGCGACCGACGCCTCGTTGCTCGAAGCCAAGCTGCATGAAGATATTCATCGTGTCTTCGGCCGCGCGCTGTGCATCCGCCATGTCGATGCGGGCTCGTGCAACGGCTGTGAGCTGGAAATCCACGCGCTCACCAATCCTTACTACAACCTTTCAAATTCGTAGCGAGCCCCCGGCATGCCGATGCTCTGCTCGTGACCGGGCCGGTCTCACGCCATATGGCCGAAGCACTGCAGCGAACCTATGCCGCCACGCCCGACCCCAAACTCGTGATCGCCGTGGGCGATTGTGGTGCGTGCGGAGGTATTTTCGGCGAGAGCTACGCGAGCTTGGGTGGCATCTCCAATGTCATTCCGGTCGACGTCACGGTGCCAGGATGCCCCCCCTCGCCGACTGCATTGCTGCAGGGCATTTTGTCGGCCGTGCGGCAGAAAACGGCGCACTGATGACCCAGCGTATGAAAAAAGAGTTCATGCGGAAGTGCGGCGTCTAGTGACCCGCAACGATCGGAAAATTGAGGAATTGCGCCGGCGCATTCCTTCGTTCACCTGCATTGTCGGTTGCCACGATTGCTGCGGACCGGTCACCGCCTCATCGGAGGAAATGGCCCGGTTGCCGATTAAGACCGAGGCCGAACATGCAGCCGCGCTGGCCGAGTTGAGCTGTCCGCACCTGGGCAAGCATGGCTGTGAGGTTTACTCAGAGCGCCCCCTTATTTGTCGTCTTTTCGGCACGACACCACATCTGCTTTGCCCGAACGGACAGCGGCCCGTGTACATGATCGATACGAAGACCGAGCACGAGGTACATCAATTCCTTGCGCGCACGCGACAAGTGTTGGTGTGATGCTCCTCGAGACCCTTCGAATAGGGGCGTTGCTCTTAATCAGTTTCTCAGTAGGGTTCGTGATCATCACGAAATGCATCGAAAACAAGATCACCCGGGAAGAAATCGAAACCCGCATCTCGCGCCACAACCCACCGCCGCAACGTTTACATTTGACCTCCATGACTTCCCCGCAGTAACGTGCTTCAACATGGGGTTCTAGGGGATACCACGATGATCCGCGTCGTTCTGATCGACGATCATGCCTTGGTGCGCACGGGCCTTCGCCTGATCATCGAGAAGCAGCCTGACATGGAAGTTGTCGGCGAAGCAGAAGATGGGCAAGCCGGGCTCGCCCTGATAAAACAGCTGCAACCCGATGTCGCGTTGGTCGATCTGCACATGCCAAAGGTCAGCGGTATTGAAGTCACTGAGCGTGCACAACGTGGCAAACTGAAGACGCGCATTGCGGTATTGACGGTCGCAGGCGAGGCGCCGTTTCCGCGTAAATTGCTTGCCGCAGGCGCAAGCGGCTATCTGACAAAGGGCTGTCCAGCGCACGAACTGATCAAGGCAATCCGGCAGGTCGCGGACGGGCGCCGTTACCTCAGTTCCGATGTCGCGCAGCAGCTCGCGCTCGACCACATCTCCGGCAACGGCAATGGCGCCTCACCGTTCGAGGATCTCTCCACGCGAGAGCTCGAAGTCGCGATGATGCTCGCGCAGGGACTCAGCCTCACGCAGATCGG
>VBNZ01000289.1 GCA_005877675.1 Gammaproteobacteria bacterium
AAGTCGACATCGGGATGGATGGTGCATGAAAGCGTCAATCTCGCAGACGACGATGCGTGGTTCGTCGAAGTCGACTGGCATCCGGTCGGCTATGTCGACGAAGGCGCGTTCGTCACGCAATCAAGCGCGTCGCTGCTGGAAAAGGGGCGCGACAACGATCGCTTGCTCAGTGAGAGACAGGGCGAAGATCCGGGCGAGCATCGCATCGTGCGCTATGTCGAAGAGCCCGAGCTGATCGGCGATCAGCACATAGTCACCTGGGTGGAGGAATTTGCGACGACAGAAAAAGAAGAGCGCCGCCTCGATTGCTACGCGGTAAAACTCACGCGCAAAGGCTACTTCATGTATTCGATCACCGATGTCGCGCGGGCGCATCAGGAACTGTGCCTGCGCGCCGTTCGTCTTGCCGCCGCGCGCACCACGCCCGCGAGCGGGCAAGCCTACACCGATCACTCGAGCTTCTTCGACCACAAGGCGAAGTTCGATCTCGCGGCGATCGTGACGGGCGCGAATTTGCTGCGGTAAGCAGTACGGCAGTCGCCTGTTTGTCCTTTGCTTGACGTAACGGTCGCAGGCTACGCCCCTCAGTTTCCTTTGAGCACGCCATCGCGCGCGGCGCGGCATCTGCGTGCGACTTCTGCCAAGTCGGTCCGTTGGCCAGCCGTTCTCCGATTCCGAAGTAGAGAGCGAGGTCCTGCAAAGCGCCGCACCAGTTCCAATGGATGTCGTAAGCATCGGACGGCTGATGATAGTGATGCTCGGAATAGCTCGCGAGCTTCGCTTTTCCCCAACCGGGCGGTTGACCGACAACGTCGATTCCATTTCCCAGGACCACGGCCGGCACGCCCGCGCGTGAGAAACTCAGCGTATCCGAGCGGTAGCGATTGCCCTCCTCCGGCGACGAATCAGGCGTCACCACGCGGCCCTGCAAAGCGGCAGCTCGACGAACGACATCGGCGAGTTCCGTCCGATCGGCAACCAGCGAAATGTCTCGAGTGCATCCAAGCATGAAGCTCAGCGGATCTATGTCGATCTCCGCTACCGTTTTGGCGAGCGGATAGGCCGGGTGCGTCGCATAGTATTCCGAGCCCAGAAGTCCGTACTCTTCTCCGGTCGTTGCCATGAAGAGAATCGATCGATCGGTTTTTGCCGAACGCTTATATGCACGCGCCAGCTCGAGGAGACCGGCTACGCCGGTCGCGTTGTCGATGGCACCGTTGCAGATGTCATCGCCGCTTTGATCGGGCGGACAATGGCCGAGATGATCCCAGTGCGCGGTATAAATGAGGTATTCGTCGGCGCGGCGCTTCCCGGGAAGAAGTCCCACGATGTTTTTCGAGACTCCATGCGACATCTTCACTTTGAAGGCGAAGTTCGCGGCGACATTCAACGAACGGGCCTCGAATCCGGGTAGAGCCGCCGCCTTCTCCAGTTCGTCGAGCTTCTGCCCGCTGGATTCGACCAGGCGTTCGGCCGCCGAGTGCGTTATCCACGCCTCCGCGGCAAGCAGCCCGGCACTGCCGTCCGTCCGGTCGAGAGAAACTCTCGCGCCGCCCAAGCTGGAAGTCAGTACCGAAAAGGGGTATCCCGCCGCAGCGTCGCTATGGACGATGATGGCGGCTGCCGCCCCCTGGCGCGCCGCCTCTTCGTATTTGTATGTCCAGCGTCCGTAATACGTCATGGCGGCGCCGCCAAACGGTCCTTTGCCCAAAGGACTTTGCCAATCCGGATCGTTGATCAGAATCAGAACCGTTTTGCCCCGCACGTCGATTCCCGCGTAGTCGTTCCAGTTGCGCTCAGGCGCATTGACGCCGTAGCCGACAAAGACCACTTCCGAATTTTTCAAGTCGACTTCGGACGTGCTGCGGCGCGTATTGAGGGTGACTTCCTGCTGGTAGGAAAAATCATGCTTACCCGACGGGCCATCGATTTGGAGCCGCGGAGCCGGACTCTTCTGCGTTTGCGTTTGGACGAGCGGCACGGGTTGGGTATAGCCTCCGTTAAAGCCAGGCACGAGGCCGGCCTTCTTCATGGCCGCGGTCACATATGCTACGGTCTTGTCTTCTCCGGCGCTCAATGGCCCGCGCCCCTCGAACGCGTCGCTGCTCAGCACCTGAGTGTCGCGTTTGAGGCTTTCCAGGGAGAAGGCAGGAGTCGCCGAAACGGAGGGCATCGCCCCCAAAGACATCATCCCACCTACGATAGTCAGCAAGATCGCCTTCCGAGGAAATGCCGTGGAGACGCGAAACGTCGTTGGGTGCATATAGTGGCTCGATATGAAATTTTGGTAGTGCGACACGGCTGTCGACGAAGGTAGTAGCCGCTCAGCATCGTCGTACTACAGCGCTCCTATGTAGCGGAACAGCGCCATCGAAAGTACGGAGACTCCCAATAGGATCGCTACAAGACGTGCACTTAGTGTTGCGCGGCGACCCAGCGCTGCAATCCGTTCGACCAAATCGGGCGGCGCTGAGCTTCCGGCAGACTGGCTGAGCTCGGCTAACTTGATGCCTGCGGGCCTGCCAACCAAGAATCCGGTTATCAACGACAGAAGCGCGGTCACAGCACCAATCTTTAATACCAAACCGCCGGTCGAGGCGTCGTGCGGGTGCAACGCGGCAAAAAGATAGATGCCTGACAAGACGGTAAGAAGTGCCGAAATGCCTGATATCGGCCCAACCCGGCGAGCGATAATCCCGGTCCAGCGTCCGAAACCTTCCGCGCCATGGCGTGCCATCATCGGCAGAATCACTACCGTCATGACGAAGGTGGTTCCAGCCCAGATCACGCCCGCCATGACATGGATCGCTCGTGCCGCCAAAACAATCGTCAACTCTGACATTCCCATAGAGTATATTAAGTTTACATAGTGTATATCTAACAAAATGATAGTCAAGCGCAAGCAGAAGCGGAGACCTTACGCGAGCGAGTTACGCAGCGCAGCCGCAGATGCAACACGGGCGCGCATCATTACCGCGGCTCGCGCGTTGCTAGATCAGGACGACACACCCACGTTTTCGTTAGACGTCATCGCACGCAAGGCAGGTGTTACTCGACTAACGGTTTACAACCAGTTCGAATCCAAGCGCGGTCTTCTGGAGGCCGTGTTCGACGACATGGCGATCGAGGGTGGGCTATTCGAATTGCCATCCGTTTTTGCGGAGCCGGACGTCGGCGTTGCCATGCAGCGCTTCGTGGCGGTCTTTTGTAAATTTTGGGCGATGCGTCGCAAACCCATGCCGACGCTCATGGCGTTGGCGAAACTGGATGCTGAGTTTGCAGCGAGTTTGCATGACCGGATCGAGCGACGGCGCAAAGCGCTGGCCGTCCTTGTAAGCCGGCTTCCAAACGTTGC
>VBNZ01000286.1:0-2713 GCA_005877675.1 Gammaproteobacteria bacterium
TGGTCGAGCACGAGGCTTTCGGTAATTTCCAGCTTGATCTGCGCAGGGTCCACGTCATGCGCCTGCGCGCGCGCGAGCACGCGTTCGACGAAACTCTCGTCCTGCAACTGCCGCCCCGATACATTGAGCGCGATGAACGGCGGATGCGCGGGCGCAAGGGTCGCAAAGTGCTGCAAGGCTGCGCAAACTTCGTCGAGCACGTAATCGCCAACCGGCACGATCAGCGACGTTTCTTCGGCCAGCGCGATGAATTCCGCAGGCGACACGGGCCCGCGCTGCGGATGATGCCAGCGTGTCAGCGCCTCGTAGCCTGCGGTGCGGCCACTCGCAATATCCTGGATTGGCTGCAGCAACACTTCGAGCGCATGCAGTTCGAGCGCTTCGCGTAGTTGATTCTCGAGACGAATCTTGTCGTGTGCCTCCTCCGCTTCGGCGCGCTGCAAAGTGCTTTCAAAGGACGGCGGCGCGGCGTTGCCGGATAAGGTCGCAAGGGTCGAGCGATAACGCGCCAGTTGGCTGAAGACCAGGGCGCGCACGACCGGATCAGCGCTTTCGAGCCGTTCGGCGAACTGTTTGCGATCGACCGGCGTGAGCACGCAATGGCTCAGCGCCGTCGCGGTCGCGGTGCGCGGCGCATCGTCGAGCACGGCCATTTCACCGAGCAGCGCACCGGCACCGAGATCGCCGAGCACGACCGCTTCGCCCTCGCGCAGCGCGGTGACCCGCAGGCAACCGCTTTCAATCAGGAATGCCGTCGTCGGCGCGTCGCCCTCGCGAAACAATACTTCGCCCGGAACGAGCTTCAGTCGATAGGCTGACGACATGTTGCGATCTCCCCTGCCGCTTTCGCTGGCGATTGACGAATGCTAGCAGTCCCGCTATGGCAAATCCGCAGCGCCAAAGAAGAAGGGCCGCATTGCGCGGCCCTTTCGAGTGAAGACTCTGCTTAATTAACCGTGAGGGTACACGTCAATCCGGTGGTCGATGTAGCAGGCACTGTGAGCGTCGCGGTGGCTGCGCCAGGGCTCGTAGCTACACAGTTGCCGCTCCATACCGGTATAGCTGCCGCCCACAACACTGGCAGTACAACTCTGCGTCGTGCTCTTGGCAGCGGCGCACGACAAACCGCTCGGGTTGCTGGTGAAGGAACCGCCGCTGCCGACACCGCCCGCCGTGACTTGCAGCGCGATCGTAGACGTGGCCACCGCGCATCCCGCCGGCAATGGCGATCCGCCCTTGCAGAGATCTACACCTTGCAGGGTCACGGTTGCCGTCGGCGAACCTGTTGCGGTCGTGAATGTGCAGCTACCCGACTTGGCCGATCCGACTCCGTTTAAGGTCGCGAAAATGGTCACGGTCGTGACGCCGTTTGCATTGGTAACGCCCGGACCATCAGTAAAACCGATCGACGGGTCGCCCGTACAGGTACCGGTCAACTGGACGCCGGAGACTGGTGTTCCATTCGAATTCAAGAGAGTCAACGTAACGGGGCCGGCGCAACCGGTGCCGCCGCAGGCAGACGGATTCGCGAGGAGGATCAGGCCGCCACTGGCCGTGATCGGTGCAGTTGCCGACGCAGAGCCAGCGCTGAACGTCAGACTCGGCCCGGAGCTGCTACCGCCACTTCCGCCACTGCCGGATGAGGCGATGCCTGAGGTTATCACTGTCGTTACAACACAGCCGGAACTTCCCGTCACAGAAGCCGTTGTGCCTGACCCGCTAACGCCATCCACCGAACCCGATCCGACGCCAAGATTGGTGAAGCTGAAGCCGAAGGCGACACCAGGTAGCGGGCTGCCAAGCGCGTCGTAGATGCAGACCTGCACGCTGGTCGTGAGATTGCCCGGAATCGGGTTCGGACTGATGATGATCTTCGCCGGCGCGACGCCGGGGAAAGCTGTGATCGCCGCATCGGTCACTGTTCTGACACTGCCATTCACCGTATCGACACCAGTACCTTGCGCCCACACCGCAGCCAAGCGGCCCAGTTGGGACACCGGATAGTTCAACTTCGTCGAGGCTACGCCAACGCTGTCTGTCGTCGCAGGGGTGGAGATGTTGCCGACCGTCGCGCGTCCAACCACGTAAGGCAACACCGGTCCGTTGTTCACCGTCGCGCCCGTCGTATCGTTGAAGTTGAAGGCGGTGGCGACGTTGAGTTGCGTCTCGCTGACGACCGAAGCCACTTTCACCGCGCTTTCCAGATCATCATTGCCCACCGGCGCGCCTTGGATCTGCTTGCCGAACACCACCACAGTGTCGCCCGGTCCCACGCCGCCACCTGCGGTGACGAAATGGCCGTCAGGCGCACTGAAGACCTTGCCGCCTTCCTGCGGATCACCTTGCACACCGGAGATGTTGAACGTGAAATTCGACTGCGGCGTATCGATAGAGCCAAAATTGACCGTCGTACCCGGTAGCGGCGGGTTGCCTTGGCGATCCGTACCGATCGCACTGACCGTGAAGCTGTAGGTTGCGTTCGGGTCGGGCGGGATCGTTGTGCCTGTTTGGTTAACCAACGTCGCCAACGTGGATACGCGATTGATCAGGATGGCCGGCGCGTTGCTACCCGGCGAGGTCAGAGTCAGGCTGTAGAGCTTGCCGTCCGACACGATCACGGTAGCGGTAGCGGAAATCGGATCTTGTACCTGGTTGTCAACATTGTTGTCGCCGCGATCGACCGTGGCCTTTACCTGCACCGGTCCCTGCTGTG
>VBNZ01000286.1:2876-3386 GCA_005877675.1 Gammaproteobacteria bacterium
TACTGTCGGTTGGGTCAGCAACGAGGGCGCCGTTGCCGTCGAGAACCTGTGCCGACACCACTTTGCTCTGCGCGCCATTCGCGCCGCTGACGTAGACGCCGCCGCTTGCCTGCGTAACGGTAACCGCTCCAGGAAGTTTTGGACTGGCTGCACCCGCGATCGTAATCGCAATCTGATTGCTGAGCGGCTGCTGCGTATCGGGATCCACTCCGGTCACGCTCAGTATGGCCGTACCGGGCACGTTGTCAGCATGCACGAAAATCGTGCCAATGCCGGCAGTCACGTTGACGGGGCCACTGCCCAAGATCGTCAGGAACTCGTTGCCATCTATAGTCGGTGGGGTCTTGGTCTGGCCCGTCCACGCCGTCGTCGGATCATCCAGTGTGGAAAACCCTGCAACTGTCACCGGTGCAATCGACGCGTTTACCTTGAGCGTGCCGTTCACGAGCGCGCCGCTTGCGTGCCGCCATTCGATCGTCACCTCGGCAATATATGGCGAACCGAGGTAGT
>VBNZ01000286.1:3453-5683 GCA_005877675.1 Gammaproteobacteria bacterium
AACGGATTGGATACCGAACTCACGTTGATGTCGACCGACGCAGTCGAAGCTGTGCCATTGGTGTTCTGCACCGAGGCTGTGACATGCGCCGATCCACCCTGAGCGGCACTGCTGAAAGTAAACGCTGCACTGCCGCCAGCTGTGGTTGCGGTAGCGGAACTGCTGCCGGTGCCGGACCCGGCGCTGACGGTGCCCGCGCCGGCTGGTGTGACGGACAGTGAGACGCTGGTGCCGTTCGACACCGTCGTACCATCAGGGTTCTTGACGGTCACCGTGATGCCCGTCGAAGAATTTTGCGCTAGCGTCGTACTTCCCGCGACGACCGTGAGACTGTAGGTGCCTCCGTTGAACGCCCCCCCGGTATTGCCATTGCTGTTGCTGCCACCGCCGCCGCAACCGGCAAGGCTCAACAACGCGATCAATGGCAGAAAAATTTTGCTCAGGGCTTTCATATATTCACTCTCCGCGACAGCGTGGATCTACGTTCTTAACTCCGGCAAGACTCGCGCTGCCGACATCTAGAAACTGGTTATTTATAACAAGACTCTATTTCAGATTTTCGCTGAGTATCTTCGGTGTAACGAAGATCAGCAGTTCCGCTTTCTGGTTGCTCCGCTGGGTGTTGCGGAAAAATGCACCGATGCCGGGAATATCGCCGAGGAATGGCACCTTCGTGACGCTATCGGTCTTATCGAACTCGTAAACGCCACCCAGCACTACGGTCTGACCATTGTCGACCAGTACCGACGTGGACATCTCGCGTTTGTCGATAATCGGATACGAACCAGAAGCATTCGTGTAGTAGCTATTGAGCGCGTCTTTTTTGACATTGAGGTTCAAAAACACGCGACCATCGGCGGTGATGGTTGGGGTTACCTTTAGCTCCAACACGGCTTGCTTGAACGCGACCGTCGGCACCGCTGCACCGCCACCGGCGCCTGCGGAGATCGTGGAGTAGGGGATATCCTGACCTTGAACGATATCGGCTTCCTGTTGATTCGCAGTGACTACACGAGGACTTGAGATCAGTTCGCTGCGACCCTCGGTCTGTCCTGCAGACAACTCCAGATCGAGCAAATAGTCCGCACCAAGGATCGACAGGCCAATGCTACCTGCCTTAGTGTTTGTGGTCGGCAAGCTGACGTTCAGACGATTACCCAAAGTCGGCACCGTGATTCCGCCACCTGTGCCACCTGGCGCACTCAACAGGCCGGTACTGCCCGCGCGATTGTTGAGCCGATTGTTCAGCGCGATATTTTCCATCGTATCGGTCGCAAAATTGTTACCCGAAGTCGCAACGGTCGTGCTTCCGCTTTGGAAGCCGCCGCTGATGCCGAACTTGGCGCCAATCTCGCGCGCGAAGTTGTCGGTCGCGACGACGATGCGCGATTCGATCAGTACCTGTTGCACGGGCTTATCGAGTTTCGCCACTAGCTCGCGTATGCCATTTACGCGATCTGGCGTATCAACCACGAGCAGGGTGTTAGTGCGCTCGTCATGCGAAACGCGACCCCGCGCCGAAAGAAAACCACTGCTGGCCGCCGCCGCGCCACCGGTACCACCACCGGCGGCTCCCGTACCCTGCTGTGCCTTTTGTGTCATCAATTCGGCAATGTCCTTCGCCTTGCCATAGCTGATAGGGATATATTCCGTGATCGTCTCGGTGACTTCCGACAATTTCAGTTTCGCGTCGGCAATCGCCTGCTCGCGATCCGCAATTTCCTTCTGTGGCCCGATCCAGATCACATTGCCATTGCGGCGCTTGTCCAGACCCTTGGCCAGGAGCACGATGTCGAGCGCCTGGTCCCAAGGAACATTGTTGAGACGCAGAGTCACGTTGCCGGTAACGCTGTCCGCAACGACGATGTTCAGCTGCGAAATTTCCGCAATCAGCTGCAATGCCGTGCGTACCGGAATGTCCTGCATGTTGAACGTTACGCGATTCCCCGAATATACCGGCGGCGCGTTAGGGTCCTTCTTTTCTTTTTCCTTGCCCGGTGCAATTTCGATTACATACTGATTGCCGGACTGATAGGCAAGCTGTTCGAACGGAGCCTTCGCGGCGATCTCCATGTGCGCACCGCTGCCCTTGCTATGCGTCTCGACGAACTGCACCGGCGTAGCGAAGTCGAGCACGTCAAGACGCTGAGCCAGCTGCGTAGGCAGGCGTGCGTTGTAGATATCGAGCGCAACTTTGTCGCCGTGCCGCTGCAGATCCGCGCCGGCGCCT
>VBNZ01000299.1:0-2216 GCA_005877675.1 Gammaproteobacteria bacterium
GAATCCTGGCGACCGCGACGCGGTGTTGCCGGCGGATGGCGGCGGCGCGCGGGTAATCTGGGGTTGATTGCAATCTCGACAGTCATCGTGCGCGTGCTGTTTCCGCTTGGAGCCGTGGGATTTTCGGCGATGTGGCAATCGGGATTATTCCATCATTTTGCTACGCCTCGGGTGATCGAAATTGGCGCGAGCCTCGTACTGTTCGATTGCGCGATCTACTGGCAGCACCGCGCATTTCACTATTGGCCGTTGTTGTGGCGCGCGCATCGCGTACATCACAGCGACACGGCCTTCGATGCCAGTCTCGGCGTGCGTTTTCATCCGTTAGAGATCCTGCCATCGTATGCGTACAAGCTGTTCATCATCGCAATTTTGGGCATCGCACCCAGTGCGGTTGCGATTTATGAGATGAGCTTGCTCAGCTTCTCGCTAATGACCCACGCGAACGTTGCGCTGCCGACGGCGATCGATCACGTTTTTCGCTGGATCATCATCACACCGGACTGGCACCGCATCCACCATTCGATTCATTCCGACGAGATGAACGCGAACTTCGGCAACATCCTCTCTATCTGGGATCGGCTCTTCGGCACCGCGCGCGAAGCGCCGCGCGAGGGGCAAACAATGATGACGCTCGGGCTTCCCGAATTTCGTAATCGAATTGCGCAGCGCTTCGGCGCGTTGCTCGTTCAACCCTTCATATCGACGACCACCGGCACGGCACCGCGCCAGGAGACTCCTCATGCATGACACCCTGCTCCAACTGCAGAGCCACACGTTCCCGGAGATCACTCGCGAGCGCATCGATACGCTGCAACTCAATCTCGGCTATCTGTGCAACCTCAGCTGCATCCATTGCCACGTCAATGCCGGGCCGCGGCGAAAAGAACTCATGAACCGCGAAACGATGGAACTCGCGTTGCTCGTCGCGGAACGGCGCGAGATTAAAACCCTTGACTTGACCGGCGGAACACCAGAAATGAATCCGGAGTTTCGTTGGCTCGTCACGTCCGCGATCGAACGCGGTATCCACGTCATGGATCGGCTCAATCCAACGATCATCGAAGAACCTGGCTATGAATGGATCGCGCAATTCCATGCGGCGTTCGGCGTGGAACTCATCGCATCATTGCCCTGTTACAGCCAGGCCAATGTCGACGAGCAGCGCGGCAAAGGCGTCTTCGACGCCTCGATCCGCGCCCTGAAAAAACTGAATGCACTCGGCTATGGTCAGCCGGGCAACCGGCTCACCCTCAATCTCGTCTACAACCCGAACGGGGCATTCCTGCCCCCGCCGCAAGAGCAGCTGCGCGACGATTACCGGCGTTTGCTGTTCGACAATTTCGGCATCTTCTTCAACGACCTGTTTGCGATTGCCAACATGCCGATCCAGCGCTTCGGGTCCTGGTTGGTCTCGAAAGGGAAATTCAACGCGTACATGGACACGTTGCGCGGCGCGCACCGGGTCGAGAATCTCGACCGCGTCATGTGCCGCAGTCTCGTCAGTGTCGACTATCAAGGTCGCCTGTACGACTGCGACTTCAATCAAATGCTCAAGATTCCGCTAGGCGGACGCGCCAGCCCCTCGCACCTGCGCGATCTGCTCGATGGCGCCACGCCGCGGCGTATAGGAGTTGCCGATCACTGCTTCGGCTGCACCGCGGGACAAGGATCCAGTTGCGGTGGAGCGCTGACGTGAACAGCGCGGATGACACGAGCGCGGTCACGATGTACACGACAACCGAAGAACCTTCGGGCGGTGCAGCTGTTGTTGGGCAACAGCAAGCTCGAGAGCACGGTTCGCTATCTCGGCATTGAAGTCGATGACGCCCTTGAAATGGCGGAAGAGACCGAAGTGTAGTTGTGGACTTGCCGAACAGCGGTCGCTTATTGCGGTCGCTGTCCGGTATGATCCTGCATGCCGTCAACAGGGGACGTCGTGATCAAACGCGTGGCAATTTCGCTCGGTGTCATCGTCATCGTCGTGGGCATGCTGTGCACGTCTGCATTCGCGCAGACGACTGTTCCTCCCGGTGCGTCGGTCCAGCTCAACGGTGGCAGCATGAACCTCGCCGGCACCAGCCTGCTCGACGCAGGTGTATTCGGAATCGGCTCGGGCGCGATGATCAATATCCTCGATGCCAGCATCGCTCCGGGCGCTAGCCTTGTCGTCGGAACGGGAGCGATGACGCTTTCGCGCGACTGGTCGAATCTTG
>VBNZ01000299.1:2308-2850 GCA_005877675.1 Gammaproteobacteria bacterium
GCACGGGTAAGACGTATTCGTTCGCGACTGGTAGCACGCAGACTGTGGGCGGTGCCTTAACCATCCTTGGCGCTTCGACGCTCGGCATCCAGTTCAAGAGTGCAACGCTGGGTCAGGCGGCCAATCTCAATTTGCTGCCGGGCGGCACTCAGAACATCGATTTCGTCGGCGTCTCCAGCGTGCACGCGACGGGACAACCGCTTGCGCCGACGAAGACCAATTTCGGCGGCAGCGGCGATGCGCTCGGCTGGTTCGGAGCCGTCGTCGCTGCCGTTGCGGCCATACCCGCACCGATGTTGTCCATGCTAGGCATGTTGCTGCTCTGCGCTGTGCTCATTGCCGCGTTTGCACGGCACTTGCGCAGAGTGCGGTCACTGACGCACTGACGCCTTCACTGAAACGAGCCAACTACCGGAATTCGACAACATGATCATGTCACGCCTGCATCAATCGGCCCTCCTGCTCGCCATTGCCGAAACACTGGCGACCTCATTGGCTGGCGCGCAGAACGTGACTGTGACGCCGCCCGCCGGAGGCGGTTT
>VBNZ01000030.1 GCA_005877675.1 Gammaproteobacteria bacterium
ACCGGCCGCTTGCAACCGGCGCGCTCACGCCTGCGCAGGTACTCGTGTTCGCAGTGGCGCTCGGCGCGCTGTCGATGGCGACGCTGATCGCGTTGGTTAATGCACTCACCGCGGCGCTGACCTTCGCCTCGATGATCGGTTATGCGATCGTCTATACGGCATGGCTCAAGCGCGCGACGCCGCAGAACATCGTAATCGGCGGCGTCGCCGGCGCCGCGCCGCCGATGCTCGGCTGGACCGCGGTGACCGGCCATCTGCATCCGTATGCGCTGCTGCTCGTGCTGATCATCTTCGTCTGGACGCCGCCGCATTTCTGGGCGCTTGCGATCTTTCGCCGCGACGATTATTCGCGTGCACAGGTGCCGATGCTGCCGGTCACGCACGGCGTGGTGTACACGCGCTGGCACGTGCTGTACTACACGATCCTGCTTGTTGTGGTCAGCGTGCTGCCGTACCTGACCGGCATGAGCGGCATGTTTTACCTGGGCGGGGCGCTCGTGCTCGGCGCGGGTTTTCTCTACTACGCGATCGTGCTGCTCAATCCGCCGGGCGAGCGCTTCGCGATGAAGGTGTTCAACTACTCCATCGTCTATCTGATGGCGCTGTTCGCTTTCCTGCTCGTCGATCACTATATCGACCAGCCGGCGCTGCACCGTACGGTGATGGAGCTCCAACGCGTCGCATAGGGCGCGCGTCGTGCCTTGTTGTTGGGATCGTGGGCGCGATAAATCGCGCCCCCCACATGATGCACACGCGCCATGCCTTCGTTGCGCTGGACTTTCGCGTCCCGCGTCCCTAGATTGCCTTTATCGCTTTGAACACGCGGAGGCAGCCATGAGCCAGGTTTACGATTTCAGCGCCAAGACGATCGACGGCGACAATGAATCGCTCGCCAAGTACAAAGGCAAGGCGATGCTGATCGTCAACGTCGCGAGCAAGTGCGGTTTCACGCCGCAATACACGGGCCTCGAAGCGCTGTACGAGAAGTTCAAGGACAAGGGCCTGGTCGTACTCGGTTTCCCGTGCGACCAGTTCGGGCATCAGGAACCGGGCGACGAGAACGAGATCAAGAATTTCTGCTCGCTCAACTACGATGTGAAATTTCCGCTGTTCGCCAAGATCGACGTCAACGGCGCGAATACGCATCCGCTGTACAAGTATCTCAAGGGTGAGGCAAAAGGCTTGCTCGGCACCGAATCGATCAAGTGGAACTTCACCAAGTTCCTCGTCGACAAGGACGGCAAGGTGCTCGCGCGCTACGCGCCGACCGATACGCCGCAAAGCATCGAAAAAGACGTCGCGGCGCTGTTGTAAGCCGCAGCTGAACGCCTGCGCGTGACGGCGTGAGTCGCGCTCGCATCCGCGCGCGCGGCGCGGAATGCTGGCGACATGAACGATCCCGCGTCATATGTGCTGGGCGCGCTGCTGATGCCGATTGCGGCGGCGGTCGAATGGAAGCTCGGCATCGCTGCCGAGCGGCGCGCGCTGGAGGACATGGCGCCACCGCTGTCGCGCAGCGTGTGACCAAACCGCGCGCGAAGCTGGTATAAAACGCGGCTTGCACACGACGTCCGGAATACCAATGAGCGACAACGAATCACACGCGCTATCGCGCACGGATAGCCGCACGCTCGCGCTGGCTGCGCTCGGCGGCGCACTCGAGTTCTACGATTTCATCATCTTCGTCTATCTCGCGCGCGAGATCGGCCAGCTGTTCTTTCCGCCCGACACGGCGGAGTGGCTGCGCAATATGCAGACCTGGGGACTGTTCGCGGCGGGTTATCTCGCGCGCCCGCTCGGTGGCATCGTGATGGCGCATTTCGGCGACCGCTCGGGGCGCAAGCGCATGTTCACGCTGTCGGTGTTCCTGATGGCCGTGCCGACCCTCGCGATCGGATTGCTGCCGACGTTTGCGGCGATCGGTTACGCCGCGCCGCTGGCCCTGCTTGCGCTGCGTATCGTGCAGGGCGCCGCGGTCGGCGGCGAGGTGCCGGGCGCATGGACTTTCGTCTCCGAGCACGTGCCCGATTATCGCGTCGGTTTCGCCAACGGCACGCTGACTGCAGGACTGACGCTCGGTATCCTGCTCGGCTCGCTGATCGCGACTGCGTTGAATAAAGTATACAATGCTGCAGATCTGCTTGCGTTCGGCTGGCGCATTCCGTTCCTGGTCGGCGGCGTGTTCGGATTTCTTGCCGTATTCCTGCGCCGCCTGCTCGCGGAGACACCGGTGTTCGAAGAGCTGCGCCGGCGTAACGAGCTCGTGCGTGGCCTGCCTATACTTGCCGTGCTCGCCGGTCACGGTCGTGCCGTCATCATCTCGATCCTGCTGACCTGGGTGCTGACCGCCGGCATCGTCGTCGTAATATTGATGACGCCGACGCTGATCCAGAAACTGTTCACGATCGCAGCGGTGGACGCGCTTGCCGCAAACAGCCTCGCCACGTTCGCGCTCGCGATCGGGTGCATCGTCTACGGCCTTGCTGCAGACCGTCTCGGCGCCGCACGCGTGGTTGCCGGGGGCTGCGCACTGCTGCTGGCGGCGGTGTACGCGCTATACCTGGGCCTGGCTTCGATGCCGCAGCAGTTGAACTGGCTGTATGCGCTCGCCGGATTTTGCGTCGGCGTGGTCGGCGTGATCCCGACCTTGCTCGTGCGCGCGTTTCCGCCCGCGGTGCGCTTTTCCGGCGTCTCGTTTGCCTACAACATCGCCTATGCGATATTCGGCGGGCTGACGCCATTGATCGTCGGCACGCTGCTGCAAGCCGATTCGCTTGCGCCGGCGCATTACGTCGCCGCGCTGTGTGTGATCGGCCTGGTTGTCGCCTTGCTGCTCAGCCGTCAGCGCGCACTCGCACCATTGTCTGCGTAAGATGTTCCAGCGCACCGGCGGCGTCGTCGCACTGGCCGCTGTGTACCGGGGAGGTCTGGATCAACGTGCTGCGCGGCGCGGTGAGCCAGCCAAAGCGCTCACGCCGCGACAGCGCGCCGAGCGGTCCGGCTTGCGTGCCGCCGGCGCAGATCGCCTGAATCGCGCCAAGATGCGCGCGCACGGTGGCGAGATCGACCTGCGGATCGAGCGCAAGCAGGCGCGTCTCGTCGAGTTCGATGCGCGCGTCGAGGAAGCCGGCTTCCTGACAATCGAGGATCACGCCGGCGTTGATGAACTCCGCACGTTCCACGCGCGGCACGACGCGAATCACGGCGTAGTTATAGATGCTGCGCATGGATCGCCTCCGCAACAAAAGCCCGCGGCGCTTGCAGCCGGTGCGTGAGATAGTCGACATAAGCCGCGCGATGCGTCGTCGCATCGGAAAACGCGTCGGCGTCGGCGAGCCAGGCATCCGGAATCGACGCCACGATCTGCGCAATGCGCGCTGCATCGAGCTTTTCCGCCATTGCGGCATCGATTTCGGCGAGCCGGTTGGCGTAAGGCAGCAGCACATGATCCTTGATCTGCTTAAACGGCAGCAGTGCACGCGCGCGGATATCAGCAGGGCTCGCGCCGCCCCATGCGTGATGAAAATACAGCGCCGCGCCATGGTCGATCAGGCGCAGCCGGCGATGCCAGACCAGCAGATTGGTGTTGCGCGCACTGCGATCGACATTGCTCACGTAGGCATCGAACCAGACGATGCGCGAGGCGAGGTCAGGCTCAGGCTGGTCCAATACAGCGCGGTCGGCGAGCGGATCGAAAGTCACCGAGCCGGGCAGATAGTCGAGCGCGAGATTGACCCCGGCGCTTGCGCGGATCAGATGCTGGATTTCCGGATCGGGCTCGGTGCGTGCGAGTTCCGCGGCGAGCTCGACCAGCACGATCTCGGGCACGGACAGGCCCAGCGTGCGTGCAATTTCGCCCGCGACGAGCTCGGCAATCAGTGCGCGTACACCCTGGCCTGCGCCGCGGAACTTGAGGACATACAGGCCCTGATCGTCGGCTTCGACGATCGCGGGCAACGAACCGCCCTCGCGCAGCGGCGTGACATAGCGGGTGGCGGTGACGGTGCGCGGGGGCATGGCGCAATCATCGACGATGCGGCGGGTGTACGTCCATGCCATCCAGGCCATGGCGCCGCGGTACGTGGCTGGCGATAATCGACGCATGAGCAAAGTCCAGTGCGATGCGATCCTGATCGGCGGCGGCCACAACGGCCTGGTCTGTGCTGCCTACCTGGCGAAAGCCGGGCTGAAGGTCACGGTGCTGGAAAGACGCGATGTCGTCGGCGGCGCGGCGGTGACAGAGGAATTCCATCCGGGTTTCCGCAACTCGGTCGCGGCCTATACGGTCTCGCTGCTGCAGCCCAAGGTGATGCGCGATCTCGATCTCGCCGCACATGGTTTGAAAATCGTGCTGCGTCGGGCGAACAATTTTTTGCCGCGGCCGGACGGCACATATTTGGTGACCGGCGAAGGCCGCACCAAGCGTGAGGTCGCGAAGTTCTCCACGCGTGATGCGGAACGCCTCGACGATTACGAACATCGCCTGGACATCATCGCCGACGTTTTGCGCGAGCTCGCGCTGCAGGCCCCCCCGAACGTGACCGCGGGCAGCTGGCTCGCGGCCCTGCCCGAGCTCGCGCGCGCGGGCCGGCTCGGCAAACGCCTGTCCGCACTCGACACGTCGATGCGCACCGAGCTGCTCGATCTGTTCGCGATTTCCGCCGGCGAATATCTCGATCGTTTTTTCGAAAGCGAGCCGATCAAGGCCGTGCTCGGCTTCGACGGCATCGTTGGCAACTACGCAAGTCCGTACACGCCCGGCAGCGCCTATGTGCTGCTGCATCATGTGTTCGGCGAAGTGAATGGCGTGAAAGGCGCGTGGGGTCATGCGCTCGGCGGCATGGGTGCGATCACGCAGGCGATGGCAAAGTCGGCGGCAGCTGCCGGCGTCGAGATCCGCACCGGCGTCGGCGTGCGCGAGGTGATCGTTGAACGCGCCGGATCAGGGCCGGGCCGCGCGGTTGGCGTGATCACCGAAAAGGGCGAGACCTTGCGCGCGCGCGCGGTCGTCGCGAACGTCAATCCCAAACTGCTGTACGAACGCCTGCTCGATCCCGCGCACGTGCCCGCGCCTACACGCGAGCGCATGGCGAACTGGCGTTGCGGTTCGGGTACGTTCCGCATGAATGTCGCGCTGTCGCGGTTGCCGGACTTCACCTGTCTGCCCGGCGATGGCGATCATCTGACCGCGGGCATCATCATGGCGCCGAGCCTCGACTATATGGATCGCGCCTACCTCGACGCGCGCGCGCACGGCTGGTCGCGCGAGCCGATCGTCGAGATGTTGATCCCGTCGACGCTCGACGACTCGCTCGCGCCAAAGGGTCAGCATGTCGCGAGCCTGTTCTGCCAGCATGTCGCGCCGGCGCTGCCGAATGGCGCGAGCTGGGATATGCATCGCGATGAAGTGGCCGATCTGATGATCGCGACGGTCGATCGCTACGCGCCAGGCTTCAAGGACTCCGTGCTCGGCCGCCAGATCAAATCGCCGCTCGATCTCGAACGCGATTTCGGTCTGATCGGTGGCGACATTTTTCACGGCGCACTGTCGCTGAATCAGTTGTTCAGCGCGCGCCCGATGCTCGGACAGGCCGATTATCGCGGCGCGCTGCCAGGGCTGTATCTGTGCGGCGCGGGAACGCACCCAGGTGGCGGTGTCACCGGCGCGCCGGGGCATAATGCGGCGCGCGTGATCGTGAAAGATTTGCGTTAGTCTCTTGCGCGCCACTCCCGCGGAAGCGAGACAAGCACGAAGCGCGCAGAACGCCGGCAGGAACGCCGCGAAAGGGGCGAGCGAAGCGGGTAATCCTGTGCCTTGCATCAATTTTAGAAGAGCGAGAGTCGCTGGATTCCGCGGAGTGACATCTTGGAGAGTTCTATGCGCTTGTTGGTTCTGGGTCCGCTGATTCTTGTAAACCTCGTAGGCTGCGCGGCAACGGTCGCTCCACGTATTTCCCGTGACGACGCCACGCGCGAAGTCTTCACCACCGAGCGCGCCTTCGCCAAAACCATGGCCGACCGCGATTTTGCCGCGTTCCAGAGCTTCCTCGCCGACGAAACCGTGTTCTTCGGCGGCAAGGAAGCGCTGCGTGGCAAGGCTGCGGTCGCGGCAAAATGGAAGCGCTTCTACGACACGCCTGCGGCGCCGTTCGCGTGGGAGCCCGTGCAGGTCGAAGTGCTCGATTCAGGCACGCTTGCGCTGAGCACCGGACCGGTGCGGAATGCCGAGGGCAAGACTATTGCGACGTTCAATTCGATCTGGCGTCGCGATGCGAGCGGGCAATGGCGCATCGTGTTCGACAAGGGCAGTGAGGTTTGCAATGGCAAATGATGCTGCTGCGATGAGCGCGCCCGCGATGGTGCCCGCCGTCAACTCCAAATGGCGCATTCTCATCGCGAGCCTTGCGGGCACCACGATCGAGTTCTTCGATTTCTATATCTACGCGACAGCGGCAGTGCTGGTGTTCCCGAAGCTGTTTTTTCCAGCAAGCGATCCGGCTTCGGCGACGCTGCAATCGTTCGCGACCTTCGCGCTCGCGTTCTTTGCACGACCGGTTGGCTCTGCCGTGTTCGGGCATTTCGGCGATCGTGTCGGGCGCAAGGCCACGCTGGTCGCTGCGCTGTTGACGATGGGCCTATCGACGATCGTGATCGGCATCCTGCCGACCTACGCATCGATCGGCGTCGCGGCACCGCTGCTGCTCGCGCTGTGCCGCTTTGGCCAGGGCCTCGGACTCGGTGGCGAATGGGGCGGCGCGGTGCTGCTCGCGACCGAGAACGCACCGCCGGGCCAGCGTGCGTGGTACGGCATGTTTCCGCAGCTGGGCGCGCCGATCGGATTCCTCTGCTCGAGCGGCATTTTCCTGTGGCTGAGCAAATCGCTCAGCGATGCGCAGTTCTTCGAGTTCGGTTGGCGTATTCCGTTTCTTGCGAGCGCGCTGCTCGTCGTGGTTGGTCTGTATGTGCGATTGAAGCTGCAGGAGACGCCGGCGTTTCTGCACGCGGTCGAAAAAGAAGAACGCGTACGCGTGCCGATGCTGACTGTGTTGCGCTCACATCCGCGCACGCTCGTACTCGGCACGATCGCCTGCTTGGCGACGTTTCTGCTGTTCTATCTGATGACCGTGTTCACGCTGAGCTGGGGCACGGCCAAGCTCGGTTATGCACGCGGCGATTTTCTGATCATGCAGATGCTCGCGATGCTCGCCTTCGCGCTCGGCATTCCGCTCGCCGCGCTGGCTGCAGACAAACGCACGGCGCGCACGATGCTGATCATCGCGACGCTTGCGATCCTGGCATTCGGCCTGCTGTTCGCGCCGATGTTTGTCGCGGGCAATGCCGCTGCGGTGCTCGTGTTCCTCGCGCTCGGTCTGTTTCTGATGGGGTTGACCTACGGCCCGCTCGGCACCGCACTCGCCGAATTGTTCCCGACCGCGGTGCGCTATACCGGCGCCTCGCTCGCATTCAATCTCGCCGGCATCTTCGGCGCTTCGCTTGCGCCGTATATCGCGACCTGGCTCGCGACCGAGCACGGATTGCAGTACGTCGGCTACTACCTGTCGGCGGCGGCGGTGTTGACGCTGTTTGCGCTGCTGCTGATCGACAAGCGCCCGGATGCTACCTGAAGCCCTCTCCTCCAACGGTTTTATCGTTGGGGAAGAGGGTTGGGTGAGGGGGCGCTTGTGCTCTTCAGCAATTCGCGCAGCTCCTGCTTCTCTATCTCACTGAGCGTGGCCTGTTTTTGTTTCTCGCGCAAATCATCCAGGCGCTGCTGCTCGGTTTCTTTGTCCAGCTTGGCAAGGCCAGCCAAAAAAGCGACGCGGCGTTCCTCTTCGGTTCCCGGGATTTCAAGCACGGCAAGTTTTTGAAGCGCCTTCAACTCGGCACGCTCCGCAAAATGCTCCAGCAAGGTAGCCGTCGAAATTTCCGTTCGATCGCGACACAATTCGATCAGTTCCATCAGCAACGGAATTCCTGGCTGGCGCAACGCTGCGAACAGGTGAGGCGGGTTGATGTTTGCGGCGAAATCAGGGCTCTGTATCAGCAGCGCGACTGTTCTGCGCATCAACGTGGGTTGTTCGGGATATGCCGCTTTGGGAATTTGTGAGGCTGGCTGTTCGATGCGCAGCTTCACGCTCGCGATGCGATCGAGTTCGCCGAGCATCAGATCGCGGAATGCACCGTCGGGAATCTGCGTCAGCAGCGGCCGTGCGCGCTCGGCCAGCCGTGCCTTGCCGTCGAGGCTCGCGAGGTTGACGTCCTTGCTCAAGTCGCCGAAGAAAAATTCGCTGAGCGGTGTTGCGCCTTTGAGGCGATCCTCAAAGCCAGCCTGGCCCTCTTTGCGCACGAGCGAGTCGGGATCTTCACCATCGGGCAGAAACAGGAAGAACGCCTGGCGTCCGTCACGCATGCGCGGCAGCACCGATTCGACCGCACGCCATGCGGCCGCGCGCCCGGCGCGATCGCCGTCGAAGCAGAAGTATACATCTGCACAATTGCGGAACAGCAGTTCGGCGTGATCGCGCGTCGTTGCCGTGCCAAGCGTCGCGACCGCCTGCGTCACGCCATGTTGGAACAGCGCGATCACGTCCATATAGCCTTCAACTACGACGAGGCGCGGAATCTTCGAATGCACCTGGCGCACCTGCCACAGCGCGAACAGCTGTTGACCCTTGTGGAACAGCGGCGTCTCGGGCGAGTTCAGGTATTTCGGGCCGGAGTCCTCTGTTTTCTCCAGGATTCTGCCGCCGAACGCGATGGTCCTGCCGCGCCTGTCGGCGATCGGAAACATTACGCGGTTGCGGAAGTATTCGTATTTGTTGCCGCGCTCGCCGCTCTTGAGCAGACCGGCTTTTTCCAGCAGCGCAATGCGCTTGTCGTTGGTGCCGAGCGCGCTCTTGATGGCATCCCATTGATCGGGGGCGTAGCCGAGCCCGAAGCGCTCGATCGTTTCGCGATCGAGTCCGCGCGAGTCGAAATACGCGCGCGCCTTCTCGTTGCCGGCGAGCGCGCGTTGGTAGAACTTCGCCGCCGCGTCGAGCACCGTGTACATATCGGTCGAATCTTCGGCGACGGCGCGACGGCCGCCTTCGTACGGCACTTTGAGGCCGACGCGCCCGGCGAGATCCTCGACCGCATCGACGAACTCGAGCCGGTCGTAATCCATCAGAAACTT
>VBNZ01000031.1:0-6656 GCA_005877675.1 Gammaproteobacteria bacterium
GCCGAGCCGGCCTTGATGATGTCGTTGCCAAGCATGATCGCCTTCATGCCCGAGCCGCAGACTTTGTTGATGGTTGTGCAGCCCGTCGCCTTCGGCAGACCCGCGGCGAGCGATGCCTGGCGCGCCGGCGCCTGGCCGAGATTGGCCGGCAGCACGCAGCCCATGATCACTTCGCTGATATCGTCCGCGGGCACGCCGGACTGTTCCAGTGCGGCCTTGATTGCCGTGGCGCCCAGGGTGGTGGTCGGTACGCCGGTGAACTGGCCCAGCATAGAACCGATAGCGGTGCGCTTGGCGCCGACAATGACAACGGAAGCGGACATGAATATCTCCGGATTGTTCACCGCAGCGTTCGCAGCGCTGCGGCGCGAAACTGTGCGAGGAGTCGCACGGGAAGGTGCCGCATTATCCGCCACAAGTGTGACGCGCAGCAAACCTTGAGGCGGCTCCGTTAGAAGCCTTCGCACAAGCGTAGCGAGCGAAGGCAGTTCGTGCGACGCCGGAGCGCAGGACCCGGAGCATAGTCGTGTATGTGAGGATTCCGAGCACCGCCGGCGTGCGAAATGTCGAACGCAGTAGCTTGCGCGAAGGCTCCTTGTGCGCGCGCGCCCTCCCGCGTAGCCTTAAGCGAATGAGGGGGAGTGGCAGCAATACGGCTTGCTGTTTCGTCGGGCGCCTGTTGTTCGCCTGCGTGTTCGCGTGCGCGCGTGCGTTTGCTGCGGATGTGCCCGGCGTCGATACCGTGCGCTTCCATAACTACAGCGCCGGCGATGGACTGTCGCAGGCAACCGGTATGGTGATCACCCAGGATCGCACCGGATTTCTGTGGGTTGGCACGCAGGACGGTCTCAATCGTTTCGACGGTCACGGTTTCAGAATCTACAAACACGATCGCACCGATGCCTGGTCGCTCGCGGACAATTTCATCAATGTGCTGCTGCCGGATTCCGACGGTGCGCTCTGGGTGGGTACCGAAACCGGAGGACTGGATCGCTACGATCCGATCCTCGATCGTTTCGAGCACCAGACGTTGCGGCGCATCTCCGCGCAGAATCAGGAACCTGAGCGCATAAGCGCGCTGCACCGCGATCAGCGCGGCAGATTGTGGATCGCGGGTACGGCGCAGTCGCTGTACTGGCTCGATCGTGCGGGCGTACACGAGACGCCGCTGGGGGCGCGCCCGCAGCTGGCCAACGTGCGCATGTTCGCCGAGCTTGCTGACGGCTCGATGCTGATCGGCACGCATGCCGGACTGTGGCGCTGCGATGCCGAGGCGACGCAGATGAGTGAATGGCGCGCCCAGGGCCTGCCGTCACTGGATGTGGCCGACATCGCGGTGAGCCCGGCCAACGAGGTCTGGGTTGCGACGATCGACCGCGGCCTGCTGCGCTTTTCCGCGCAGGGCGCGCTGATCGAGCACTACCACCGCGGCGCGGACGTTGCGCATGGCTTTCCCGACGACTCGCTGCGCGGCATCGAATTTGATCGCACGGGACAGTTGTGGGTCACGAGCTGGAACACCGGCTTGATCCGCGTGGATCCGGGCAGCGGCAAGATCAGTACGTTCCGTAACGATCCCGCCGATCCGCATAGCGTGGTCGCCGATCAGTTGCAGGCGCTGTTCATCGATCGCGATGGCCTCATCTGGGTGGGTTCGTGGGGGCACGGCATCGGCGTGCACGATCCGCGCTCGGCCGCGTTCGCCACTATTCATACGATCGCCGGCGAGCCGCGCGCGCTGCCTTCGCGCGGCGTGCGGGCGGTGCTGACCGATACCGACGGTACGCTCTGGATGGGCATGTCCGAAGGCGGTGGTGTGGTGCATTTCGATCCGGTCGAGGGCGTGATCGGACATTACGTCAACGATCCGGCCGATGCGCGCACGCTGCCCGCCAACGGCATCAAGTATCTGCTGCGCACGCGTGACGGCAGCCTATGGGTTGCGACAGCGGGAGGCGGGCTGCATCGCCAGGCGACCGGCCATGCGGATTTCCAGCACTTCCGTCATGCCGAGGGCGATACGGGCAGTATCGGCAGCGACGACTTGCTGTTTCTGATGGAGGATCGCGCGGGCACGCTGTGGATCGGTACCAACGACGCCGGCCTGGATGAGCTGTGCGCGGGTTGCACGCGTTTCGTGCACCACCGTCACGACACGATGAACCCGGACAGCATCGGGGCCGACGTTGTATTCCATGTCTTGCAGGCGCACGACGGCGCCTTCTGGGTCGCTACGCGCGGCGCTGGACTGGAACGTTACGATCCGGCAAGTGGCCGCTTCGAGCACTTCCGCGCGCAAGCGGGCAATCACGCCTCGCTCAGTCACAACGCGGTGATGTATCTGTTCGAGGACAGTCGCGG
Source organism: Gammaproteobacteria bacterium (assembly GCA_005877675.1). GTDB lineage: Bacteria > Pseudomonadota > Gammaproteobacteria > Xanthomonadales > Rhodanobacteraceae > Rudaea. The sequence continues at coordinate 2,362 of VBNZ01000031.1, forward strand.
CGAGTTGTGGATCGCCACGCAGGGCGGCGGGCTCAATCATCTCGAGCCGGGCTCCGAAGCGGCACCGCGCTTCGAGACGATCGGCAGCCACGAAGGTCTCGCGGCCGACGCGATCGGCGCAATCATGGAGGATGCAACACATGCGTTGTGGCTCAGCACTACCGTCGGTATCAGCCGTCTTGATCCGTCGAGCAAATCGATACTCAATTTCGGATTGAACGAAGGCGTGCTCGGCCAGGGTTACTACGTCAATTCAGCGGCGCATCTTTCCGACGGACGCATCGTGTTCGGCGGCCTCAACGGCGCGACCCTGTTCGACCCGTTGGCCGTGGTGCCGCCGCCGGCGCCGGTTCCGGTGATCACCGGTCTTTTGCTCAACAATCTGCCGATCGATCTGCAGTGGCGCGACAGCAAATCGCCGCTTCCCGCGGCGCCGTGGTCGGAGCATGCCGAGGCAACGCTGGATCACCAGCAGAACAATGTGAGCATCGCGTTCAGCGCGTTCGGCTTCAGCAATCCCAACGACGTGCGCTATTCGTACCGGCTCGACGGGCACGATGAGGACTGGATTCAGACCGATTCGTCGCGTCGCTATGCAACGTATACCGATCTCGCCCCCGGCGGCTACCGCCTGCGCGTACGCGCGCGCAACGGCATGCAGGCGTGGAGCGAGAGCGAAGCCAGCCTGTCGCTGCGCGTGTTGCCGGCGCCGTGGCTCTCGCCGGGCGCCTACCTGGCTTATGCGGTCGCGCTGGCACTTATTGGTCTTGCGATCGCCTGGCGTGTGCATACTGACTGGCAGCGCCGCGAGCTTGCGCGCGATGCGATCCGCATGAGCGAGGAGCGCCTCAAATATGCGCTGTGGGGCAGCGGCGGCGAGTTGTGGGACGTGGACGTGCATACCGGCACGATGCTGCGTGAGCACCGTCTGGATCATGTCGCCGCCTCGCATGAAGCCGTCACCAGCACGATCGAGGGTTACCGACCCTTCGTGCACATCAAGGAAGGCACTGAAAACTTCGAAGTGAGCTACCGCACGATGGATCGCGACCACCGCGAATGGCGCTGGCTGCTCACGCGCGGCAGCGTGGCCGAGCGAGATGCGAGAGGGCACGCCAAGCGGCTCGTCGGCACGACACATGACATCACCGCGCTCAAGCGCGCCGAGGAGTCGCTGCGCGGACTCAACGAGGAACTCGAGTCGCGCGTGGAAAAGCGCACCGAGGATCTGACCCGCGCCAATTTCGAACTGCGCGACACCTTGCAGAAGCTCACGCTGATGCAGCGACAGCTGCTCGAATCGGAGAAGATGGCTGTGCTCGGCGCACTGGTGGCAGGTGTCGCGCACGAGATCAACACGCCCCTCGGCGTGACGGTAACGGCGGCGTCGCACCTGCAGACGGAAACTGCGCGGGTGGCGCGCCTGATGAGCGAGGGTGTGCTTACGCGCAGCGACCTGCAGGCGTTTGAGGGCACGGTGCGTGAAAGCGCCGACATGATTCTGCGCAACCTGCGCCGCGCCGACCGCCTGATCAAGAGCTTCAAGCTCGTTGCGGTCGACCAGTCGAACGAGGAGTTGCGCACGATCGAACTCGGCGCGTACCTGCACGAGATACTCGCCTCGCTCATGCCCGTGCTGAAGAAGGTGCCGTACAAAATCCAGGTCAACTGTCCGGTGCCCGTTTCGATGAGCACTTATCCGGGAGCGCTATATCAGATCGTCAGCAATCTGCTGATGAATTCGGTCACGCATGGTTTCGAGCCGGGGCAGGCGGGTGAGATCGCGATCAGCGCGCGCGCTGCGGGGGATCGCGTGCAGCTCGAGTATCGCGACGACGGCAAGGGTATGACCGACGCCGTACGTGCGCAGATTTTCGACCCATTTTTTACTACGCGGCGCGGGCAGGGCGGCTCCGGCCTGGGCATGCACGTGGTCTATAACCTCGTGACGCAATTGCTCAAGGGCAGCATACGCGTCGAGAGCGCGCCGCGGGCGGGAACGAAGTTCGAGATCGATCTGCCGCTCGACGTGCCCGTTTCCGCATCGCCACACGCCAACGCCGACGCATCCGCGGTCAGCACCCAGACCTGACGCTCAGTCCGGCAGGCGTGTGCGCACCGCCTGCAGTGGTTCCCAGTGCGCGAGCACCAGCTCGACCAGACGCGGATCGAACTTCTTGCCGCTCTGTTCGGTGAGAAACGCGCGGATGCGTTCGATCGGCCACGGTTCTTTGTAGCAGCGCTTGCTGCCGAGCGCGTCGAACACGTCGGCGATCGCGGTGATGCGTCCGGCGAGCGGAATGTCCTCGCCCGCAAGGCGGCGCGGATAGCCGGTGCCGTCCCAGTTCTCGTGATGCGACAGCGCGATTTCCGCGGCCAGCTTGAGCACCGGACGTTTGGAGCCGCCGAGCAGCTTGGCGCCGATCTCGGCATGCGTGCGCATGATTGTGGCCTCGTCCGGCGTGTGCGCGCCGGGCTTATTGAGAATTGCATCTGGGATGCCGATCTTGCCGATGTCGTGCAGCGGTGCGGCGAGGCGCAGCGCGCCTGCGCTCTTGTCGTCCATGCCCGACAGCGCACCGAGCAGTTCTGCGATGAGGCCGACGCGCTTGACGTGATTGGCGGTTTCCTGCGAACGCGTCTCGGCTGCGCCGGCGAGCAGGTAGACCAAATCGAGCTGGCTGTCGACCAGTTCGCCGTGCAGGTGCAGGTTCTCGTGCGCAATCGACACGTTGATGCAGAACACCTCGATCAGGCGGTGATCGAGTTCGCTCAGCGACACCTTTTCGCCGACGTAAAAAAGACTTTCGGAAGCGTCGCTGTCGCTGATGTAAAGCACATAGTGATCGTGCCCGAACACATGACGCTTGCCGATGTACGCTGCGCGCAGCGAGGCGACGATGTGCTGCGGCAGCCTCTCCTCGGCGTTGCGGTCGAGGAACGGGCGATACTCGCCCGTCGCCGCTGCGATATGGAAATGCTCTGGCAGTTCCGCCTGCGGATGTCGGACTTTGCAGTACAGCGCGCCACGCTCGACACCGACGATTTCGGTCAGCTGATCGAGCACGGCCGAGGCGAAGTGGTGCGAATATTCCTGCGAGAAAATATGCGCCGAGGCGCGAATCACGCGCTCCAGACCCTGGCGATGCGCCTCGATCGTACGCATGTCGCGATACGCGCGCAGCGCGGTGAACAGCGTCGTCGCCAGCTTCTGCGCGGTGAGCTCGGTTTTTTCCTTGTAATCGTTGATGTCGTAAGTCGAGATCACATTGTGCTCGGGCGCCTGACCGGGCTGGCCGGTACGCAGCACGATGCGCACGAAATGGTTGCCGAGTTTTTCGCGCACCGTACGTACGAGGTCGAGCCCGGCCTGATCGGATTCCATGACGACATCGAGCAGCATCACCGCGATATCCGGATTGCTCGCAAGCATCTGCTCGGCGGTGGCCGAGTCGTGCGCATGCAAAAACCGCAGCGGGCGTTCGGCAAAACGGAAGTTGCGCAGCACCAGGCGCGTGACGTCGTGCACCTCAGGCTCGTCGTCGACGACGAGGATCGTCCAAGGTACCGGCGCCGGGACAGCCGTCGCCGCTTCGGCTTCGTAACTCAAAGCATGCATCTCGTTTCCCCTGCGTTCGCTCCCGCTGCGCGAACGGCCCGAGTGTAGCGCGTTTATATGGGCAAGGGTCAAGCACGCATGCGACGTGCGTCACTTTTTACGCATACGTATGCAGCGACAGGTAGAAAACTATTTCCGACCAGTCGGCGGCGTGTTTTTAAGATGCGTTATCAGCGCCGTATTCCGCGGCTTTGGCGTGGAGTAGCTCGCGCCCGATCAGCCTGTGTCAGGATTTTCGATTCGATGTGCCGGTGCCGATGGTCAATCGGCACCGTTGCTTCACGACTTGCCGTGAAATAGCTCGCGCCCGATCAGCATGCGGCGTATTTCGTTCGTGCCAGCGCCGATCTCGTAGAGTTTGGCGTCGCGCAGAATGCGCCCGGTCGGAAACTCGTTGATGTAGCCGTTTCCGCCGAGCGCCTGGATCGCCTCGAGCGCGACCTGGACCGCGTTCTGCGACGCGTTGAGCAGGCACGAGGCCGGGTCGATGCGCGACTTGCGGTTGTTGTCGAAGTCCTTCGCGACCATGTAGGCGTAAGCGCGCGAAGATTGCAGCAAGGTATACATGTCGGCGATTTTCGCCTGCATGATGCCGAAGGTGCCGATCGGCGCATTGAACTGCTTGCGCTCGCGCACATAGGGCAGGGCGATGTCGAGCGCCGCCTGCATCAGGCCG
>VBNZ01000031.1:6699-16952 GCA_005877675.1 Gammaproteobacteria bacterium
TGACCTCGCCGACGCGGTTGGCGTCGGGAATCTCGCAGTTTTCGAACACGAGTTCGCAGGTGTTGGAGCCGCGCATGCCGAGCTTGTCGAGCTTCTGTGCGGTCGAGAAACCTTGCATGCCCTTCTCGACGATGAATGCGGTCATGCAGCGCGACCCGGCCGGGCGGTGCGCGGTGCGCATGTACACGAGCAGCACATCGGCGTCGGGCCCGTTGGTGATCCACATCTTCGAGCCGTTCGCGATCCACACATCGCCGTGCTGCTCGGCGCGACAACTCATCGAGCCGACCACGTCGGAGCCCGCGCCGGGTTCGCTCATCGCGAGCGCGCCGACGAATTCGCCGGTGCACAGCTTGGGCAGATATTTTTTCTTCTGCGCTTCGTTGGCGTTGTGAAAGATATTGTTGACGCAGAGGTTGGAATGCGCGCCGTATGAAAGGCCGATCGAGCCGGAGGCGCGCGATATCTCTTCCATCGCGACGAGGTGGGCCCGAGCAGACCCATATCGCCGAGCTTCAGCCACAGGTCGGGCGGAAACACGTTGTCGTGATCGATCGCGTTTGCGCGCGGCGCGATTTCCTTGTCTGCAAACGCCGCCACGGTTTCGCGCAGCAGGTCGAGTTCTTCGCTGAGAGGGAAGGGACGCATGGTCTGCCCGCTTTCTAGGGTAAGACAGGCATTATCGCCGATTGCGCACGCAAAACGTGTGCCCGCCCGGAACACGCGGGCGGCGTACGTCTAGTGCGAAATGATCCTCAACGCGCCGGCGTCGGCGTGGACGCCTGCGCCAATGACGCTGCGTCCGTGATCGACACGACGCGCCAGCCCATCGGTGCAACCGTATCGAATGCGAGCACGACGCGCTGGCCGCGGAACTCGGTCTCGATCACGCCAGTGCCGCGGCGCTGCTGCAGCTGATCGAGTTCGGGCAGCGGCAGCCGCGGGCGATGCGAACTTTCGGCTTCATCCGCGCCGAGCACATGGTGCAGCGATGCGAGCACACGGCCCTTGGCGTCGACCAGCAGCACATCGATCGCATCCTTGAGTCGCGGTACGTCGAGCAAGGAGTGCACCATCAGATCGGGATCGAGCAAGGCTGCGACCACGCCGCGGAAATGATTGTCGACGTCGTACAGCGGCACGCTGAGCGGCAATTCCGCCTGGCGCGTCAGCTCGCTGTGATACGCATCGCCCCAGATCGGCGCTCGCCCGTTCTGCACGATGCCGTACCACGGCTGCAGGCGCGGATCGTAATCCGCCGGCAAACCGTCCCAGCCGGGATAGCGCGAGGCGATGCCATCGGCAAGGCCGATCTCGATCGCGCTCAGCGGATTGTCTTGGGCGTCGTCGCCGCGGTCGTCAACATCGGCGGCGTAGATGTCGCTCGTGCCGTTGCGGATCGCCACGGCGATGCGGTGATAGATATCACGCCGGAATCCCTGCAATGCGGTGAGCTTGCGGATCGTCGGCAAGGCGTCGTTTTCGTTCATGCCGACCGGCAGCGTCCACACCGGCCAGTTCAGGCTGATGCGGCCGCCCAGGCGCGCGTTCGCGGCGAGATCGGGCGGTGCGCCTTGTGCATCGAGAAACTCGCGCTGCCAGTAGAAGCGCGTGTCGGACGGCCGGCCGAGCGAATCGATCTGCGCCACCGAGTCGGCGAGATTCTGCATCGCACCTTCGATTTCGATCATGCGCGTTTGCACGTTGTCGCTGACTGCGGCGACCGCATCGCGCAGGCGCAACAGGCTTTCCTCGTGCAACTTCTGCGCTTCAAGCGCGCGCTGCTGCTGCCAGAGCAGCGCACCGATGGCGACGCCGCCGAGCGCAATCAATCCGAGGATGCCGCTCAGCACGCTTTGCCGATGCCGCGCGACTGCGCGCTGCGCGCGTTGCCATTGCGTATCGGGGCGCGCCAGCACGGCGTTGCCGCGCAGATAGTTGCGCAAGTCGGCGGCGAATGCGGCGACGCTGGCGTAGCGATCGTCCGGTTGCGCCGCGGTCGCGCGTTCGATCACCGCGACGAGCTCGCGCGGGATCGCCGGGCGGCGCTGAAAGGCATGCACGACGGGACGCCGCTTCGCCGCCGCGGCGTTGACCAGCACCTCGTATGCAGTGCGTCCGTCATAGGGCGGATTGAGCGTGACGAGTTCGTACAGGATCAGCCCGAGCGCGCATTGATCGCTGCGCGCATCGAGCTGCAGATTCTTGCCTTGCGCCTGCTCGGGCGACATATATTTCGGCGTGCCGACGACATCGCCGGCTTGCGTATCCGACGCGCCGCCGGAGACATCCGCGCTCGAGATCACGAACGAGCGATCTGCATCCTCGTCCGCCTGCTGCGATGCGCGGCACAGACCCCAATCCATTACATACACTTCGTTGTGCCGGCCGAGCATCAGATTGGCCGGCTTGAGATCGCGATGGATCACGCCCTTGTCGTGTGCGTAGCTGATTGCGTCGCAGACCTTGAGGAAATGCTCGATGCGCACGACCAGCGAATGCGCCTCGTCGGGCTGGCCGCCGCTGCTGTAGAGGTCGCGCATCTCGCTGAGCCAGGTCTGGAAATTCTTGCCCTCGACGAGTTTCATCGTGTACGCGGGTGTGCCGCCGGGCGCGAGTTCGAGCGCGTATACCGGCACGATGTTCGGGTGATCGAGCTGCGCGGTGATCTGCGCCTCGCGCAGAAAGCGCGTGCGCGCACTCGCGGCGACATCGGCTTCGGCGCTGAGCTCTTTCAGCGCGACGCGGCGCAGGAGCTCGGCGTCCTTGGCGATATGCACCGTGCCCATGCCGCCTTTGCCGGCGATGCCGAGCAATACGTAGGGAAAGTCGGGCTTGTCCGGTGGTGCGCTCGGAGTGGGCAGGTGAGCGCGCAGACGTTCGCTGATCCGTGTGCGCGCATCGTCGAACAACGTGCGCGCATCGCCAGTCGACGCGCTTGGTGAAGCGGCGAAGCGCGCCGGCCACACCGTGCTGATTTCGACCTCATTGGAACGGGCCGGATCGGTGCCGGGCGGTGCGGCGGCGAGCGTGCGCTGTGCATCGAAGAACGCCGGGTACCGTTCGGCAAGCCACGCCTCGAAACCCGTCTGATCGGTCGCGCCGCCGCCTTCGCTGCGGAAACGCTGCAGCGCGGCGGGCAAGTTGATCGCACTGCGCTTGTCGGGTGGAAGCGCGTTGAGAATTCGTCGCCAATCCATTGAAACATCGTCGGGTTTCGTCTTGCGGCGAAGATTAGCACGGGCACATGAGCGGCTTTTGCTACGCCGTCGCGCTTTCCGGGAGCATGTTGACTAGAACGAACGATCGTGCTATTTTATGAGCATGGTACTGATGCCCGTTACCGACAAAGGCGCCGCAACGCGCGAGCTGATCCTCGAGCACGCGTATGCCATCGCGAGCAAGAAAGGTCTCGAAGGCATTTCGATCGGCGATCTGGCGCAAAGTGTCGGCATGTCGAAGAGTGGTGTGTTCGCGCACTTCGGTTCGCGCGAAGAGCTGCAGCTTGCCGTGCTCGATTCCGGCGGGCTCAAATTCGGCGAACGTGTGCTGATTCCGGCGCTGCGCAAGCCGCGTGGCCTGCCGCGCCTGCGTGCGATCGTCATAGGCTGGTTCGACTGGGTGCGCGACAATCGCGACGGCTGCCTGATCATGGGCGCGGTGAGCGAATACGATTCGCGCCCCGGTGCGCTGCGCGATCGCACGGTCGCCCTGATCGATCGCTGGCGCAACGATACCGCGCGTGCGGTGAAGCTTGCGATCGAAGCGGGCGAGTTGCGCGCCGATACCGATGCGCAGCAGCTCGCATTCGAAATTTCCGGTGTCGCGTTCGCATTGCATCACTACACCCGCCTGTTCGATGCCAGGCAGGCGCGCAAATACGCCGAGCGTGCGTTCGAGCGCCTCGTGCAGGCGAATACCACGGCGGCAGATTCCACCGCCGCATCTTCTCGTAGTTCCTCCCGCAAGTAGTCCGACCCATCGAGGTGTGCCATGACCACGATAGCCAATTCAAAAAATAGCACGATCGTTCGTAATATTATTCACCTGACGCTGATGCGCGCGCGCTTTGCGATCGGCGGCTGGATCACCCCGCGGCAAACCGCCTATCGCGCGGCGCGTCTATTCGCCACGCCATTTGCGAGCAGTCGTAGCCGCGCACGCAATGTGGCGGCCGATGTGCAGATGCGCCGCATGGTGCTGCATATCGGCGGACGCAGCATTGCGACCTATGTCTGGGGCGATCCGGCAACGCAACCGTATGCGCTGCTCGCGCACGGCTGGTCGAGCTTTGGCCTGCGTTTCGCGTCGTGGGTGCCCAAATTGCGTGAACTCGGCTACGCGGTCGTCACGTTCGATCAGGCTGGTCACGGCAACAGCAGCGGCGAACTTAGTACGCTGTCTGACTTTGCCGACACGCTGCGCGCGGTCGGCCAGCACTTCGGCGATGCCGCGCTCGTCGTTGCACATTCGTTCGGTGGTCCTGCGCTTGCACTCGCACAAGACGAGAGCTGGCGAACTGAACGCGTGATCCTGATCGCGCCTGCGTCGGACATCAGCGCAGCGGCGCGCCGGTTCTTTCGCTTCGCGCGCCTCGGCGAACATTTGCGCGAACATTTCTTCGCCTGGTACAAGCACCGCACCGGTGTCGACGCACGCGAGCTCGTGCTGCATCGCCGCCTGCCGATGTTCGCGCAGCCGGCACTCGTGATCCACGATCTGGAAGATCGCGAAGTGCCGTGGGGCGAAGGCGAGTACTACGCACGCCACTGGCCCGGCGCGCGTCTGTTGACTACCACCGGCCTCGGCCACAATCGCGTCGTCGACGATGCGGACGTGATCGCGCAGGCGCTGCACTTCGTGCAGGGCGAGAGCGTCGGCGAACGCGTCATCGGGTCGCACAATCTGGTCTACGGCTTTGCGTGAAGATCGGTACTACTTCAACCTCGCGTATAAACGCAAAATCGCGCCGGCGCATCGAAAGCGCTGACATTACCCGAGGAGTTCGAATGAAGTTGTATGCCCTGTGCGCCGCGCTTGCGCTGACGAATATCGCTCATGCCGACACCGATGACGCGAGCCAAATATTGCAGCACGCACGCGCTGCGAGTGGCGGCGATGCATGGAACACGGTCGCCGCGCTGCATGCGAAGGGCGAGGAACATGCAGCGGGCCTGACCGCGCAATGGCAGGGCATCGACGATCTGCACGGCGGGCGCAATGCGCAGCACGCGGACTTCGGCGTGTTCAAGATCGCCGAAGGTTTCGACGACCGCGAGCATTGGCGCATGGATCGTTCCGAAGCCGTGCACGCGCTCGATTCGACGTTTGCGCGCAGCGCCACCGCAACCGATGCCTGGCTTGCTCGCCGCGGCTGGCTGCGCGCGGGGGCGGACGGCGCCATGTTGTCCGCGGCGAGCAACAGAACCGACGCTGGCCACACTTACAACGTCGTCACCGCGACACCGCGCAATGGTCAGCCGGTCGAGCTGTGGTTCGATGCGCAGACCGGCTTGCTCGCGCGCAATGTGCGCGTGATGCCGATTTCGATTCAGACCACGCGCTATGACGACTACCGCGATGTGGCCGGCGTGAAGCTGCCGTTTGCGATCACGACCGACCACGGCGAAGCGGGCGAGGAAGACCGCATCGCAATCAAGGAGTACCGCGCCGACACGGCGAAGGCCGCAGACTTCGCGCGACCCGCGCCGCGTGGCGACGTAAGCATTCCGCCGAAAGGTGTGACGGTGCCACTCGAAGTCGATGGCTACGTCACGGTCGAAGCAAAACTCAACGGCAAGACCTATGCCTTCATCCTCGACACCGGCGGTCACGACATCGTCACGCCCGATGTGGTCAAGGCGCTTGGCTTGAAGTCCGCCGGCGCCGGCGCTTCGGGCGGTGCGGGCGAGGGCACGATTGCCGAGCAGGATACGCGCATCGCGCGCGTTGAAATCGGTGATGCGGTGCTGAGCGATCAGCACTTCTATGTGATCCCGCTGCAGTACAACACGGTCGAACGCGGCGATCGCCCACTGCTTGGCGGCATCTTGGGTCTGGAAATCTTCGAGCGTTTCGCCGTGCGTCTCGACTACAAATCGAAGACGCTCACGCTGAAGCCGACGCAAAACTATCGCTACACCGGTCGCGGCACTGCGGTACCAATGACGTTCGGCGACGATATGCCGCTGATCGAAGCGACGTTCGACGGCGTGCGCGGCGACTTCGCCATCGATACCGGCAATGGCGGCACCATGCTCGTGCAGCACGTGTGGGCCGAGCAGCACGGGCTCGCGCAGAAGATGAAGGCCGGGCTCGAAACCGTGTCCGACGGCGCCGGCGGTGCGTCGCGCAATTGGGCGAGCCGCGGCGCGCGTTTCGGCGTCGGCAGCCATGCGTTCGACGATGTAGTCGCGCGCTATGCCGAAGATGCGAAAGGCAGTTTCTCCTCGCGCACTGAAGCAGGCAATCTCGGCACCGATATCCTCGCGCATTTCACCATCGAGTTCGATTATGCGCACGGCAAGGTGTGGCTCGAACCCGAATCGAGCTTCGCGCCGCCGCCGTTCGATCGTTCGGGCCTGCGCGCGTACAAGAACAAAGCCGATGCATTCAGCGTGGTGCTAGTCGGCCCAGATACGCCCGCCGCGCAGGCCGGCATCGCCAAGGACGACGAGATCACCGCGGTCGACGGCGTGGCGGCGCAGCATCTCAGCGGCTGGGACCTGAAACGCAAACTGCGTCAGGCGCCCGGCACGCGCGTCACGCTCACGCTCACGCGCGAAGGCAAGCCGCGCGAAGTGACAATCGAGCTGCGCGAAATCCTGCGCAGCCCGAAATCCTGACGAGGCAAGGCACGCTATCAGGCCTGTTCGCAGGGCGCATGCGGCGATTCGGCGCGTCGTGCGGCGAATCGCAGCGTGCGCCACGACCAGCCGAAGGTCATGCCGGCGGCAGCGATGAGGATCGCGCTGGCGCCGACGAACTGCCAGGCATGCAATCGATGTCCGAATGCCAGCGCGTCGACCGCGATCGCCACGATCGGATAGATGAATGACAGCGCGCCGGTCAGGCTCGTCGGCAGTTTCTGGATCGCGCTGTACAGCAGGATGTACATGAAACCGGTGTGCACGATGCCGAGCGTGCCGAGCAAGGTCCAGGTCGCCGCGCTCGCCGGCAGTGCGTTCCAATGCACGAGCGGGGCAAGCAGCACGCTGCCGACCGTTACCTGAATCAGCGCGATCAGGTGCGGACGCACGCCCTGCAGTCGCTTGGCGACAATCGCTGCGATCGCGTAGAGGAATGCCGCGCCGAGTGCGAGCGCGATGCCGCCGACATAGTCCGCGCCGTCGGACAGGTCGGGCGTCGCGCGCACGATCAGCAACATGCCGGCGAAGGCAACGCTGAGCCAGCCGAGCTTCGTCGCGGTGAGGCGTTCGCGAAACAGCACCGCGCCGAGGCCGACGAGCATGAACGGCTGCGTGTTGTAGACCGCGGTCGCGATCGAAATCGACGCGCGCGGATAGGCGGCAAACAGCAGCAGCCAGTTGCCGACGATGGCGACGCCGCCGAGGACCGCGAGCGCCGCCTGGCGCCAGGTTATGGCATCGCGTCGCAGGAACTTCTTCGCCGCGCAGACCAGCGCCAGCGTCACCGCGCCGAGCAGGCAGCGCCAGAAGACGATGTCGACCACCGGCGCGCCGCTGACCACGACGAACCAGCCGATCGTGCCCGAGATCGCCATTGCGGTTGTCATTTGCAGCGCGCCGCGCATCGTGTCGTTCATGATTCGTCTCCAGCCAATTCAATGGAGAAGATTTTAGTAGGCGAGATGCGATTTCTATATGGATTATGTTAGGATATTCAAGGGTAATTCCTAATTTTACGGTAGATAAAATGTCATTTGACCTAAAATCATCTGAGCTGGACGAACTCGACCGCCGCATCCTCGAAATCCTCGTCGACGACGCGCGCATCTCGCTCAAGGAGCTCGCAAGCCAGGTCAAGCTGTCCTCGCCGAGCACCTCCGAGCGCCTGCGCCGGCTCGAAGAGCGCGGCGTGATTCGCGCGTTCACGGTCGACGTCGATCCGCGCGCACTCGGCTACGAGCTGCAGGCGATCGTGCGCATCCGGCCGATGCCGGGCAAACTCGCGGCGGTACAAAAACTCGTCGGCGAGATCCGCGAATTTTCGGAATGCGACAAGGTGACCGGGGACGATTGCTTCGTCGGCCGTCTGCATCTGCGCTCGATCGAACAACTCGATCAGATTCTCGATCGCATCGCCGACAAAGCGGAGACGAGCACGGCCATCGTCAAATCCCAGCCGGTGCGGCGCCGCCTGCCGCCGCTGCGTCCATGATGGAATCGCGAGCGCACAGCGCAGCCTTGGAAGTATCCGTCTGATCCGGCAAGATGCGTCACCTGGTCGGATCAATGGAGTCGAAAAAATGCTCAAGCGCTCATCGCATCGCATTGGCTGCGCACTGCTTGCATCGCTGTGTTCGTTGTCGGCCTCGGCCGCCGTGACGCTCGATCCGGTGATCGCGGCGTATCAAAAGATGACTACCGCGCATTTCCGCTCCGAGACGACGTCCACCGATGAGAAGGGCGCCGTGACGGCGAGCAAGACCGAATTTGAAACGCTCGATCGCATCCACCTGACTTCGACGCGCGTGGAAATCATCATGCTGCCCGAAGGCACCTGGATGCGCACCGGCGGCAACTGGAACAAGCCGCCGATCGACATGAGCGGCATGATCAAGAACTATCGCCCGCTTGGTGAAGACGCGCTGCGCTCGGCGAAGAACCTCACCGACAACGGCATGACCCTGTTTCAGGGCCAGCCCGCGCATTCCTGGACCTACGATGTGGATATTGCGGTGATGGGCATCCACGCAAACTCGCGCATCACGACCTATCTGAGCCCGACGGGCACGATACTCGGCAGCGAAAGCGACGGCGTCGCATTGGGCCACAAGACGCACAACGTGCAGAAAGTGACCTTCGACAATTCGATACGCGTAACTGCGCCGAACTGACCTCGATCCGCGTAACCATGCAGAACTGACCGAGTCGCGTAACTGCGGCCGACAGATCGAATCGCGCGGTGGCCGCGACCGAGTCAAGTTTCGCTCTATCGTTCGTGGTGAGGTATCGAGCCACGAACGGTACGCCGCAAGCCGTCCACCCTTCGATACCTCAGGGCGAACGGATTTCTATGCCGTAGATTGCGCGCCAGCTATGCGGGGATTTCGCGCCAGCGCGAACGACACGCCAGTGCGAACGGCATGCCAGTGCGAACGGCACGCCGGCGCGAACGGGTAGAATAGAAGGATCGCTGATCTGAAGACTCCGTCATGAGCACGACCGCCAAGAACGTCTCCCCCGCGCGCGAACCGTCGACGGAGGCGACGCCGCTGCGTTTCGTCACCGCGGCGAGCCTGTTCGACGGCCACGATGCCGCGATCAATATCATGCGCCGGCTGATCCAGGCGCAGGGCGCCGAGGTGATCCATCTCGGCCACAACCGCGCGGTCGAAGATGTCGTGCGCGCGGCGCTGCAGGAAGACGCCGACGCCATCGCGTTGTCGTCGTAAAGTACATGGTCGACATGCTGCGCGAGCGCGGTGCGGGCCACATCCGCGTGTTCGGCGGCGGCGGCGGCACGATCACGCCAGAGGAAATCGCCGAGCTGCAGGCCTACGGCGTCGAGCGCATCTACCACCCGAACGACGGCATGCACATGGGCCTCGTGCAGATGATCGAGGACGTGGTGGCTCGCGCGCGTGGCGCGCGCGCTGCGGGACTCGGGACTCGGGACTCGGGACTCGGGAAAAGCGAGCATCCTCACCTTGATGACGAGATCGCCATCGGCAAGATGCTGTCTGCAATTGAAGACGGCGAATTTTCCGAAGCGGAATTGGTGCGACTCCGCAAGCAGTGGCAACTTGGCGCTTTCGAGTCGCGTGGCCATGACCAAGAGCCTCGCGTTACGCGCATTTCCGAGTCCCGAGTCCCGAGTCCCGAGTCCCATCTTTGCCCCGTCCTAGGCATCACCGGCACCGGCGGCGCGGGCAAGTCTTCCGTCGTCGATGAACTCGTGCTGCGCTTCCTGCACGCGTTCCCCGAGATGCACATCGCCGTGCTCGCGGTCGATCCGACGCGGCGGCGCTCGGGCGGCGCGCTGCTCGGCGATCGCATCCGCATGAACTCGCTGCGTTCCAAGCGCGTGTTCATGCGCTCGATGGCGAC
>VBNZ01000031.1:17054-17682 GCA_005877675.1 Gammaproteobacteria bacterium
TTCCCGATGTACGTGATGACCAGCGACTACGGCGCGGCGAGCCAGCTCGAAAAAATCGACATGCTCGATTTCGCCGAGGTCGTGGTGCTCAACAAATACGACCGCCGCGGCGCCGAGGACGCGCTGCGCGACGTGCGCAAGCAGTGGCGGCGTAATCGCGTTGCGTTCAAATTGCCGGACGAGCAGGTACCGGTGTATCCGACCATCGCGAGCCAGTTCAACGATCCGGGTGTGACCTGGATGTTTGCGAATCTGTGCCGGCTGCTGCGCGAAAAATTGCCGGGACTCGGGACTCGGGACTCGGGACTCGGGACAGCTTCAAGGCCCTCCCCTTCAAGGGGAGGGTTGGGTGGGGATGGTGTTGCTGTGCGCTGCGATTTCGATCCGCAAGTCGATACCACCCTGAAGGAACCGCGCGCGACCGTGCTGATTCCCGGCGCGCGCGTGCGCTATCTCGCGGAGATCGCCGAGCAGGGCCGCACGATCAATTCTCGCATCGAGAAGCAGGCCGAAGCCGCGGATCGCGCGCAGGCGCTGTGGCAGGCGCTGCACGAAATTGGCGACGCGAAATTGCCGAAGCAGCTCGAGGCCTACGACGCAAACGATCTCGTTCCCGTTCGCCCTGAGG
>VBNZ01000294.1 GCA_005877675.1 Gammaproteobacteria bacterium
CGGCACGAGATAGTTGAGGATCGGAATGCCTTCATGCATCGCGTCTTCTTTTTCCCACGGCGAAGCCTTCATCTCCTCGAAGCCCGAGCGTACGATCACTTTCACATCTTCGCCGCCGAGCCGACGCGAGGATCGACAGCAGTCCATCGCGGTGTTGCCGCCACCGAGCACGATCACGCGCTTGCCGATGGCCTTGATGTGCTCGAAGTACACCGAGGCGAGCCAGTCCAGGCCGATATGGATATGCTTTGCCGCTTCCCTCCGGCCGGGCAGATCGAGATCGCGCCCGCGCGGCGCGCCCGAGCCGACGAAGATGGCATCGTAGCCTTCGGTGAGCAACTTCTGCATCGAATCGATACGCGAATTGCCGCGGAAGTCGACACCGAGATCGAGTATGTAGCCGACTTCCTCGTCGATCACTTCCTCGGGCAGACGGAAGCGCGGCACCTGCGTGCGCATAAATCCGCCGCCCTTTTTCTCGGCCTCGAACACGGTCACGTGATAGCCGAGCGGCACAAGATCGCGCGCGACGGTCAGTGATGCCGGCCCCGCGCCGACGCAGGCAATGCGCTTGCCATTTTTCTTCGCCACCGGCCTGGGCATGCCTGCTTTGATTTCGTCGACGTCTTTATGGTCGGCGCAGACGCGCTTCAGGCGGCAGATCGCGACGGGCTCGGCCTTACTCTTCGTCGCATCGCCACCGTTGTTTTCCTCCACACGCCCGCGCCGGCATGCGGGTTCGCACGGGCGATCGCAGGTGCGCCCGAGAATTCCGGGGAAGACGTTCGATTTCCAGTTGACGAGATAGGCGTCGCTATAGCGTCCCGCTGCTATCAGGCGGATGTATTCGGGGACGGGAGTATGGGCAGGGCAAGCCCATTGGCAATCGACGACTTTATGGAAGTAATCGGGAACGCGAATATCGGTTGGCTTCACCCACTCCCCTCCGCGGTTGCGGCCGTCCGACGAGTTGATCGAGCAAATGCATCCTGCACTTTCTCGATATCGCAAGCCCGGTATGTGTGCCCGGATTCGCTCACAATCCCGCCCTGGATCATGTGATCCGGGCCAGATCGCGTCGGCGTGCCGCTTGACCGGAGTCTATCCCCGCGCCGCGACTATGAAAAGCGTCACGGTTGGCATAGTCGCGTTACCGCTATAAATGCGCGACAATTGCTGCACTGCGGGAAAACTCCCGCCGCCGAACCCGGACTAACCATGCTGTATCAGTGGCACGAACTCAACCGCACTCTGCTCAATCCGCTCGTGACTTTTTCCGAGAGCGGCGCGCGTATGTTCTCCTCGCCCGACAGCTGGCTGTCGAAATTGCCCGGCGCGCATCGCGTCGCGGCGAATTACGAACTGTTGTACCGGCTCGGCAAGGACTACGAGAAGCCCGAATTCAATATCCACGCGGTGCATGCGCACGGCAACGAAGTGCCGATCGTCGAGCAGGTCGCGCTGGCCAAGCCATTGTGCAACCTGCTGCGGTTCAAGCGCTTCAGCGATGAGATCGCGACGCTTGAGGAATTGAAACAGGATCCCTCCGTGCTCGTTGTCGCGCCGCTATCCGGCCATCATGCGACGCTGCTGCGCGATACCGTGCGCACGCTGCTGCAGGATCACAAGGTCTACATCACCGACTGGATCGACGCTCGTATGGTGCCGGCCGACAAGGGGCCGTTCCATCTCGACGACTACATCGCCTATATCCAGGAATTCATTCGTCACATCGGCGCAGAGCGTCTGCACGTGATCTCGGTGTGCCAGCCGACGGTGCCGGTGCTCGCGGCGATTTCCCTGATGGCGAGTGCGGGCGAAACGACGCCGCGTACGATGACGATGATGGGCGGGCCAATCGACGCGCGCAAATCGCCGACCAAGGTCAACGATCTGGCCACGACGCAGCCGATGTCCTGGTTCGAAACGAATGTGATCCACGACGTACCGCGGGGCTACCCAGGCACCGGGCGTCGCGTCTATCCGGGCTTCCTGCAACATGCCGGCTTTGTCGCGATGAATCCGAGCCGGCACATGCAGTCGCACTACGATTTCTACGAAGACTTGCTGCGCGGCGATCTCGAAGACGCCGACGCGCACCGCGAATTCTACAACGAGTACAACGCCGTGCTCGACATGCCCGCCGAGTATTACCTGGACACCGTCAAGACCGTGTTCCAGGATCACTCGCTGCCGCTAGGTACCTGGAAGCTAGTCAAGCCGCAGGATATCAAGCGCACTGCGTTGTTCACGATCGAAGGCGAGCTTGACGATATCTCCGGCGCCGGCCAAACCGAGGCCGCGCAGGACTTATGCAAAGGCATAAAAAGCGTCAACAAACGGCATTTGACGGTGCAGGGTGCCGGCCACTACGGCATCTTCAGCGGCCGACGCTGGCGCGAGGGCGTCTATCCGCAGGTGCGCGAATTTATCCGCAAGTACGCTTGAGGCAGATTCGGCACGCCGCGCGCCAGTTAAGGCCGGCGTCGCGTCGGCACATTACATCTTGATCACCCCGATCGCGAATGCGAGCAGCAGCCCGCAGCCGACAAGCAGCCCATACACCACGCCCATCTGCAGGAATTTGAGCGTTGTGATGAAACCATTCTGCCGATACACACGTTTCTGCATCAGCCACAGATAGATTGGCACCCATAGCCATAGCGCCGCATTGAGCCAGCCAGTCGGTGTTTCCAGCCAGCTATTCTGCGCACCCAACGCGGTCAAGAGGCACATCGCAAGCAACACCAGCAGCAGCCAGGCGTGGCTATAGAGCGCAACGACAAGATGTTCGAGATATAGGCGCTTCTGGCGCATGTACGCGACCTGGAGCAGGAACGCGAATATCGGCATCAATACGAACAGCACCGTCGGCACGGCACTCAGGAATGCGTGCGACAACAATTCGGGATCTTTCTGCACGCGCATCAAGTTTTCGCGAACGTGCGCCGTCTGGCGGTTCGCCCAGTCTTTCGCGAAATCCGGCGCCATCGTAGGCATATCTCCTTCATTCTGCTCAACGGCACCCGGCGTAACAGCACTGGCAGGAGGCGGTCGAAGCTGCGCTCCGGGTTGCAATTCCTCAGCACGTTTCTGCGCGCTCGCGTTGATCTTGCCGATCAGCGCATCACGTTCGGCGCCGGGAAAAATGTAGATGTTGCCGATGCGCTCATCGCGCACGCGCTGCAGGGAGGCTACGCTCTTCGCACGCTCGAACGCCGCCTTGGCAGTGCTCAGGGTGCCAGCCTCTTCGACATGCACCGTACCAAAATGCACAGTGAACTTGGCGACGAAGAAGGTCACGACGGTCAGCACGAGGAACAGCCGCAATGGCGCGACATAGCGCGCGCGATGGCCAGCCAGATAATTGACCGCGACGCGGCCCGGCGAAATCAAATCACGCAACGTGCGCCAGATGCGCCCATCGAGATGCCAAAACGATTCCAGCACCTCCTCCAGCGCGTGTCCGACATGGCGCACTGGATTGACGGTCGACTGTCCGCAAACATGG
>VBNZ01000107.1:0-1703 GCA_005877675.1 Gammaproteobacteria bacterium
CAGCGGATTGCGTTCCGCTCGACTCCCCCCAGAACCCAAGTCTCACGGAGTATGGCATCGCCCGAACTCGCCGGTCAAAGCAGCACGGTGGTATATCGCAACCGGTGCCGATCCGGCAGGCGGTGAGGAGAGCGGCAACTCCAAAGCACCCGCAGACCAATCGCACCGCTTTCAGCGCAAGAGCATCTCAACCTCTTCTACGAAACAATCAAACCGCCGGCGTCGGCGTCGAACCGCTCGGCGCGCGATAGATGCGTTGCCATAGAGACTTGCACCAGAGGCGGAAGCGGTCGAGATACAGATACACCACCGGCGTCGTGTACAACGTAAGCAGCTGACTCACGGCGAGCCCGCCGAAGATCGCCACGCCGAGCGGCCGGCGCATCTGGCTGCCTTCGCCGAAGCCGAGCGCGAGCGGCAGCGCGCCGAGCATCGCGGCGAGCGTGGTCATCATGATCGGACGGAACCGCAACGAGCAGGCGCGGAAGATCGCTTCGCGCGAATCGAGCCCCTCATTGCGTTCGGCAGCGAGCGCAAAGTCGATCATCATGATCGCGTTCTTCTTGACGATGCCGATCAATAGGATCACGCCGATCAGCGCGATCAGGGTGAACTCCATGCCGCAGACAAGCAGCGCGAGCAGCGCGCCGACGCCGGCCGAGGGCAGCGTCGACAGGATCGTCAACGGATGCACGTAGCTCTCGTACAGGATGCCGAGCACGATGTAGATCGCGATCAGCGCGGCGAGGATCAGCCAGGGCTGACTCGATTGCGATTTCTGGAATGTGCTCGCCTGCCCCGCGAACATGCCGTGTATCGTCGCCGGCGCGCCGATGCGCGCCATCGCGCGCAGGATCGCGTCGGACGCCTGGCCGAGGCTGAAACCCGGCGCGAGATTGAACGATATCGTGCTCGCAACGAACTGGCCCTGGTGATTGACCGCAAGCGGCGCCGAACCCGGACCGTAACTCGCGAACGTCGACAGCGGCACGAGCTTGCCGCCCTTCGCCGCGACATACACATCGCGCAGCGTATCGGGGTTCTGCACGAACTGCGGCGCGACCTCCATCACCACATGATACTGGTTGAGCGGGTTGTAGATCGTCGAGACCTGGCGCTGGCCGAACGCGTTGTTGAGCGCGCTGTCGACCGCCTGCATCGTGATGCCGAGGCGCGACATTGTCGACCTGTCGAACACGAGCAGCGTTTCGAGTCCCTTGTCCTGCTGATCGCTGTTGACGTCGGCAAGTTCGGGCGCGTTCTGCAGCGCGTCGGCGATCTTCGGCGTCCACGTGCGCAGATCGTCGAGACTGTCGCTCTGCAGCGTGTACTGAAAGGTTGCGTTGCTCTGGCGTCCGCCGCCCGGAATATCCTGCGCGGGCGAGAGAAACAGACTCGCGCCCGCAACCGTATTGAGCTTGGGCCGCAGGCGGTCGATCACTTCGTTGGTGGTGATGCCGCGCTCGGCCAACGGTTTCAACTGCATGAACATGAAGCCACCGTTGCGCTGGCCGCCGCCGGTAAATCCCGCCACGTTCGCCACGGCCGGATCGGCGCGCACGATGCCCATGAAGTCCATCATCTTCTTCGAAGTAGCCTGGAACGACGAACTCTGGTCGGCCTGCATACCACCGCGGATGCGTCCGGTGTCTTCCTGCGGGAAGAAACCCTTCGGCACGATGATGTAGAGGTACACATTGAGC
>VBNZ01000107.1:1871-13257 GCA_005877675.1 Gammaproteobacteria bacterium
CGAGATGCCGATCGCGACCGCCAGTGTCGCCGAGAACTCGCGGAAAAAACGGCCGATGAAATCACCCATCAGGAGGATCGGGATGAACACCGCTGTCAGCGAGATGCTCATCGACACGACGGTGAAACCGACTTCGCGCGCGCCCCGTGACACTGCTTCTGCGCGAGTTATGCCGGACTCCATATGGCGCGCGATGTTTTCGAGCACGACCACCGCATCGTCGACGACGAAACCGGTTGCGATCGTCAGCGCCATCAGCGAAAGATTGTCGAGGCTGTAGCCGCACAAATACATCGCGGCGAACGTGCCGATCAGCGACACCGGCACCGCAACCGCCGGAATCAGCGTCGCACGCGCGCTGCGCAGGAATACGAAGACCACGCCGATCACCAGAATCACCGCGATGACCAGCGTGCGCTCGACATCGTGCAGCGCGGCGCGCCTGATCGTCGGTATATATCTGCCAGTGCTTATCGTCGAGTTCGACAAAACCCTTGGGCCGGTTCGCGTTCGCGTTGGACAGTGCGGTGCGCACGGTATCCATCGATACACCGTATTTGTTCAGCGCCGGCAGATTGAGTTCGACGCGTACCGCGGGCAGCGATCCGCCGCTCGCCTGCGCCTGGCCGACGCCCTTCACCTGCGAAATCTTCTGCGCGACGATGGTCGAAGCGACGTCGTAGATCTGGCCGATGTCGCGCGTCTTCGAACTCAGCGCGAGCACCATGATCGGTTGATCCGACGGATTGAACTTGCGATAGGTCGGATTGCCCGGCATGCCGCTCGGTAGCTGCGCGCGCGCGGCGTTGAGCGCGGCCTGCACGTCGCGCGCGGCGCCGTCGATGTCGCGCGACAGGTCGAATTGCAGCACGACATTGGTCGACCCCGCCGCACTCGACGAGGTCATTTCGGTCACACCGGCGATGCGGCCGAGCTGGCGTTCGAGCGGCGTCGCCACCGCTGTCGCCATCGTCTCAGGACTCGCACCCGGCAACGAAGCCTGCACCGAAATCGTCGGGATATCGACCTGCGGCAACGGCGACACCGGCAGCAGCGTGAACGCGACCATGCCGACCAATGCGATGCCGATCGTCAGCAACGTCGTCGCAACCGGACGCCGGATGAACGGTTCGGACAGGCTGGTGAATTTCATGACGATGCCTACTCCCTCTCCCCCAACAGTTCCATCGTTGGGTGAGAGAGTTGGGGTGAGGGGGCGCTTTTATTCTTGCTCTTGTGTATAGGAAAAGTACGAAGCACCCCCTCACCCAACCCTCTCCCCCGCGCAAGCGCGGAGGAGAGGGCTTGAAAAGCAAATTGGCAGTTGATGTTCGTCATGTCGCCGCCCTCTCTCTCCAACGGCTCTTTCGGAGAGGGCTTGAAAACAAACCAGCAGTCGGCATTCGCCATGTCGCTACCCTCCCTCTCCTCCAACGGCTCTTTCGTTGGGGAGAGGGCTTGAAAGCAAGCCCGCGGTTGACATTCGCCGCTGCCCTCCCTCTCCTCCAACGGCTTTTTCGTTAGGGAGAGGGCTTGAGAGCAAACCCGCGGTTGACGTTCGCCGCTGTCCTCCCTCTCCTCCAACGGCTTTTTCGTTGGGGGAGAGGGTTGGGGTGAGGGGGCGCTTTTATTCTTGCTCTTGTTCATAGGAAAAGTACGAAGCGCCCCCTCACCCAACCCCCTCCCCCCCGCAAGCGCGGGGGGGAGGGCGTGAAAGCAAACCCGCGGTTGACATTCGTCGAGGGCGGCGAGTCGCGCGTCATCGCCACCCTTCGGCGCGATACGCCGCGCGAGGCGATCGAAATACAGGTAGATCACCGGCGTGGTGAACAGCGTGAGCACCTGACTGACGATCATGCCGCCGACGATGGTGATGCCGAGCGGATGACGCAGTTCCGAACCGACGCCCCAGCCGATCATCAGCGGCAACGCGCCGAACAGCGCGGCGAGCGTGGTCATCAGGATCGGGCGGAAGCGCAGCAGACAGGCCTGATAGATCGCGTCGCGTGGATCCAACCCCTGTTCGCGCTCGGCATCGAGCGCGAAGTCGACCATCATGATCGCGTTCTTCTTGACGATGCCGATCAACAGGATGATGCCGATGATCGCAACGATGCCGAGATCCTGCCGCGCGAGGATCAGCGCGAGCAGCGCGCCGATGCCGGCCGAGGGCAATGTCGACAGGATCGTGATCGGGTGGATAAAACTTTCATACAAGACGCCGAGCACGATATACATCGTCACGATCGCGGCAAGGATCAACAGCACCGTGTTGGTCAGCGACGACTGGAACGCCGCCGCGGCGCCCTGGAAACTCGTATCGATGCTCGCGGGCATGCCGAGATCCTTCTCGACCTGTCTGATCTTCGCGACCGCCGCGCCGAGCGACGCGCCCGGCGCGAGATTGAACGACACGGTCGTCGCTGGGAACTCCCGTTCGTGCTGACGCTGGCCGTCGCCGTGCTGATCGTGGTGCCCGATGTCGTCGCCGTGCTCGTGGTCGAGGTGGCGGCGGAACTCGACGTCGACAACGAGCCTGCCGAGGTCTGCGAGATGTTGTTCGCTCCCGACAAACCCGGGATGTACATCTTGTTGAGCGCCTGCGGTCCATTCTGGAATTCGGGTTTCACCTCGAGCACAACGCGATACTGGTTCGACTCGGTAAAGATCGTCGACACCAGACGCTGACCGAATGCGTCGTAAAGGATATTGTCGATCGCCGCCGGCGTGATGCCCAGGCGCCCCGCGCTGTCGCGGTCGATGCCGAGATAGGCCTGCAGGCCCTGCGACTGCAGATCGCTCGCGACGTCGGCGAGTTCGGGCTGACGCTTGAGCTGCTCGATCAGGCGCGGCACCCAGGTGTTGAGATCGTTGACGTCCGGCGAGCCGAGCGTGAACTGGTACTGCGTGCGGCTGACACGGTCCTCGATCGTCAGGTCCTGCACCGGCTGCAGGTACAGGCTGATGCCGGCGAGTTTCGCCGAAGCATCCTGCAGGCGACGGATCACCGTTTCGGCGCCATCGCGCGTACCGTGCGTTTTGAGGTTGATCAGGAAGCGGCCGTTGTTGAGTGTCGAATTGGTGCCATCGACGCCGATGAACGAAGACAGCGATGCCACCGCCGGATCTTGCAGGATCAGGCGCGCGAGCGCCTGCTGGCGCACGGCCATCTCGGCGAAGGAGACCGACTGCGGTCCTTCGGAAATGCCCTGGATCACGCCGGTATCTTGCACCGGGAAAAATCCCTTCGGCACGATGATGTACAGAATTACCGTCAACACGAGCGTGGCGATCGCGACGATCAGCGTCGCGCCCTGGCGGTCGAGCACCCAGTTGAGCCAGCGCCCGTAGTTTTCGATCACGCGATCGATGAACGCGTGCGATTTGCGCGCAAACGCGCTTTCCTCCTCGGGTTTGCGATGCTTCAATATTTTCGCGCACAGCATCGGTACGAGCGTCAGCGACACGACGGCGGAAATCAGGATCGTCACCGCAAGCGTCACTGCGAATTCGCGGAACAGGCGCCCCACGACATCGCCCATGAACAGAAGGGGGATCAGCACCGCGATCAGCGAAATCGTCAGCGACACGATGGTGAAACCGATCTGGCCCGAGCCCTTGAGCGCGGCCTCGAGCGGCGAGTCGCCCTGTTCGAGATAGCGCGAGATGTTTTCGATCATCACGATCGCGTCGTCGACGACGAAACCCGTGGCGATCGTCAGCGCCATCATCGTCAGATTGTTGAGCGAGAAGCCGGCGAGATACATGACGCCGAATGTGCCGACCAGTGACAGCGGCACCGAGAAGCTCGGGATGATCGTCGCCGGCAGATTGCGCAGGAACAGGAAAATCACCAGCACCACCAGCACGACCGCAAGCATCAGCTCGAATTGGACGTCTTCGACTGAAGCGCGCACGGTTATGGTGCGATCGGTCAGCGTCGTCACATCGACCGCTGCCGGCATCGACGCGGTCAGCTGCGGCAGCATCGCCTTGACGCGGTCGACGACTTCGATGACGTTTGCTCCAGGTTGGCGCTGGATATTCATGACGATCGCAGGCGTGGTGTCCTTCCATGCCGCGAGCTTGTTGTTCTCGACGCCATCGATCACATCGGCGACGTCGGTCAGATGGATCGGTGCGCCGTCCTTGTAGGCGATGATGATGCTGCGGTATGCGGCGGCGGATTTGAGCTGATCGTTCGCATCGATCGTGTACGAGCGCGTCGGCCCGTCGAACGTGCCCTTGGGGCCGTTGACGTTCGCGCTGGAAATCGCGGTGCGCAGGTCTTCCAGGCTCATGCCGTACGACGCGAGCGCGGTCGGATTCGCCTGTACGCGCACCGCGGGGCGCTGCCCACCCGTGAGCGTGACGAGGCCGACACCGCTGATCTGCGAAATCTTCTGCGCAAGACGCGTGTCGGCGAGATCCTCGATCTGGTACAGCGGCAGCGATTTCGACATCAGCGCGAGCGTGAGGATCGGCGCGTCGGCGGGATTGACCTTGCTGTAGATCGGCGGCGTCGGCAGATCGCTCGGCAGGAATGTACCCGCGGCGTTGATTGCGGCCTGCACTTCCTGCTCGGCCACATCGAGCGAGAGATCGAGCGAGAACTGCAAGGTCACCACCGAGGCGCCGGCTGAACTCGTCGAGGACATCTGATTCAAACCCGGCAGCTGCCCGAACTGCCGTTCGAGCGGCGCGGTGACCGACGAGGTCATCACCTCCGGACTCGCACCCGGATACAGCGTCGTGATCTGGATCGTCGGATAGTCGACCTCGGGCAGCGCCGACAGCGGCAGCGCCTTGTACGCGAGCATGCCGACCATCAGGATCGCGGCCATCAGCAGCGTGGTTGCGACCGGGCGCAGGATAAACAGACGCGACGGGTTCATGGCAGACGGCTCTCTTTTCTAACTCCCTCTCCCCCGACAGTTTCATCGTCGGGGGAGAGGGCTGGGGTGAGGGGGCGCTTTCGCTCTTGTGCGACGCAGCCAACGGGAAAAGCCCCCCTCACCCAGCCCTCTCCCCCGAGCATGCTCAGGGGAGAGGGCTTAGCCAGCAGCGTGTCACGCTTCACTGCTTGCGATCCGCGGGTTTCGGCAGCGTGGTTGGCGCATCGCCCGGCTTCGCATCCGCGGCGCCTTGTCGGCGAGGTTGACCTTGCCCGCCGCTGCCATCGCCGCGATTCCCGCGCCGCTGCTGGCCATCGCCATCTTGCGCATCCGCAGGCTTCGGCGGCGCTGCCGCATGCGTCGGCGCGCCCGAGGCATCGCTGGTTGCGGCAACTTCGACTGCACTGCCTTCGCGCAGCTTGTCGATGCCGTCGGTCACGACGATCTCGCCGGGCTGAATGCCGGAGCTGATCGCCACGCGCTCGCCTTCGGTCGGGCCGGTCTGCACGGTGCGCTGCGCCACGGTCTTGTCGCCCGGATTGACAACGTATACAAATAAACCGGTCGCACTGCGCTGCAGGGCCGAGGTTGGAATCACAGTCGCGCCGTGCAGCGTGTCGAGCAGCACGCGCACATTGACGAACTGGTTCGGGAACAGGCTTTCATCGTCGTTGACGAACTCGGCCTTGGCCTTGACCGTGCCGGTCGTCGCATCGATCTGATTGTCCAGGCTCGCCAGCGTGCCGCTCGCGAGCTTGTTCTTGAGCGCTCGATCCCAGGCATCGACCTTGAGCGCGATGCCCGCATGCATCTGTTTGAGCACTGCCGGCAGGTTGTCTTCGGGGATAGTGAACAGCACATCGATCGGCTTGAGCTGTGTGACGACGACGATGGAAGTGCTGTTCGCTGTGACGTTGTTGCCGGGATCGACCTGGCGCAGGCCGACACGCCCCGACACCGGCGCCACGATTTTCGTATAGCCCAGATTGACCGTCGCGGTATCGACCTGGCCTTGATCGACCGTGATCGTGCCGTCGTACTGGCGCACGAGCGCGGCCTGCGAGTCGAGCTGCTGTTTCGCGATCGTGTTTTCCAAAGCGAGCTTCTGATAGCGCACGAGGTCGGCGCGCGCGTTCGCGAGTTGCGCGCGGTCGCGCGCGAGCCCGCCCTGCGCCTGCGTGAGTGCAGCTTGATAGGTGCGTGGATCGATCTCGGCAAGCAGATCGCCCTGCTTGACCATCTGCCCTTCGGTGAAGTTCACGCTGCGCAACTGGCCCGACACCTGCGGACTCACCGTCACCACACGCAGCGGCGTCACCGTGCCGAGCCCGTTCAGCGTGATATTGATGTCGCCCGACACGGCCGTCGCGGTGCCGACCGGCATCGGCTGGCCCATGCCGGGGGCATTGCCGCGACCAACACCGCCGGGCATCCCTGGGGGACCACCGGGTCCGCCCGGTCCGCCGCCGCGCCGCCCCTGCATCATCTGCTGCCTCTGTGCATCCTGCGCGCGATTGGCCAGCCACCAGCCGGTCAATGCAATCGCCATGGCTGCGCCGAGAACGATGAGATAGGCCAACCACTTCCGTTTGGGCTGTGTGCTCATGCTTTGATCTTTGCGTGGAGAGAGGACGCGGTTGGGTGCTCGCGCGCCGAGGGCTGCAACGTTACCTTGCGCGCGTGTAATGCGCCATCATCCGGTAGTCACGGCGTGGCACCGGATGTAAACGGATGTAATGAATGCATTGAACTTATACAATGCACATCGCAATACACTTGCGATCGGCCCGCCTGCCGCCGAACTCGCAATCCCGGAGTGTCCATGTACCGACGTGTCGTCGGCGCCGCGCTGAGCGCGGCCGCCATTCTTTTTGCACCTTCCGCCGCATGCGCCTGTTCCGCCTGCGGTTGCACGTTGAATTCGGATTGGGGCAGCCAGGGCCTTGCCGCGAGCGGCGGCTGGCGTTTCGATGCGCGCTTCGATTTCTTCGATCAGGATCAACTGCGCGAAGGCACGAACAGCGTTGCGCGACGCGATCTGGAAATTCCCAACGAACGCGAAGTGCAGCAGTCGACGATCAATCGCAACTATGCCTTCAGCCTCGACTACAGCCCGAATAAGGACTGGGGCGTCAATGTGACGCTGCCCTGGTACGACCGCAGCCATGCAACGATAGCCGAAGGCGATGCGCAGATCTCGACCTCGCACGATCAGGGCATCGGCGACGTGCGCGTCATCGGGCGTTATTCCGGTTTCGATGCGCAACGCACGACCGGTTTGTTGTTCGGATTGAAATTGCCGACCGGCAATACGAACGATGCCTTCCGCAGCGGACCGCAACAGGGCGAGATCGTCGACCGCGGCCTGCAGCTCGGCAACGGCACGACCGATCTGTTGCTCGGGGTCTACCAATTCGGCGCGCTAGCCGACGACTGGGGTTATTTCGGCCAGGCGATCGTGCAGCAGGCACTGAATTCGCACGACAGCTTCAAGCCCGGCACGGGCGTCAATCTCAATCTCGGATTGCGCTATACGGCAAGCGAGACCTGGGTGCCGCAGCTGCAGGTCAATACGCGCATCGAAAAACGTGAACAGGGCGCGAATGCCGATATCGACAATTCCGGCGCCACGCTTGTTTACCTGAGCCCGGGCGTAAACTGGAATCTGTCGCGACGCCTCTCGGCATACGCCTTCGTGCAGGCGCCGATTTATCAGCGCGTGAACGGCCTGCAGCTCGAAGCGCGCTGGTTCGGTTCGCTGGGCCTGCATTACATCTTCTAAAAGCAGCGAACGCTCGGCTGCGGCCGTTCGGGACCGTGCGGCGGCGAAACTCAAAAAAAATCCCGACCGCTGTCAAAATCCCCGTCGCTGGCGCGTCATGGCGGTGAGCGCGATACATCGCGCTCGATCCCAGCCCACGACCGAAGAGGATTTGTCATGAACTACACCGTACTGATTTACGAGAGCGACACCGGCTTTGCCTTGCGCGCCGATCCCGATACGAAGAAGCGCGAAGCTTACTGGTCTGCCTGGCCGCGCTACATACAGGCTTTGCAGGAAGCCGGCGTATTCGTCAGTGGCGCAGGTCTCGAACCCGTGCACACCGCAACGACGCTGAAGCTCAAGAGCGGCAAGCAGCAAGTGCAGGACGGCCCGTTCGCCGACACCAAGGAGCAACTCGGCGGCTTCTTCGTCATCAACGTGCCGGATATGGACAGCGCTCTGCAATGGGCGTCGCGCGTACCTGCCGCGAGCGGCAGCGTGATCGAAGTGCGGCAGAATCTGGTACCACCGACCCACTGAGGCAGGCAAGGATGCGCCGCGCCCGCGGCGCAGTCTTGCTCAAGGAGCGGGATATGCACATGTTGACGACACGCGAGCGGCATCGCGCCGGATCATCGCAGTCGTGCTTGCCGAAGCGGCGCCAGCCACTTCGTGGCCCATCGTATGCAATCGGGCGTGACGAAGAAGCTGTCGCCACTGTTGGATTTTTCAAGCCTCATGATCAAATCGGCGCTCGTAACCGCCCTGCCGCAGAAACTTACGCACTTGAAGGAGTGATGCAATGAACTACGCAATCCTGATTTACGATGGCCCCGCGCGCTTCGCCAAGCGCAGCGATCCGCAGCACCAGCCCGAAGTATTCGGCGCGATCATGCGTTATATCGACGAACTCAAGCAGGCCGGCGTGTACGTCGACGGCGCGGGACTCGAACCGCCGCCGCAAGCGAAGACGCTGCGCATCAAGGATGGCGAGCGTTATGTGCAGGACGGTCCGTATGCCGACACCAAGGAGCAACTCGGCGGATTTTTTCTGATCGACGTGCCCGACCTCGACACGGCGCTGAAATGGGCCGCGCGCCTGCCGCAGGAAAACGATCGCGTGCTCGAAGTGCGACCGCAGCTGACGCCGCCGGCGCAAGAGTCCGCACGCCGAGCTTAAGCTGAGCGCGCATGGCATCTCGCGAAGCGCAAACGGAGCAAAGCATGACCCGCTGCGGTTTCGCCATATGATTGCAGCCGCCGAGGGCGCACACGCGGATGCGCATCGCACGATCGAGCGTGCGGCGCGCGATTCCTACGGCCGCCTCGTCGCGTTTCTCGCCGCGCGTTCGCGCGATGTCGCCGCGGCGGAGGATGCTCTCGCCGATGCGTTCCGCATTGCGCTCGAAACCTGGCCGCGTGACGGCGTGCCCAATCAACCCGAAGCGTGGCTGCTTACCGCGGGGCGACGGCGCCTGCTCGATCAGATGCGGCACGCGCAGGTGCAGATCGCGGCACTGCCTGAACTGATCGCCGCGGCGAACGAGGCGCAGAACATGATCGCAACCGGACTGACGTTTCCCGATGAGCGTCTGAAGCTCATGTTTATCTGCGCACATCCGGCCATCGATGCGGCGGCGCGCACGCCGCTGATGCTGCAGACGGTGCTCGGGCTCGACGCTGCACGCATCGCCTCGGCCTTCCTGGTCAAACCTGCGGCGATGGGCACGCGCCTGTCGCGCGCGAAAGGGAAGATCCGCGATGCGCATATCGCGTTCGAGCTGCCGCAATCGGACGATCTGCCCGAGCGTCTGGACGCAGTGCTCGAAGCGATCTACGCCGCTTACGGCAGCGGTTGGGACGACGTGGCCGGCGCTGATCCGCGGCGCAAGGGTCTCGCGGCCGAAGCCATCGATCTCGGGCGTGCGCTGCTACGCCTGTTGCCCAACGAGCCCGAAGTGTCGGGCTTGCTGGCGCTCATGCTGTATTGCGAATCGCGACGCGCCGCGCGACGCTGCGCGCGCGGCGAATACGTGTCGCTGTCGGAGCAGGACACCGCATTGTGGTCGTCCGACCTGATCGACGAAGCCGGAATGCTGATCGACGCGGCTTCACGCGCGCGTCATCTGGGTCGCTTCCAGCTCGAAGCGGCAATTCAATCCGTGCACGCGCATCGCCGCAGCAGCGGACGCATAGACTGGCAAGCGATCGCTTTGTTCTACGAGGCGTTGGTGCGAATCGCCCCAACGACCGGATCGCTGGTCGGCCGCGCTGCGGCGGCCGCCGAAGCGCTCGGCGCGGACGCGGGTTGGAATTTGCTCGAAACGATTCCTGCCGATGCCGTCGCAAATTACCAGTCGTACTGGGCGCTTGCCGCGCATCTGCTCGCGCGCATGCAGCGCCACGACGAGGCGCGCGCCGCCTACGATCGTGCGATCGGCCTGTGCACGGATGCGGCGACGCGCGGGTTTCTGCAGCAACGCGCCGCCGCGTTGCGCTAACGCGGCGCCGCGCTCATTTCTTTTTCGCGCGCGGCGCAGATTTTTCTCTCGCATTCGTGTCGTCCTTGTCGTCCTCGGGCTTGTAGTCGCCAATGATCGACTTTACCGGACAGATCGCGAACACCGGGCATTTCTTGCAGCCGACTGCAAGTGCGACGGGACACAGGACCATGTTGCGCTCCCTCGAATGCGATCGCCCTACTCTACGCCAATTGCACTGCTGCTGCCGCTAGCTCGACCTGGATGTAGCGCGGTATTCGCGCAAGGCGATCATCCCCGCGAGCGCAGCCTGCTTTTGGTCCGCACCCCAAGGAGCACCGACGGACTTGCCAAGTGCAGCAGCATGATCCATCGCGGTGGCGAATGGCATGCGCAGCGCGGATGGCACGCGGTCCTTGAGCGATTTTTGCGCGACGGCGACCGCGCATAGTCCGCACTCTTGCGCAGCACGCAGCAGCGCAGCGGGATACAGTGCGCCCTCTGCCTGATGCATGCGCAGATGCACGGCGAGGATTTCCTCGACGCTCCAGTCCGGCATCGGCGCCGGTGTGAGCACGGCGCAGACGACGATCTCGTCGCCCGCCTCGCGCGCACGCGCGAGCGCCACGCGCAGTTCCGACCGCGCGCAGGCGTACGCATCCGCGATACCGCGGTCGACCATGCGTCGCGCTTGCGCGGGCGGCTTGCCCTCGGCGGCATGATAAGGCTGACCGGGCCAATCCCGATCGCGTTCGGAAATCAATTCGATGCGGCGACGGTCGACCACGCGAT
Source organism: Gammaproteobacteria bacterium (assembly GCA_005877675.1). GTDB lineage: Bacteria > Pseudomonadota > Gammaproteobacteria > Xanthomonadales > Rhodanobacteraceae > Rudaea. The sequence goes on from VBNZ01000107.1 coordinate 12,803, forward strand.
ACGCATCGCGCTCGCGTCCGATCGCGATCAATGCCGCCCAGCCGGAGTGCGCTTTCAAGCCGATTGCGACGAGCATGCTGATCGCTCCGGCAAGCGCTACCGCAGCGCGCTACTCGGTATAAATCGCAGTATGGATCTTGCCGTCGCGATCGATCCAACCACGGAACATGCCTTCGCTGTTGAACGGCGTGGTGAAGTTGCCCTGCGCATCGAGCGCGATCACGCCGCCATCGCCGCCGAGTTTGGGGATCAGGCCGAGCACGACCTCGTCCGCGGCTTTCTTCACGCTGTCGCCACGCAGTTCGACGCGCGCGCAGATGTCACGCGCTGCGGTCGCACGAATGTAGAACTCGCCCCAGCCGGTCGCCGAAACCGCGCAGCGCGCGTCGGCATAGGTGCCGGCGCCGATGATCGGCGAATCGCCGACGCGGCCGTAACGCTTGTTGGTCATGCCG
>VBNZ01000107.1:13374-19088 GCA_005877675.1 Gammaproteobacteria bacterium
CGACGAGTTCGACGCCGGCCTCTTTCGCAAATTCCTCGGCGCCGTCGCCGACCAGCATTACATGCCTGGATTTCTCCATCACAGCGCGCGCGAGCAGCACCGGATTCTTCACGCGATGCACGTTGGCAATCGCGCCCGCGCGCATGGTCGCACCGTCCATCACCGCCGCATCGAGTTCGTTCTTGCCGTCGTGATTGAACACCGCGCCCTTGCCCGCATTGAATAGCGGCGAATCTTCGAGGATCGTGATTGCGCGTGTGACTGCATCCATCGCCGGCGCACCGGCCTTGAGCGCGTCGTAGCCGGCGCGCAGCGCGCGTTCGAGCTCGGCGCGCACGGCCTTTTCCTTGTCCGGCGTCATGTCGGCGCGGATAACGCCGGCACCGCCGTGGATGACGATGACAGGCGTGGCGGCATGGCTCATCGTGGCAACTCCGAGGGCAAAGCCAAGCAAGGCAAACATTCTCATCGTGGCGATCCTTGGTGGGGGCGCAATTCTCGATAGGCACACACATCGCGCCCGCTTGGATAAGATGAGTATAACGCCGCCAACCGAACGTTTCCGATGGCCAACTACCTCGCTCCAATCGCCCTGCTGCTTGCCTCGAATCTATTCATGACCTTCGCCTGGTACGGGCATCTGAAGTTCACCGACCGACCGCTGTGGCTCGTCATCATCGTGAGCTGGGGCATCGCCTTCTTCGAATACTGCCTGCAAGTGCCGGGCAACCGTATCGGCATCCGCGTCTACAACCCGGCGCAACTCAAGACGATCCAGGAGATCATCACGCTCGCGCTGTTCGTCGCGTTCTCGGTGTTCTATCTCGATGCGCAGATCAAGTGGAACCATCTGGTCGGCTTCGCTCTGATCATAGCGGCAGCGTTCTTCATCTTCCTCGATTAGGGAAACCCTGAACAAGTTCAGAGTTTCCGCAAGGCAGGAATGCCTCGCTCGCGGCGCGATTCGCTTGGAGCGAATCCGGACGGCGGGAGCTGGTCATCCTCAAGCGTACGCGTCGATCAGGAATTGAAAATCGCGCGCGCGATGCCGACCAACGCAAACAGAATGAGAACGCCGACCGGCGCAATGCTGAGCCCATAGCCCCACGAGCGGCTGTGCGGATTGCGCACGTAGCCGAACAGATACATCACGCGGCCGATCAGATACACGACGCCGATCAGCGCCATCCACGCGGCACTCCAATAGTGCGCCGCGACCCACAGCGTGGGCAGGAACATGATCAAGGTTTCGAGCGTGTTCTGCTGCACCCGGAAATAGCGCTCGAATTCATCGTGCCCTGTCGTCGCCGGCGCAGCAACGCCCAATCGCACGCGCGCCTTGCCGACAAGGTATGCGAACCAGAAAAATTGCAGCACGGCGAGTGCTGTCACCAGATCGACCCAGACCATCGCCCGCTCCTGAAGTATAATTATATAAGTTTATATGCTCTGAATCTCTTCAGAGTTGTCTAGAATTTTATTTTGCCGCCGAGTATCTGCACGAACATCACCCAGTCACCGGCAAAGCTGTAGAACGGGTGGGTGAAGGTAGCGGGGCGGTTCTTCTCGAAGAAGAAATGGCCGATCCAGGCAAAGCCGTAGCCGAGCACGGGCAATAGCCATAGCCACGCCCAATGACGCGTGGCGATCGCGCCCGCAAACGTGATCAGCACCAGCGTGCTGCCGACGAAATGCAGGCGCCGGCAGGTGCGGTTGGCATGCTCAGACAGGTAGTACGGATAGAACTCGCGAAAACTCGAGTACATGCTAAGACCGTCACGGATAGACGACCCTATTCTGCGATGCCCTTGTCACAGGGACAAGGGCGGGTGCAGCGTGTGATGCAATACTCGTTTCAGAACCTTGGAACAAGCCTAACGAGCGAGTCGAGTGCAGTAGCTTGTTCGGAGGTTCTCAGTCATTTTGGTGACGCGCCGGCACTTCCACTTTTCCGCCGATGCCGCTGTGGTGAATGTCGCCGCTGCCCGCGGCCTTCACAGTGAAGTTGCCGGTTACATTTTTCGCGACGACATCGCCGGAACCGATCGAACCAACGAACATGTCGCCGCCGACCTGATCGACCGCGACATCGCCGGAGCCGATCGCGTCGATCTGCACGCCGCCCTTCACCTCGACGAAATGCAGGTCGCCTGAGCCGACGTGGCCGATCTTGACGTCGCCACGCACGCCGTTCGCGGTCACGTCGCCCGAGCCGCCCGAGCGCAGGACGAAGCTGCCGACATCGTTCGCAACGATGTCGCCCGAGCCAACGCGCGCGTTGACCACGCCCGTCACACGCGTGAGTTTGAGATCGCCTGAACCGGTATCGAAATCGAGCGCCGCGACGTCACTGATGTTGGCATCGCCCGAGCCGGTTCCGACTTCGAGCGGCAGCGCCGCCGGCAGGCGCACCTCGAAATCGATATAAGCGTAGCTGTTGAAGAATCCATTGTGCTGTGGCCGCGGCAGCGGCTTCACCACGACCTTGTCGCCAACGCGGCTCTGCGTCATGTCGAGCTCGGCGAGCCAGGCCGGATCCGAGGCGCAGGCCCTGCCGCGCACTTCGATCTGCTGCAAGCCCGGCACACCTTGCACCTTGATGTCGTTCGAACCGAGTTCAAAACGCAGCGCCTTCAGTCCCGCCGGATCGATATCGAGCTTGCGCTCGGCGGTGTTGGCACAGTTGTGCGCAAACGCGGACGCGGTGGACAGCAGCAGCAAGGAGCCGAGAACGAGGCGCATGAGGATCTCCGGTTGGGTGTGGATACCAACCTAAGATGCGCGGGCGCCGCTCAAGGTTTAAAAGCCCGTTGAACAAGCGTCGTGAGCGACGACGGTCCGAGCATCGCAGCGTGCACGATCGGAATCGGGTCGGGCGCCGCAGCTTGTTCTGAGGTTCTATAGGCGACCGGCCTTGTCGTCAGCCTTGGCGCGTTCCCAAAACGCATCCTGCTGGTCGAGCGACATACCGTCGAGCTTACCGCCCTCGGCAGCCGCGAGTGCTTCCATGCGCCGGAAACGCCGCTCGAACTTCGCGTTTGCGCCGCGCAGTGCCTGCGAATAATCGACCTTGGCGAGGCGCGCGAGATTGACGCAGACGAACAATACATCGCCGATCTCGTCGAGTATGCGCGCCTCCTTCGCACGCTGCGCGGCGGCCTCGTGCGCGGGCACGGCCAGCTCGTGGCGCACTTCTTCGAGTTCCTCCTGCAGCTTGTCGAGCACCGGACCGGGCGCGTGCCAGTCGAAGCCAACGCGCGAGGCGCGCTTCTGCAACTTGAGCGCGCGCTGCCACTCGGGCAGCCCGCGCGCGACGCCGGCAAGCACGCTGGTATCGGCGGCACCATTGCCCTCGCGCTCGCGTCGCTTGTGTTCTTCCCATGCCGTCGTCTGCGCGACGGCATTTTCGACTTTCTGCACAATGCCGCTTTCATCCGGAAACACATGCGGATGACGGCGGATCATCTTTGCGCAGATCGACTCGACCACGTCGACGAAGGAGAACTCGCCCTGCTCCTCGGCCATGCGCGCGTGGAATACGACCTGCAACAGCAGATCGCCCAGCTCGTCGCGCAGATCGGCATGATCGCCGCGATCGATTGCGTCGGCGACTTCGTAGGCTTCCTCGATCGTGTACGGCGCGATCGTGGCGAAGGTCTGCTCGACATCCCAAGGGCAGCCGTGCTGCGGGTCGCGCAGGCGCGCCATGATTTTCAGCAGATCGTCGATCGTATGCATAGGGCGGAGATGTGAGATGTGATGCGGAAGGCGAATGTGGATGCTGATGCTGATTCTGATGCGGACGCGGATGCGGATGCGAGATGCGGATGCGAAATCTTACATGCTCGTCATTCCCGCGAAGGCGGGTCTGCGGAGGCAGTATGCCGGCGCGAACATTTGCGCAGCGAATGGCCCGAAGGGCGCGCGACAGGAGTCGCGCGTAATCCAGTGTCTTTCGCCGTCGCAAGAATCAACAAGAAAAGAGTCTTTGGATTCCCGCTTGAACCCTCCCCGCTGTTGAAGAGCGCCTCGCGGGAATGACGGCGAAGAAGGGTCATCCGCCCAAAATGACGCGCGCCCACTCGACCGAGCGATCGCCGAACGCGAGAAAGTCCGGATTGAGCAGCGATTCCTTGGTGTTGTAACGCAATGCGCTGCCGTCGAGCTTGCACACGCCCCCGCCGGCTTGTTCGAGCACGCACTGGCCCGCGGCCGTATCCCATTCCGAGGTCGGTCCGAAGCGAATATAGAGGTCCGCTCGCCCCTGCGCCGCGCGGCAGAACTTGAGCGAGGAGCCGAGCGCGATGAGTTCGTGCATGCCGATGCGTTCGAGCGCACCATGCATGCGCGCATCCGCGTGCGAACGACTGCCCGCAACGACAAGCGGTGTCGCGCGCGCGCGCGCGCGCAACGCGACGCCAGCGCTCGTCGCGTTCGCATGAAACCACGCCTGGCCACCGCGCCATGCGCTGAACATTTCATCGAGCGCGGGTGCGTAGACCACGCCGAGCGTCGGCACGTGATCCTCGATCAGCGCGATATTCACTGTGAACTCACCATTGCGCTTGATGAATTCGCGCGTGCCGTCGAGCGGGTCGACCAGAAAATAGCGCGACCATTCGTGCCGCACCGACCAGGGCACTTCGTGCGCGGATTCCTCCGACAGCACCGCAATTTCGGGCGCCAGTACAGCGAGGCCATCGACGATCACGCGATGCGCGGCAAGATCGGCCTGGGTCAGCGGTGAGTTGTCGTCTTTGTGCGTGATCGCGAAATCGCTTTGGTAGATGCGCATGATCGCGTCGCCGGCAGTGCGCGAGATATCGCAGCAGGCGCGAGCGAGTTCGGCGTGATCGATCTGCATGGATCAGGGGTGTGGCGTGAAGCGGCCAGCGAGATATTCGCGCGCGATGTACAGCGCGGCAATCGAACGTCCCTCGGTTACATCGTCGCGCGCGATCAGCGTGTGCAGCTCGGACATTTTCCACGGCACGACTTCGAGTTCCTCCGGCTCGTCGCCGACGAGTCGCTCGGGATACAGGTCGCGCGCGAGCACGACATGGGTCATCGCCGTCATGTAGGCCGGTGACAGCGACAGCGTGTGCAGGATGTGCAAATCGCGCGCGCCGTAGCCGATTTCCTCCTTGAGCTCGCGGTCCGCGCCCTGCTCTACCGTCTCGTCGCGATCGAGGCGGCCCTTGGGCAGGCCGAGCTCGTAGCGTTCGATGCCGACGCCGTATTCGCGCACCAGCAGCACGGTGTCGTCGTCGAGCATCGGTACGATGATCACCGCGCCGAGGCCCGAACCCTTTAGGCGTTCGTAGGTGCGGCGCTCGCCGTTGGAGAATTCGAGATCGATAGCCTCCACTTTGAGGAAGCGGCTGTTTTCGTCAACGCGGCGGGAATGGATTATCGGCAATGTAGGCATGCCCTGTATTTTCGCACAAAGCAGATACGGTGCCGGATATTCGCCCGCAAAAAAAGAAACGGCCCGCAAACGCGGGCCGCTTCTGCTTCCCTTCAATCCAGACCGATTACTGGCAAGTCGGGAACTTGAACGAGGCAATGCGCGTGCTCCAATTGAACGCGCCGGTCGTTTTCAGGTACTCGCTCGTGAACCAGAACGTGCAATCGTCGGTCGGGTCGATCGTCATCGCAGCGTAATCGCCCCAACGCGACAGGTTCTGTCCGCTCTGCGAACCGGTGCCTTCGAC
>VBNZ01000107.1:19098-23015 GCA_005877675.1 Gammaproteobacteria bacterium
GCCGGTATAGCGGATCGCGGGGTTCATCGCGCTGCTCGACACGCTGTAACCGAGCGCCATGTTGCCCTGCTTGTCCATCGCCACCGAACCCATCCAACGGTAGCTCGAATCCGGCGAGAACGAGGACTGCTGATAGACCGTCGGCGCCGTACCCGGGCTGCGGATTTCATACCAACGCACGCCGGTATGCTGATCCTTGTGCGTGGTGCCGATCTTGACCGAATGGCTCACCACCAGCGACTCGGTGGTACCGAAGTTGCGATAGGCCAGACGGAACATCAGGCGATCGGCCAGCGAGTCGAGCTTCTGTGCAGTACCCGCCTGCGGAACGCAGGTTCCACCACCGCAAGCGGCTGCGAATGACGCGACTGGAATATTGGTCGGGCCGGTCAGCGTCGTATTAGCCGAGTTCGTCCAATCCACATGGAACTTCCACATGTTCAGTGAATTCGCGCCGAAGTTCATCAGAAAATTCGGCGAACCAGCCGGGGGGGCCGTCGCGCCGTCCAGATCCGCCGGCAGTACGCCGCCATAGCTGGTNNGGAGAGCTGAAAGCACTGCTGTGTCGCAGCCGCACCACTCAGCATGGCGTTGCGGTCATAAGCACACAGCTTGGCGCCCGCAAAGGTATTGCCGCTGAACATATTGAACGTTTCGTAGTACGCGTCCGACCATACGCCCATCTTTGGGTAGTCCGGGAAAACGCTGCCGTAAGGGAAGGCGTAGCGATAGTAGGCGCCGGTGGCGTCACTGGTCGCGGACACCGCCACGCACTGGAAGTACGGCGTTGCAGTGACCGCAAACTGCGAGATCACCCAACGGCCGGCGGCCTTGTCGTACACCACGGTGGCGTCGCCGTCGTTGTCGGCTTCGCAGGATCCGCCGAAACCGGACCACAGCGATTTGGTAGCGACTGGGCCGTAGACGACCGCCTTGGTCGCTTTGTCGAATACGGCGAAACCGGAGTTCACGATCTGTACGTACTGAGTTGCACCGACCGCACCGTTGGTGTCCGGTGGGGCACTGTTGACCGTGAAAGAACCCTGGGGGCCGGTGAAACCATTACCGACGCCGTCAACGCCGCTGCCGAAAGTTGGCGCATACGGACTACTCGAAGCAGAACCCTGCACCGCTCCGTCGGTTTGATTACCGGGACCATCCAGCCACGGCAGCGGCCGCGCCGGATGATTCCCTCCCTTCGAGAAATCATCGGGACGCGGCATCACGCCGCGCAACGAGTGCAGCGTGTCGTGCTGAACCGCGTCGGAAACTTCCGCCGGCCCGTGGTCTTGGGCAACAGCGGTTATCGCGCACAAACTCGTAAAAACCGCAGAAACCAATTGCAAACGTTTCATCAATCGCTCCCAGGTAAGAAGCCGTGGCTTCCAATTTGAAAAGTAAATTCCCGTGTCAGGGAACCGTGGATTGAAAAGTAGTTCTGTATTACGAATGAAAATCGCGTCCCGCGCGTGATGCTCCGGATATTCGACGCAAAAAAAAACGCACAATATGTGCGTGCGCCTCTCTACATCGAACCAGCGGACTTCCCCAAGCCCGGCGCGGAGCTTACAGGCTATAGCCGAGAAGTCATGTTGCGATGCAGTAGCATGGACGCGCCGCTAGCAGCGTCGTGTCACAGCGCGCAAGAAAACGCTCTAGAGCAGGTGCATCGCCAGCGCCTGCGCATGCAGAGCCGGCGTGCCTGCCAGCACGCTCGTCGTTGCCAGATTCAATTCTGCGCCGCGCAAGTCGGTGAACATGCCGCCTGCTTCGCGCACGATCGGCGCGAGCGCGGCAATGTCGAGGATATTCACGTCGGACTCGATCACAAGATCGATGCAGCCGCGCGCGAGCAGATGGTAGTGATAGAAATCACCATAGCCGCGTGTGCGGCCGCAGCGCTGGATCAGGCTCGCGAGCGTATTCCAGCCTGCGCCGCGCGATAGGGTTTTGACATTGCCGATGGAGAGCGCGGTCTGCGCATCGAATTCATTGGTCGCCGCGACGCGGATCGGCGTGCCGTTCAAGAACGCGCCGCCGCCGCGCCGCGCCCAGGCCATCTCGCCGAACTCGGACGCGTTCGAAACCCCGAGCACGAGTTCGTCGCGATGCATCAGCGCGATCTGCGTCGAGAACATCGGATAACCGCGCACGAAACTGCGCGTACCGTCGATCGGATCGATCAGCCAGACGAAATCGCTCTCGCCTTCGCGCCCTTCCTCCTCACCGTAGAACGCGTGATCAGGATAGGTCGCGCGCAACACCTGCTTGATCGTGGCCTCGGCCTCGCGATCGGCAATCGTCACGGGCGTCGCATCGGCCTTGATTTCGACCGTGAGATTGCTGCGGTAGTGGCGCGTGATCACCGCACTCGCCGCCGTTGCCGCGCGTTGCGCGACCGCAAGGGCTTCGTCGAGGAAGGATTCAGTCAACACGTCACGCTCCAATTCCGCTCGTCATTCCGGCGAAAGCCGGAAATCCAGTGTCCTTCTCTACGCGACAACAAGAGCGAAGACGCTAGATTTCTTGCGCCGGATTGGCAGTTTCATCTACAGCACCTTGTTCATGTGGCCACTGACCTTCAGCACGACTGAACCGTCCGTCTGCGGCTGGCCGATATGCTGCAGCGCTTCGAGCACATGCGGGTCGTTATTGCGCGGCACGAGACGCGCCTCGCCGCTGTAGTCCTTGCCCTTGATCTGGAACAGGCCGTCGGCCTGCAGCGGGCCGCCGAGGTCTTTCAGGTCGCCACTGATCTGCCCGTCGGGCTGCGTCGCGAACGTTGCGCGCATATCGCTCATGCGCGCCTGCGCTGCGCGCGACACTGCGGCGTCGTGCCAGGTCGCGCTGCCGTCGGCCGCCTCGAGCAGATCGCCATGGATACGCGCATGCGATAGATCGACATCGACCTGGCCTTCCAGATGCAGATCGCGCACCGCGATCACATCCTCGAACAACGCGGCTGGCACCTTGGCTTTCACATCGCGCACATCGAGCGTGTTGTTGCGCTGACGCGTCATGATGCCGCTCGCGCTGCCGTTCGGACCGCTCAAAGTGAACTGCGCGCTGACCTCGCCGTTCATCAGCGAGCCCGGCTGCATCTGCCAGTCGAGCGAGCCGAGCTCGCGCCCGAACACGCGCACGCTCGCGGCATGGCCGTTCCACACGCTGCCGGAAAGATCGGTCAGATCGACCGGCCCGAGCTTGCTCGCGACGAGGCGCTTGCCGAGGTCGGCGGGGAAGGTCCAGATGACGATGACGATTATCAGCAGCGTTATCACCGCCGCAATAAGTATTTTACGCATGTGCTTTTGTATACTCCGACCCGATTCAATCCCTGACGATTCAATGCTCTTCCAGCGTGACGCGCGCGTTGACCAAGCCCATGCCTTCCGCGCGATCGGCCGAGAGATCGCTCGCTTCGACAGCGTAATCGCGCGCCAAGTTCTCGATCCAGCCGACGAGCTGATCAAAATTCGCGGCCTCGAAGCTCACGCGCACACTGCGAGCGCTGGCCGGCTCGACGCGTTTCAATACGTTGCCGAGGCCCGCATTGCGCGCACTCGCATCGGCCAGCGCAAGCAACGACTTGCCCTGGCGATCGACCGCCGCGCGCGATGCGGCGGCGCTCAGCGCCGGCAGCTCGGACTGCGCAGCGCGCATCGAGGCGAGCGCGCTGCGATCCGTGCTGACGCGCTGCGCCAGACGCGCGCGCGCCTGCGCAAGAGGCTGCCACAACAGCGCCCAACCGAGCAGCAGTGCGACGACAATGGCACCGACACCGAGCACCTGCTGCTCACGCGGCGCCAGCGCGTTCCAGCGTGCGCGCATCATGACTTGCCCGCCGTAACGCGCAGGCGGCCTTCGACCAGGCCCTCGCTCGGATTGGCCGAGGTGACTTCGGCCTTGAGGCCGGC
>VBNZ01000107.1:23079-30064 GCA_005877675.1 Gammaproteobacteria bacterium
ACGACGCGGGTATTGCTGCCGAGCACCGGCGCGATCTGGCCGAGCACGCGCAATGCGCCGCTCGCCTCGCCTGCGCCCTTGAGGCGCGCGACTTCGCTCAGCATGAGCTGCCCCGGATCGCCGGCGACGCGATCGAACTTGGGAAAGCTCGCATGCAGCACTTCGTGCATCGATGCATCGAGGCGATTCGATTCGGCGCTGAGCCTGAGCCAGTCGCCGACCGCATACAGCAATCCCGACGCAACGGCAGCGGCCGCAAGCATCGCCGCGAGACGCCAGAGTTTCTGCGCGGGTACCTGGCGATGCGCCGGGGCGAACTCGCCCTGCAGCAGATTGAGTGCCGGCGCAGTCGGCAAGTGCGCCGCGAAGAACGCAAGCACGTCGCGTTGGCGTTCCTGATACCGCCGCGCGCGCGCCGCGACCGGCAGCGGCGCGGCGTTGCGGAAGTCGTGGATATCCAGCGCGGAAGGCTGCGTCCCGAGCGCCGCCAGCCACGTGTCGAGTTGTGCCGTCGCGCACGCACTCGCCTGCGTCGCAGCGCTGCGGATCAGCGCGCGCTCGCCGTCGATCACCACCGTCGTCGTGCCGCTCACTACCGGTAGCGCAAGCGACTCCGGAATCAGCGCATCGGGCCGGATACCTTGTTCGGCGAGTCGAGCGATCCAGTCGCGCAGCGCAGCGCGCGCGGTCACCGCGACCGGCAGCACCCCCGCCCCAGCTTGTGCAGGCAACGCAAAATGCAGATCTTCGACCGGACTCGCAAGGCGTTCCTCCAGCGCGAACGGCACCGCCTTGGCAAGCTGCGCGCGCTGGCGCGACAACACTGGCGTTTCGGTCAACAGTACCGCTTCGGTCGGCACCAGCACGGTGACGTGACCTGCGCGCGCGAGCGTTTCGCGCGGCGGCGCGCCCACGTTTGCGCCGGACAGTGCGCGGCCGTTGGCGTCCTGGGCGAGCCAGGTGAGCGAACCGTCGGGAGCAAGGCGCAGCAGCAGGCGTTCGGGCATCGGATCACGCGTCAACGAATTGCGTCGATTGTAGCCCGGATGCGGGCGTTGCTCGCAATCGACAAACGCACGTCACCAATCCGCCCCGCGGCTGCGCTCGATCACGCGAATACCCGCGGCCGCGCCACCGCTGTAGTTGCGTTCGATCAGGCTGTAGAACGTAAACGGCAGACCATCGATGCGCACGTCGCCGCGCGCGACGAAATGCGTGCTCTTCACATCGTAGCAACGCGTCGGCTGCGTGCCACCACATTCGATCAGACCACCCGGCAATTGCTTGCGCACATCTTCGATCGAGGTGAAGTTGGCGTGGCCGTCCTGCGCGATGGCTTTCGCCATCTGTTCGGTGGTCACCGAGGACAGCGTCATCAGCATGGCGACGCTCGCGGTGTTGATGTTGATGACGGTTCCGCGCGGCAACGCGCAGACTTCGGGCGCGAGATGCGCGTAGACGTCGGCGCTGACGCCGCGCACGAGGCGCAGCTCCGACACGTGCACGAAACCGCGCTGCGCGGGCCGGTATGGCGGCTCCTGCTGCAGGTAGTAGCGCTCGTCCGGCGTCGGCGTCGGACGCATCCAGTCGACCACGGCCGCGGCGATATTTTCGTCGAGCTTGAGCACGCGCAGCAGACGCTGGAACTTCGGCAGCCAGCTGGTGCTTGGCTGCCCGCTTGCATCGATGAGGTTGTTGAGATTGAAGCAGCCGTTGCGATCGCGCATCGATGCGCTGAGCATCCCCCCCGGCACCGGCAACGGCGGCAGCGGCACGGCCCAGGAACTGTTGGCGGAATCGTTGTTCTCTCCGCTCGCTGCGGCCTGAGCCAAGACGCGTGCAGCATAGGTCTCGACGCCCTGCGCATACGCAAACGCCTGCGCCTCGCGCGCGTCGTTGCGCACGCGCGCGAGCGCGAGTTCACCGCGGTCGAGCAGGCCAGCGATCAGCACGGTCGCAAGCGCGACGACGAGCAGCGCGACGATCAGGGCTACACCGCGTTGATGGCGCCTCATGGAGCCGCCACTCCGAACTTGGCCGGGAAATCGCTGACGAGTTCGACCGTACGCGTGATCTCGCCATACCCCTGCACCTCGATGCGGATCTCGATCGCGCGCGGCAGCGCTGCGCTCGGTCCATCGTTCGTCGGCGCGGGCCACGCGCCGAGCCAGCGTTGCTGTGCATCGAGATAGCGCAGGCGCAATGCGCCGACGCGATCGCGCAGCGGGCGCATCGCCGCGCGCGTGTTCGGCGCGCGATCGAGCACCGCGTAGCTGCCGCGCACGAGTCTCGCGCCATCGAGTGCATAGACGATGCGCTGCAGATTCGAGCGCTGCTCCGCCGCGGGGTTGGCGAAACCCAGGCGCGTGAATTCGAGTTTGTCGCTGCCGCCTATGAGTGCCGGCACGTCCTCGCCATAGTTGCCGTGCACCGGCCGCGCCACCGCTGCGCGCAGGTCGCGCTCGAGCATGCCGAGCGCATGCATCAGGCTGCGCAGATCGTCCTGCTCGGATGCGAGCACGCTACGCGTACGCGCGATCGAATCGAGTCCGCCCCAGGCCATCGCCGCCATCGTGGCGAACACGGCCAGCGCGACCAGCAGTTCGATCAGCGTGAATCCGCCGGCGCGCGTATACTTTGCGCCATTGTCGCATTTGCAGCGTCGCCGCAGCATCAATGCGCCAGGTCCGCACCGGTAAATCCGGTCAGCAACGCTACGGGTTGCGCCGGCGCTGCCGCGGTCGCCACGTGCACATCGAGACGGCGGATCGTCGGCACCTGCGTCGCCTGGATTTCGAGCTCCCAATGCCAGTCGCGCCCGCCATAGCGGCGTTGGCCGGAGCTGCGCGCGGGATCCGGCAGCGCATTGGCGAGGCGTGTCTCGGCCAACACCTGTTGCGCGAGCCAGTCCGCGAGTGTGCGTTCACGCAGCTCGGCAAAGTTCTCGACCTGCAATGCCGCGGTGCGCGCCAGCGCGACGAGCGCAAGCGCGAGCACCAGCAGGGCGATCAGTACTTCGAGCAGGGTGAAGCCCGAAGGTTTGCGCAATGCGAAGCGCAGCGCGCGCGAGGGCGCTCGCCGCAAGCGGGAGCGAGCGACCGGGTCGCTTGAGGCGCGCTGTACGCGCGAGCCTAGCGACCAGCGGCTTAGCCGTTCCTCAGCGCGCATGGCGATCATCGACGGCAGCGAAATCGACTGCGCCATCGGCGCGCGCATCGAGCCGGTAGCGGCGCTCGACGTCGTTCCAGGCGAGCTCAAGGCGGAACGGCGTCAATTCGCCCGAGGGATAGCACAGAGCCTGCGGCTGATCAGGAAAATCATCGCCGAGTTGCACCGGCACCTCGTCGCGCTGCAGCGCCGCGGTCATCGGCGGCGGCCAGTGCCGCGCACGCAGTTCGCCGCCCTTGTACGGCACCCAGACGTCCTGCTCGGTGCGGCTGAAGCGGTAGCCGGATTTGCTCAGTGAAATACCGATCGCCTGCCCGCCAAGCTCCGCCTGCTCGCACGCGTAGCCGATGAGCGCTTGTGCACGCTCCGCCTCGCGCGTGAGCAGGCGCTCGCCGCCCGCGCCGGCAAGCGCGAGGCTTACGGCGCCAGCGAGCACGGCCAGGATGACAAGCACAACTAGAATTTCGATCAGCGAAAAGCCGAATGCCGGAACGCGCAAGCGGGAAGTCAAGAAATTAGCCTCACGGGTAAGTTCAGTCACCGGCGTCCACGCTGCGCGTTCCGATTCCGGCATACCCACCTCAACGCTCCGCTCTCTACTCCCAATTTCCCACGTCCGCGTCCTCGCCCTCGCCGCCGGGCTTGCCGTCGGCGCCATAGGTGAACACATCGATATCACCATGCGAGCCGGGGCGCAGATATAAATACGGCTTACCCCACGGATCCTTCGGTGCTTTCTCGAGATAGCCGCCCTTGCGCCAATTCGGCGCGTCCGGCGCGCCGCTCGGCTTGCTCACGAGCGCGTCGAGTCCCTGTTCGGTGCTCGGATAGGTGAAATTGTCGAGCCGATACATATTGAGCGCGGTGACGATGGCCTGGACATCCTGCTTGGCGCGCACGCGCCGCGCTTCGCCCGGGTGCTCCATCACCTTGGGCACGACGATCGCCGCGAGGATGCCGAGGATCACCACGACGACGAGGATCTCGATAAGGGTGAAGCCGCGCGAGAGCCGGGACTCGGGACTCGGGACTCGGGACTCGGAAAAGCGACGCAGCATCGGCTTGCCTTGTAATGCGATTGTTCGAAGTCGATCATAGCAAAATGCCTGCGACCCCCAAGCCGTCCGAGTCCCGAGTCCCGAGTCCCGAGTCCCGTAGCTGGGCCGCGCGCGATCTCGCCGTGCTCTGGCACCCGTGCACGCAAATGCGCGATCACGCGCCCGACGGCGCGCTGCCGCTGACGCCGATTGCGCGCGGCGAGGGCGCGTGGCTGATCGATCACGATGGGCGCCGGTATCTCGACGCGATCAGCTCGTGGTGGACCAATCTGTTCGGCCACGCCAATCCGCGCATCGGCGCTGCGCTCAAGGATCAGCTCGACCGCCTCGAGCATGTGATCTTCGCCGGCTTCAGCCACGAGCCCGGCATCCGTCTGGCCGAGGAATTGCTGCGCATCGCGCCGCCCGGATTCGCGCGCGTGTTCTATGGCGACAACGGATCGAGCGCAATCGAAATCGCGCTGAAGATGAGTTTTCACTACTGGCGCAATCTCGGCCGCGTACGCAAGCAGCGTTTCATTGCGCTTGCCGGCGGTTATCACGGCGAGACGCTCGGCGCGCTGTCGGTCACCGATGTGCCGCTGTACCGCGCGACGTATGCGCCGCTGCTCGGCCAGCCGATCTTCGTCGACTCGCCCGATTGCTATGCGCGTGCACCGGGCGAAACCTGGGAAACGCATTCGCTGCGCAGGCTCGATGCGATGCGTGCGACGCTCGCGCGCCACGCCGAGGAAGTCTGTGCAGTCATCGTCGAACCGCTCGTGCAATGTGCCGGCGGCATGCGCATGTATCACCCGGCCTACCTCACAGGGCTGCGTCAGCTCTGCGATGAGTACGACGTGCATCTGATCGCGGACGAAATCGCAGTCGGTTTCGGTCGCACCGGCACGCTGTTTGCGTGCGAGCAGGCGCGCACCGATCAGGGTTGCGTCACGCCGGATTTCCTGTGTCTATCGAAAGGTCTGACCGGCGGATTTCTGCCGCTGTCGGCGGTACTGACCACGCAGGGCGTGTACGACGCCTTCTACGCCGAATACGCTACTGGGAAGGCCTTCCTGCATTCGCACAGCTACACCGGCAATCCGCTCGCCTGCCGCGCCGCACTGGAGACGCTCGCGATCTTCCGCGACGAACCGGTGCTCGAACGCAACCGCGTGCTGGCCGCGCATCTGGCGCAGAAACTCGCGCCGCTGGCCGCGCACGCACACGTCGCCGAAGTGCGCCAGACCGGCATGATCGCGGCGATCGAACTGGTGCGCGACAAGGCGACGCGCGCGCCCTACGCTGCAGCCGAACGCCGCGGCCTGCGCATCTACCGGCATGCGCTGCAGCGCGGCGTGCTGCTGCGCCCGCTTGGTGATGTGATCTATTTTATGCCGCCATATATCGTCACGACGGAGGAGATCGATTTGATGGTTGAAGTCGCGACGGAAGGCATCGACCTTGCTACACGGGCGTAGGGGAGCGATTCGTCGCAACTGTCGGGTTCGGTAAATCACCCCTCAACGCTTCGTCTCTCGCTAAAACTATTTGCATATGCGCATCCCACGAATCTACACCGACCAAACGCTGCGTCCCGGCATCGAAGTGCTGCTGCCCGAGCAGGCCGGCGAGCACGTCGCGCGCGTGCTGCGCCTCGAGCGCGGGCATCCGCTGATTCTGTTCAACGGCGACGGGCGCGAGTACGACGCGACGCTCGCGGCGCTGGCCAAGCGCGCGGTCACTGCGGAAGTCGCGACGCTGCGCGAAGTCGATCGCGAATCGCCGCTCCACCTCACGCTCGCGCAGGGCATCGCGCGCGGGGAGAAGATGGACTGGATCCTGCAGAAGGCGACCGAGCTCGGCGTCGCGCGTATCGTGCCCGTCGTGACCGAGCGCACCGAGGTCAAGCTCGACGAGGAACGCGCCGAGCGCCGCGTCGCGCATTGGCGCAGCGTTGTCGCCAGCGCGTGCGAGCAATGCGGCCGCACGCGCCTGCCCGAAATCGACGCGCCGGTGCGCTTGGACCGCTGGCTCGGCGCGCTCGGCGACAGCAACGCGCTGCGCCTCGCCCTCTTGCCCGAGGGCGACTTCACTTTGCGACATTTTCTACAAGTGGATATGGACACTTCGCAGCAGGGCGCACTGCTCTGCGTCGGACCGGAAGGCGGATTCTCCGACAACGACGTCGCCATGCTGACCCAGGCGGGCTTTCGCGGTCTGCGCCTCGGGCCACGCATATTGCGCACGGAAACTGCGGGATTGGCGGCGATTGCCGCGCTGCAGTCGATCGCGGGCGATTTCTGACCTCAAGCTTCCCTCGTCCTACGGGCGAACGGGGCACTTGCGAAGCGGAGCTTCCAGCCGTTGCGCGGCCTGGACCACTTACGCACCAAGGCTTCCACTCGCCTGCGGCGAACTTGGCAAGCAAAGCTTCCGCGCGGCTTCGCTGCATGGTTCACTCACGAGCCAAGGCTTCCAGTCGCCTACGGCAAGCAGGTTACTTTCAAAGAGTAGGGCTTCCGTGCCGCTGCGCGGCGTGGGTCACTTACGCGCCAAGGCTTCCGTGCCCGCTGCGCGCGGCCCGCGGGTCACTTTGAAGCCAAGACCTCCACTCGCCTGCGGCGAGCGGGTAACTCTTCAAGAGAGTAGTGCTTCCGTGCTGCTTCGCGACCCGGGTCACTTACGAGCGAAGGCTTCCACTCGCCTGCGGCGAGCGGGTCACTTTCAAGAGAGTAGTGCTTCCGTGCCGCTGCGCGGCCCGGGTCACTTACGAGCCA
>VBNZ01000108.1 GCA_005877675.1 Gammaproteobacteria bacterium
TTTTCGCTTCTGCGCGCAGGAGCGCGCTGCTGTTGGGTCCCCATTGCATTGCGGCGGCAGCGGCCGCGATGCCCGCAGGGGCGGCGCGATGGATCGCGCCGATTCCGCCGCTTGCACATGGATGTGCAATCGGCGGAACACAGGCCGAGGCTGCGTACTTTTCGGGCAGGAGCCCGAAAAGCGCAATGCCTGGGGTGCATTTCTTTTGGTTACTTTTCTTTGTGCAAGCAAAGAAAAGTGACCCGCTCGCCGCAGGCGAGTGGAAGCTTATGCTTAGAAAGATAGAAACAAAGGCACTGGATTCCCGCCTTCGCGGGAATGACGAGCCAAGGCGTGACGGGCGAGGGTGAGCGACCCGCTCGCCGTAGGCAAGTGGAAGCCCTCCCCTTTACAGCCGAAGCAAAGGCACTGGATTCCCGCCTTCGCGGGAATGACGAGCCAAGGCGTGACGGACGAAGCGTGAGCGACCCGCTCGCCGCAAGCAAGTGGAAGCTTATGCTTAGAGAGATAGAAACAAAGGCGCTGGATTACGCGCGACTCCTGTCGCGTGCCCCTTCGGGCCATTCGCTGCGCGAATGTTCGCTCCGGCATACTGCCTCTGCAGTCCCGCCTTCGCGGGAATGACGAGCTAAGGCGTGACGGGCGTAGGGTGAACGACTCGCTCGCCGCAGGCGAGTGGAAGCTCTGCTCTGAAGGTAACGGCTCGCCGAAGGCAAGTGGAAGCTCTGCTCGAGTAACCCGCTCGCCGCAGGCGAGCGGAAGCTCTGCTCTGAAAGTGACCCCGCTCGCCATAAGCGAGTGGAAGCCCAGCTTTTAGACGAAGAGCAACGTCACTGGTGCAAATCAGCCATCCATCCACCTAAACGTCAAAACGTCCAGATACCAAAAGGTGCGCGAGAGCACCATGCGCTGGCGTATGCGGAAAAGTTTCATGTGAAAGTGTTGACATACCCAAAATCGTGGGTTACGTTCGCTGCATGACGCACCGCAACACTCGCATGAATTCGCTGCCGCAGGGCCTCAAAACCCATGCGGATCGCGTGCGCGGCGCGCTCCTCCTTCTCGTCCTCGTACTTATTAGCACCGGAGGTGCGGGGTAAGGGCGCGTCTGAAGGCAGAGCCAGGCGAAGAATCCAAAACCCCGCACCCGGCAACGAGTGCGGGGTTTTTTGTTAAGCGAAGCTGCGAATTTGAATGGGTTGTCACCGCGCGAAAAGCGCGGTGATGGCAAGAGAGGACTGGTCATGAATGCGAGCAATGATCCTGCAGTAGTACCGTCGCCGACACGCGAGCGCGTGCGGATTTTCGACACCACGCTGCGTGATGGCGAGCAGTCGCCGGGCTTTTCGATGAGCCGGCCGCAGAAGCTGCATATGGCGCATGCGCTCGCCGAGCTTGGCGTCGACGTGCTCGAAGCGGGATTCCCGCAGGCCTCCGACGGCGATTTCGAAGCAGTGCACGCGATCGCCAAAGAAGTGCACGGTCCCATCATCTGCGGCCTCGCGCGCGCGCAGACTGGCGATATCGAGGCTTGCGCGCGCGCGCTGGAGCCCGCGCAGAAAAAGCGTATACACATCTTTAGCAGGTGATTGAGACCGGCATCAAAGCGGTGCGTCTGGGCCGTTCGCTTTGCGACGATGTCGAATTCTCGGCCGAGGATGCGATCCGCACCGAGCCTGAATTCCTGATCGAAGTGCTGTCGGCAATGATCGAAGCCGGCGCGACGACCGTGAATGTGCCCGACACGGTCGGCTATACGACGCCGGAGGAAATCTTCACGCTGTTCACGCGCCTGAAGCGCGAAGTGCGCGGCATCGACAAGGTGGTGTTGTCGTCCCACTGCCACAACGATCTGGGTCTTGGT
>VBNZ01000285.1:0-7666 GCA_005877675.1 Gammaproteobacteria bacterium
GTTCGCGCCGCTGATGATGCCGGGCGTCGACCATCTGCCGCATACGCAAAATCTCAAGGAAATGGCGTTTTCGAAAGGTCAGCCGACTTGGGGTTCGCATCTTGCCGAAGAACTCGAGCGCATCATCGCGCTGCACGACGCGTCCACGATTGCAGCGGTGATCGTCGAGCCGATGCAGGGCTCGGCCGGCGTGATCGTGCCACCGGTCGGTTATCTCAATCGCCTGCGCGAGATCTGCGACAAACACGGAATACTTTTAATTTTCGACGAAGTGATCTGCGGTTTTGGCCGCATGGGCGCATGGTTCGGCGCGCAGGCGTTCGGCGTGACGCCCGACCTCATCACCTTCGCCAAATGCGTTAACAACGGCACCGTGCCGATGGGCGGCGTGATCGCCAAGCAAGGCATCTACGACACGTTCATGCAAGGGCCGGAGCACCTCGTCGAGTTCTTCCATGGCTACACCTATTCGGGTCACCCGCTCGCCGTTGCGGCGGCGAACGCGAGGCTCGATGTGCTGCACGAGGAAAACGTGCAGGAACGCATGGGCGAACAGGCCAAACGTGATCGACATCCGCAATATCGGCTTTTCCGCCGCGGTGGAAATGTCACCGATCGCGGGCCAGCCCGGCATGCGCGCGCTGCGCGTGTTCGAGCACGCGCTGAAAAACGGCATGCTGTTCCGCTTCACCGGCGACATCATCGCAATGGCGCCGCCAGTGATCAGCACGCAGGCGGAAGTCGAGCGCATGATCGAAGTGTTGCGCGATGCGATCAAGGCCGTGGCGTGATGCTGTCGGAGAACTCTGCTTTTTTGCTTGTCATTCCCGCGGAGGCAGGAATCCAACGACTTTGCTTTTGAATTGATCGAGAGGAAGTCGATGACACTAAGATTCCCGCTTTCGCGAGAATGACGGAAGGTTGAATGAAATCGAGGGGATTCGATGAATGCACAACTGAAGACGCAAACGCAGACACTCACCATCAACGGCCGGCGCCTGTGGGATAGCCTGATGGAAATGGCCAAGATCGGCGCGACGCCCAAAGGCGGCGTGTGCCGTCTGGCCCTGACCGATCTCGACAAACAGGGCCGCGATCTGTTCGTGCGCTGGGCGAAGGAAGCAGGCTGCGCTGTCAGCGTCGACCAGATGGGCAATGTATTCGCGCGCCGCGCCGGCCTCGACGACACCCTGCCGCCGGTCGTGACCGGTTCGCATGCCGATTCGCAACCGACCGGCGGCCGCTTCGACGGCATCTACGGCGTGCTCGGCGGGCTTGAAGTGATCCGCAGCCTCAACGATCACGGCATCCAGACGCGGCGCCCGGTCGAAGTCGTGATCTGGACCAACGAGGAAGGCTCGCGCTTTGCCCCGGCGATGGTCGCATCGGGCGTGTTCGCCGGTGTGTTCACGCTCGAATATGGTTTGTCACGCGCCGATGTCGACGGCAAGACCATGGGCGAAGAATTGCAGCGCATCGGCTACGCGGGCGATCAGCCGATGGGCAAACCCATCCATGCCGCGTTCGAGCTGCATATCGAACAAGGCCCGATCCTCGAAACCGAGAACGTCACGATCGGCGTCGTCACGCACGCGCAGGGCCAGCGCTGGTACGAGGTCGTACTGACTGGACAGGAATCGCATGCTGGCCCGACGCCGATGCCGCGCCGGCGCGACGCATTGCTCGGCGCAGCGAAAGTGATCCAGCTCGTCAACCAGATCGGCCTCGATCATGCGCCTTACGCTTGCGCGACCGTCGGCATGCTGCAGGTGCATCCGAATTCGCGCAATGTGATTCCCGGGCGCGTGTTCTTCACTGTCGATTTCCGTCACCCCGACGATGCGGTACTCGCGCAGATGGATGAAGCGCTGCGCGTGGGTGTCGCGAAGATCGTCTCCGACGCTAAGCTCGAATTAACCAAGCTCGAACAGATTTTCTACTACAAGCCCAATTGCGTCGCATCGGTACGCGCGGGCGCTTCGAGGTTCGGTTATGCGCATCGCGACATCGTTTCTGGCGCGGGCCACGACGCGTGCTATCTCGCGCAGGTCGCGCCGACCTCGATGGTGTTCGTGCCCTGCGTCGGCGGCATCAGCCACAACGAGATCGAGGACGCGACGCCGGAGTGGATCGAAGCTGGCGCGAATGTATTGCTGCATGCGATGTTGGAGCGCGCGCAGAACTGAAATCTCATACCGTCATTCCCGCGAAGATCGCAGAGCATGCCGTCATTCCCGCGGAGGCGGGAATCCAGCGACTTTGAATTTCATTGAATGATCGAGATTGAACGACAGAGAGCGTAAGGCGCTGGATTCCCGCCAAGAGCTTGCGGGAATGACGAGCCAAGAAGGCATCATGGAATGACGAGCCAAGAAGACATCAGGGAATGACGAGCCAAGAAAAACATCACCGGGGACTTGATTGATGCCACGTAAAGATTTTGCCGATATCGCCGCGGGACGCATGTCCGCATCGGCCCTGAGCGAAAGCTATGCCGATATCGCGCCACCGCTAGATCGCCAGACCGCGCTGATAGCCGCGCAACGTTGTCATTTCTGTTTCGACGCACCGTGCATCAAGGCCTGCCCTACCGGCATCGACATCCCGATGTTCATTCGCGGCATCGCGACAGACAACCTCAAAGGCGCGGCGGAGGAAATCCTCGGCGCGAATATACTCGGCGGCATGTGCGCGCGCGTGTGCCCGACCGAGATCCTCTGCGAAGGCGATTGCGTGCGCAATCATCCGAACGAGAAAGCACCCGTCGCGATCAGCGCGCTGCAACGCTACGCGACCGACTGGGTGTTCGAGTCCAATACGCCGCTGTTCGAGCGCGCGGCCGACACTGGCAAGAAAGTCGCCGTGGTCGGCGCCGGTCCCGCAGGCCTCGCCTGCGCACATGCGCTAGCGCGCGCGGGGCATCGCGTGACGATCTTCGACGCGCTGCCGAAAGCCGGCGGCCTCAACGAATACGGCATCGCGCGCTACAAGGTGCTCGACTTCGCCGCACGCGAGATCGAATGGCTGCTATCGATCGGCGGCATCGAGGTGCGCAACGGGCAGAAGCTCGGCGCCAATTTGAAACTCGCCGATCTGCGCCGCGACTACGACGCAGTATTCCTCGGGATCGGCCTCACCGGCGTCAACGCGCTCGGTATCGAAGGCGAGCAGCTCGCGGGCGTGCGCAATGCAGGCGACGGATTTGTCGAAATTTCCGGTCGGCCGCCGTGTCGTCGTGATCGGCGGCGGCAACACGGCGATCGACGCCTCGGTGCAGAGCAAGAAGCTCGGCGCGGAATCGGTGTCGCTGGTCTATCGCCGCGGCACCGGTTCGATGAGCGCGACGCATGTCGAACAGGAATTCGCCAAGAGCGAAGGCGTCAACGTGATCAACTGGGCCGCGCCCAAGCGCATAGTCGCGCGCGATGGCGCAGTTAGCGGTATCGAATTCGAACACACCTTGCTCGACGACAAGGGCAATCTGCTCGGCAGCGGCGATCTGTTCAAGATCGACGCCGATGTCGTGTTCAAGGCGATCGGTCAGCTGCTGGTGCCGATCGCAGACGGCGGCGCGGACGTGCTGCAATTGAACAAAGGTCGCATCGTCGTCAACGCAGATTACGCGACTTCACTGGAAAAAGTTTACGCCGGCGGCGACTGCGTCGGCGGCAAGGTCGACCTCACCGTGCAGGCGGTCGAGGACGGCAAGCGCGCAGCGCGCAGCATCGACGCCAAGCTGCGTCACGTATAACGAATCGAGTCCACGATCATGGCAAATCTTTTCACCAATTTCGTCGGCATCAAGTCACCCAACCCGTTCTGGCTCGCTTCCGCGCCGCCGACAGACAAGGCCTACAACGTCAACCGCGCGTTCGAGGCCGGCTGGGGCGGCGTCGTGTGGAAGACGCTCGGTCTTGATCCGCATGTCGTCAACGTCAGCTCGCGCTACGGCGCGGTGCAATGGAACGGCCAGCGCATCGCGGGCCTCAACAACATCGAGCTGATTACCGATCGTCCGCTCAAGACCAATCTCGATGAGATCCGCGAGATCAAGCGACGCTGGCCCGACCGCGCGATGGTCGTATCACTGATGGTGCCCTGCGACGAAGCCTCGTGGAAAGAGATCCTGCCGCAGGTCGAGGACACCGGCGCCGACGCGGTCGAGCTCAACTTCGGCTGCCCGCACGGCATGAGCGAGCGCGGCATGGGCGCGGCCGTGGGCCAGGTGCCCGAATATGTGGAAATGGTCGCGCGCTGGGTCAAGCAGCATTCGAAGCTGCCGTGCATCGTCAAGCTGACACCGAACATCACCGATATCCGCACCTCGGCGCGCGCGGCATTCCGCGGCGGCACCGACGCGGTGTCGCTGATCAATACGATCAACTCGATCACCTCGATCGACCTCGACCTGATGGCGCCGACGCCGACCGTCGACGGCAAGGGTACGCACGGCGGCTATTGCGGCCCGGCAGTGAAGCCGATCGCACTCAATATGGTCGCCGAAATCGCACGCGACGTAGAGACGCCGAACCTGCCGATCTCCGGCATCGGCGGCATCGGCACCTGGCGCGATGCGGCCGAATTCATCGCACTCGGTGCGGGCAGCGTGCAGGTGTGCACGGCGGCGATGCATTATGGTTTCCGCATCGTCGAGGACATGATTTCGGGCCTCAACAACTGGATGGACAGCAAGGGTTATCAGCACATAGAGGATTTCCGCGGCAAAGCCGTGGCCAACGTGACCGACTGGAAATTCCTCAACCTCAACTACGACATCAAGGCGCGCATCGATCAGGATAAATGTATAAAATGCGGCCTTTGCCACGTGGTCTGCGAGGACACCGCGCATCAGGCGATCACGAAGGAAAAGGACGGCAAGCGCCAATTCGAAGTCGTCGATGCCGAATGCGTCGGCTGCAACCTATGCATGCATGTCTGCCCGGTCGAAAACTGCATTACGATGGAACGCGTGGACAAGGGCGGTTACGCGAATTGGACGACGCACAAGAATAATCCGATGGCCGCTGCCTGATTTCCAGCAAGTTGAAAATGCGTCATTCCCGCGTGCTCTTGGCGGGAATCCAGTGCCTTTGCTTCTTTCCGGGAACTGAAAGGCACTGGATTCCCGCTTGCGCGGGAATGACGGGTATTTGTAAATATCCTTGAGGAACCCGCATGACCGGCGTCGAAAAGCACAACATCGATCAAGGCGCGCTGTACAACGAAGACCTCGCGCCGACGACACAGGCGCAACGCACCTGGGTCTGGTACCACTACGCCGCGCTATGGGTCGGCATGGTGATGTGCATTCCGTCGTACACGCTCGCGGCGGGGCTGATCGATCAGGGGATGTCGCCGTGGCAGGCGGTATTCACTGTGCTGCTCGGCAATCTCATCGTGCTCGCGCCGATGCTGTTGATCGGCCATGCCGGCGCCAAGTACGGCATTCCTTATGCGGTGCTCGTGCGTTCCTCGTTCGGCACGCAGGGCGCGAAGCTGCCCGCGCTGCTACGCGCGATCGTGGCTTGCGGCTGGTACGGCATCCAGACCTGGTTTGGCGGGCTCGCGATCTACACCCTGCTCAATATATTGACCGGCAACGCGCTGGTCGGCGAGCCGCTGCCGGTGCTCGGCATCAACTTCGCCCAGTGGATCTGCTTCCTCGTATTCTGGGCGCTGCAGCTGTACTTCCGACTCGATCCGCTGGCTCGAGTCGTACAGCGCGCCGATCAAGATCGTGATGTGCGTCGTACTCGTCGGCTGGGCCGTGAGCCACACCGGCGGCTTCGGCGCGATGATGTCGCAACCGTCAAAATTCGTGGCCGGCGCAGAAAAGTCCGGACAATTCTGGAGCGTGTTCTGGCCTTCGCTCACGGCGATGGTCGGATTCTGGGCGACGCTCGCGCTCAATATCCCCGACTTCACGCGCTTCGCGCGCAGCCAACGCGATCAGGTAATCGGCCAGGCGATCGGCCTGCCGCTGCCGATGGCTCTGCTCGCGCTGATGTCGGTGATCGTAACCTCGGCGACGGTCGTGATCTATGGCAAGCCGATCTGGGATCCGGTCGATCTGTCGAGCCGCTTCACCGGCATCGGCGTCGGCATCGCACTGCTGATCCTCACAATCGACACGATGTCATGCAATCTTGCGGCGAACCTCGTCGGCCCCGCCTACGATTTCGCGAGCCTCGCGCCGAAAAAGATCAGCTACAAGACCGGCGGTCTCATCACCGCGTTTATCGCGCTGTTCGCCTGCCCGTGGAAAATTCTTGCGAGTACCAATGGCTATATTTTTACCTGGCTGATCGGCTACTCCGCGCTGCTCGGGCCCGTGGCCGGCATCATGCTGGTCGACTACTACTGGCTGCGCGACACGCGCCTGGACACGCGTGAATTGTTCGCCGAGCGCGGCGCGTACAGCTATAACAACGGTTGGAACCCCGCCGCAGCGATCGCGCTCGCGCTCGGCGTGCTGCCGAATCTGCCGGGCTTTCTGCATGCGGCGTTTCCCGGCGCATTCGCCGACGTGCCGACGTTCTTCAACGCAATCTATACCTATGCCTGGTTCGCGGGCCTGGCGATATCGGCGATCGTGTATGCACTGTTGATGCGGCGTGCAGCGCCGCAAATGATGGCTGCAAAGGCGGCGTAATGATTGAAGCAAAGACACTGAATTCCGGCTTTCGCCGGAATGACGGGCTAAATAAAGAAATTCGGAGGTAGGTCATGTCCATCCTGATCCGCGGCGGCACCGTCGTCGATGCCACGCACAGTTATCGCGCCGACGTGCTCTGCGTCGATGGCAAAATTGCGGCGATCGGCGCCCAGCTCGATGCGCCTGCGGGCGCGCAGGTGGTCGATGCGGGCGACCTGCTCGTCATCCCGGGCGGCATCGATCCGCACACGCATATGCAATTGCCGTTCATGGGGACGGTCGCTAGCGACGACTTCTACAGCGGCACAGCGGCGGGCCTCGCCGGCGGCACGACCAGCATCATCGATTTCGTGATTCCAAACCCAAAGCAGCCCTTGCTGGATGCATTCAACCAGTGGCGCGAGTGGGCGCAGAAGGCCGCGGGCGACTACGCCTTCCACGTCGCCGTGACCTGGTGGGACGAGAGCGTGCATCGCGACATGGGCACGCTCGCGCACGAACACGGCGTGCAGAGCTTCAAGCACTTCATGGCGTACAAGAACGCCATCATGTGCGACGACGAGGTACTCGTGAACAGCTTTCGCCGCGCGCTCGAACTCGGTGCACTGCCGACCGTGCACGCGGAGAACGGCGAGCTGGTGTTCCAGCTGCAGAAAGAAATGCTCGTCAAGGGCATCACCGGCCCCGAAGGGCATCCGCTGTCGCGCCCGCCTGCGGTCGAGGGCGAGGCGGCGAATCGCGCGATCCGTCTGGCCGAGGTGATCGGCGTGCCGCTGTACATCGTGCACAACTCGGCGCGGCAATCAGTCGAAGCGATCGCGCGCGCGCGCGGCGAAGGTCAGCGCGTGTTCGGCGAAGTGCTGGCCGGGCATCTGCTGATCGATGATTCGGTGTATCGCGATCCCGATTTCACGCGTGCCGCCGCGCACGTGATGAGCCCGCCGTTCCGCGCACCCGAACATCAGAAGGCATTGTGGCAGGCGCTGCAGGCCGGCCATCTGCAGACGACTG
>VBNZ01000285.1:7716-9900 GCA_005877675.1 Gammaproteobacteria bacterium
CGTGCTTTGGCACTACGGCGTCAATTCGGGAAAGCTCACGCCGAATGAATTCGTCGCCGTCACCTCGACCAATGCCGCGCGCATCTTCAACCTGTATCCACGCAAGGGTGCGATCGAAGTCGGCGCCGATGCCGATCTCGTGCTGTGGGATGCCAGCGCCTCGCGCACGATCTCGGCCAAGACGCATCATCAGAACGTCGACTACAACGTGTTTGAAGGCCGCACGGTGAAAGGCATCGCACGCCGCACGATCGCCAACGGCAAGCTCGTTTGGAACGACGGCGAGCTGCATGCGGAGCGCGGCGCGGGACGCTATCTGTCGCGGCCGCTCAGAGGCGACTATTTCGAGGCGAACGCCAAGCGCAGCGCCTGAACACCGGCGCACTGCCATCCGTTGCATCTGCCTGGCATGCAACACCGTATTGAGAAGAGTGCATGACGCGTATCTACCTCTACTTCAATGCGGCGCTGTATTTGCTCTTTGCGATCTGGTGCACGCTGGCCGCAGCGGACACGGCTGCGCGCATCGGCTATGTGGTGCTGTCGCCTTCGGGACTGTCGGAATTTCTCGTGGTCTACGGCGGCATGGAGCTGGGCTTCGCCGCGTTCTTCGCGTGGTGTGCGCGTCGCGCCGAGCGCGCAGGACTGCTGTTCGCGCTATGCCTGTATGCACCGGTCGTCATCTGGCGCTGGAGCAGCGTTGCGGCCGCGCATGGACCGATTTCTTCGACCACCCTCGCCACCGGCGCGCTCGAAACCACACTGCTCTTGGCAGCACTCGCGCTCTGGCGCCGTGCAGCGCGCGCAGACTCGCGCCAGAACCGTTCTCATTGAGCCTGCGTTCTCGCTACTATCGCGATCCGAGGCGTGCGAGGATCGCAGCATGAGTGGGCCCACCGACCAAATCGAATTGCGCGACTGGCTCGCCGCAACGGCGCGCGGCGATGCCGGCGCTTTCGAGCGTCTGTATCGCGCTACCTCGGCCAAGCTGTTCGGCGTCTGCCTAGGTGTGCTGCCCTCGCGCAGCGATGCCGAAGAAGTCCTGCAGGAGGTATTCACGACGATCTGGCGCAAGGCTGCGCAGTACGACGCCGCACTGGCGAGTCCGCTCACCTGGCTTGCGATGCTGGCGCGCAATCGCGCGATCGATCGCCTGCGCGCGAGCGCGGGCGAGCGCATGGGCGCGCCGCTCGAACTCGCCGATGAAATTCACGATCCTTCGCTGTCTACATTGGCTGCGGCCGAAATGCGCGACGACCGCCGCCGCCTCGAAACCTGCATGGGCCAGCGCGAAGCGCAACGTCGCACGCTCATACGCACCGCGTTTTTCGAAGGCGCGACCTATGAGGAACTCGCCCGACGCAGCGGCTCGCCGCTCGGCTCGGTCAAAAGCTGGATCCGGCGCGGCCTCGCACAACTCAAGGCGTGCCTGGAACGATGAACACGCGCGCCGACATCATCGGTGAACCGCCCGAAGGCGCACTGACTGCGGCCGAATTCGTGCTCGGCGTACTCGACGCAAGCGCGCGTCGCGATGCGCAGGCACGCGCGCAACGCGATGCGGCATTCGCGGCCGAAATACGTGCGTGGGAAGAGCGATTCGCGCCGCTGCTCGACGAGATCGTGCCGGTGCCGGTGCCATTCGCGCTGTGGCCGAAGATTCAGGCAGCGATCGGCATCGCCGAAAGCAGCAAGAATGATGCGTCACACGCAGGCGAATGGTGGCAAAGCCTGCGCCTGTGGCGCTGGCTCAGCGTCGCGGGCTTCGCCGCTGCGGCGGCAAGCTTCGCGGCGCTGTTCCTCGCAACGCGCGCGCCGACTCCGGTACCTGCCTCTATGCAAGAACTCGTTGCGACGATGCAGCAGGACGACGGCAAACCCCTGTTTACCGCGACGATCGACGCTGCGAGCGGCAAGCTCATCGTGATGCCGCTCGGCGTGAGCATTCCCGCCGATCGCACAGTCGAGCTTTGGCTGATCCCGCCCGGCGACAAGCCGCATTCGCTCGGCCTGATCGATGCGCAGCATGCGTGGCCCGTTCTAGTACCAACGGCATTGCGTTCCGCGCTCGCTGCGAAAGCGCTCGTTGCCGTCTCGATCGAGCCACCGGGCGGCGCACCGCACGGGCAACCGACAGGTCCGATCATCGCGAAAGGCGAAATCGCGCTGCTGTAATCAGTCGTC
>VBNZ01000285.1:9951-12768 GCA_005877675.1 Gammaproteobacteria bacterium
CGATCTCGCGCTCGAACCCGACGACGGCGTGCGCCTTGCCAATCTTTCCGGTCCCTTCGACGAACACTTGCGCCAGATCGAACTGCGCATCGGCGTGGAGATCGCCAATCGCGGCAATCTGTTCCGTATTTCGGGCGCGGCGCCGCAGGTCAAGCTGGCCGAGCGCGTGCTGCGCGATCTGTACGATGCGACCGAACAGGAAATTCTCAGTGGCGCGCAGATCAACGTGCGCCTGTCTGAATCGGGCATCGACGCGCTCGATGAAAAATCGAGCGAAGCACAGGACGTCACGATCAAGGTCAAGCGCGGCACCGTGCGCGGGCGCGGCGCAAACCAGCAGCGCTATCTGCACGCGATCGCGCGGCACGATATCAATTTCGGCATCGGTCCCGCGGGCACCGGCAAAACCTATCTCGCGGTCGCGATGGCGGTCGATGCTTTGAACGATTCGCGCGTGCAGCGCTTGATCCTCGTGCGCCCCGCCGTCGAGGCCGGCGAGAAGCTCGGCTTTCTGCCTGGCGACCTGTCGCAGAAAGTCGATCCGTATCTGCGTCCGCTCTACGACGCGCTGTACGACATGCTCGACGTCGAGCGCGTTGCGCGCTACATCGAGCGCGGGACGATTGAAATCGCGCCGATTGCGTTCATGCGCGGCCGGACGCTCAACGACTCGTTCGTGATTCTCGACGAGGCGCAGAACACCACCTCCGAGCAGATGAAGATGTTTCTCACACGCCTCGGCTTCGGCGCGAAGGCGGTGATCACCGGCGACATCACGCAGATCGACCTGCCGACGGGCCGCACCTCCGGCCTCGTCGAGGCGATGAAGGTCGTCGGCGCCATCGACGGCATCTCGTTCGTGTACTTCGACGATCGCGACGTCGTGCGCCACAAACTCGTGCAGACCGATCGCGGCGACGCCGGCGCCGAAGCCGGCACCGCGCACGAGCTGATCCATGTCAGACCGCACCGATATCGGCGTGAGCTATGCGCTAACGCGGCGTGGATTGCCCGCCGCCATGTCGTTTCGCGCGTGGGCGCAAGCGGCGCTCGCAGGTGCGAAACGCCGCGCCTCCACGACGCTGTCGATCCGCGTTGTCGACACCGCCGAAGGTCGCCAGCTCAACCGTCGCTATCGGCACAAGGATTACGCGACGAACGTACTGTCGTTTCCCGCGGAGTTGCCGCGCGGCCTCAAACTGCCATTGCTCGGCGACCTCGTGATCTGCGCCCCGGTGGTCGCGCGCGAGGCCGCCGAACAAGGCAAAAATCTGCGCGACCACTATGCGCATCTGACTATTCACGGCGTGCTGCACCTGCTCGGCTACGATCACGAAACCCCAGCCGAAGCCGAACGCATGGAGATGCTTGAACGGCGCATCCTGGCCGGACTCGGCATCGCCGACCCGTATTGACCGTAGGCCGGATGCGGGTGCGACAGCGCTGGAATCCGCGGGGCTTGTCGTGCGCTTTTCCCGGTTGCGCTACGTCTCTTCCCTTGCTATCCGATAATTAATTGTTTGATATTATTGATTTTATTAAACCGTCATCGAAAATCGGGTAAACTACTCTGCCGCCCGCATCGGGCTTTGCACCCAATGAAATGAACGAGGACTCTCCCAGTCCGCAGCCGGCCCGAACCTGGCTGGATCGCATCAGTCAGCTCGTCTCCGGCGAACCCCGCAACATCGACGAACTGCTCGAGGAATTGCGCAGCGCCAAGGCCAACGGCCTCTTGTCCGGCGACACCTTGTCGATGGTCGAAGGCGCAATCGAAGTATCCGACCTTTATGTCGGCGATGCGATGCTCCCGCGCGCGCAAATGGTATCGCTGCCGGTCGCTGCACCGTTCGATGAAATCGTGCGCCGCGTGGTCGAGTCGGGCCATTCGCGCTTCCCCGTGCATGGCGAGGACGAGGACGAAATCCTCGGCATCCTGCTGGCCAAGGATCTGCTCAAGATCACCGCCAGCCTGCCGGCGCACGGCGCGGAGCTGTTCGAGCTGACGCGCTGGCTGCGACCCAGCTCGTTCGTGCCGGAGAGCAAACGCGTGAACATGCTGTTCAAGGATTTTCGCGGCAGCCGCAACCACATGGCGATCGTCGTCGACGAGTACGGCGGAATCGTCGGCGAAATCGACGACGAGCACGACGAGGACGATCCGGCTCGGCGCAAGTTGATCCAGGCGCAACCCGACGGGCGCTTCGTCGTCAACGCGCTCACGCCGATCGCCGATTTCAACGAACGCCTCGGCAGCCACTTTTCCGACGACGAATTCGACACGATCGGCGGCATGGTCACGAGCGAATTCGGCCATCTGCCCGAGTCCGGCGAGGAAGTCGAATTCGGCGGTTTCCACTTTCACGTCACCCGCGCCGACGATCGTCGCGTGCTGCAGTTTGCGGTACGCGTCGGCGATGCCTGAGCGCGGCACAGAAGCTACGCCACTTAAGGATGGTCTGCAAAACCCCATCCTGGTGTTTCGCAGACGCGACGAGTCCGGTACATGCCCGGACTCGTCTACGCCAGATCAAGCACTTGCGTGCTCGATCTGCGGCGGGCCGTCCCTGGCCCGCGGAAAACTCTGCATTGTGCAGAGTTTCCTTAGGCCCTCTCCCCCGAATTCGTTCGGGGGAGAGGGTTGGGTGAGGGGGCGTCTGGCAAGTAAGCCGACGGCCCATCAGATCGAAGATCCCCCCTCACCCTGCCCTCTCCCCCGGCAGCGCCGGAGGAGAGGGTTCATAGCAGCAGCTGGCGAACTCAGCGCGCGGCTATGCGTGGCGTTGTGTGCGTGTGCAGCCTTGCTTACGCAACCTG
>VBNZ01000285.1:12965-13405 GCA_005877675.1 Gammaproteobacteria bacterium
ACCGCATCGCCGCAGGCGATCCCGCCGACGAACTGCCGGTCTATATCGCCGAAGGGCGCTGGATCGTGCGCCAGCAGTTGAACTTCACCCCGGCGCAGCGTGCCGGCCTTGCCGATTTCCTCGCGAACAATGCGCTGCCGCAAAATGCGCAGTATCGCTACGACTATTTTCGCGCCAACTGCTCCACACGCGTGCGCGACGCGCTCGATGGCGCACTCGGCGGCGCGATCAAGGCACAGACGATCGCACCCTCGCGCGGCTACACCTATCGCATGGACGCCGATCGCCTGATGCGCGCCGACGCGGCCATTATGCTCGCGATCGACGCAGGCCTTGGTCCCTACGCCGACCAGCGCCTGTCGTATTGGGACGAGAGTTTCGTGCCGATGGAATTCATGCGTCACCTGCGCAACGTCAAGGTGCGCGACGAAGCCGGCAAC
>VBNZ01000292.1:0-4476 GCA_005877675.1 Gammaproteobacteria bacterium
CGTTGAGCAGCTGCCACAGCACGTAGAAAGACAGCGCACATGAGACCGCGACGCCCGCGATCGTGACCGTATGCGCGCCGACGCGGCCGACCTGCTTGCGGAAAATCCCCGCGATGATCGCGCCGACGAGCGGAGCGAGCGCGATGATGAGAAGAATGGTTGGATCCAATTGCATGCTCGTCAGCCTTTGAGGTCGT
Organism: Gammaproteobacteria bacterium; assembly: GCA_005877675.1. GTDB lineage: Bacteria > Pseudomonadota > Gammaproteobacteria > Xanthomonadales > Rhodanobacteraceae > Rudaea. Next base: position 198 of record VBNZ01000292.1, read on the forward strand.
CAATCTCGCCGACATTGATCGTCGCGCGATTGCGGAATAGCACGACCAAAATCGCGAGACCGATCGCCGATTCCGCCGCCGCCACGGTCAGGATGAAGAACACGAACACCTGCCCTGACACGTCTCCGAGGAAGCGTGAGAACGCGACGAAATTCGTATTGACCGCGAGCAGCATCAGCTCGATCGCCATCAAGAGCACGATCACGTTCTTGCGGTTGATGAAGATGCCCGCGACGGCGATACAGAACAGCACCGCGCCGAGCGCGATGTAATGCGACAGCCCGATCTGAGACATCATATTCATGGTTTTGCCTCCGTCGGCACAACCGCAGCCAGCTTCGGCGTCGCCGGCATTTTGACGATGCGCACTCGCTCGCTCGCCTTGACCGCAACCTGAAGCGCGGGATTCTGTTTCTTCGTATTGATGCGCGCACGCAGGGTCAGCATGATCGCAGCGATGACCGCGACGGTCAGGATCACTGCGGCAATCTCGAATGGCAGCAGAAACTGCGAGAACAACGCATGGCCCAGCCACGCCGTGTTCGACGCGCCTCCAGGATCAGCCGGCGCCTGCACCTGCATCGCCTTGATGCCGACCAGTCCGATCATTTCGGCCAGCATCGCCAGCGCGACAATCACGCCGACCGGCAGATAACGGATAAAGCCCTCGCGCAGCGGCTCGGTGTTGATATCGAGCATCATCACCACGAACAGGAACAGCACCATCACCGCGCCGACATAGACCAGCACCAGCGCGATCGCGAGGAACTCGGCCTGCAGCAGCAGCCACAGCGCGGCGCTGGTGAAGAAGCACAGCACCAGCAGCAGCGCCGCATGCACCGAGTTCTTCACGCTGATCACCGCGAGTGCCGATGTCACCAGCACCGCGGCAAACAGGTAGAACAGGATCAGTTCGAGACTCATGCGCCACATCCGGGGAAGCGTTCAGGCAATCGTTCGTCGATGGCATTCACTAGGGGGTTGGGGTGGGGGGGCGCTCTGCCGGTTGCGCAAAAGCCGCACCAGCAGACCAATCACTCGATTGAAAACATACTATTTGCATTGCGTCACCTGACAAAAACCCCCTCACCCAACCCTCTCCCCCGCGCGAGCGCAGGGGGAGAGGGCTTAAGCATTAGCGATACGCCGCGTCTTGCGCGCGCGCCGCAGCGATCTCCTTCTCGAAGCGGTCGCCGATCGCGAGCAGCTGCCGCTTGTTCACGATGTTCTCGCCGCGCTTCTCGAAATGGTATTCGTGGATATTCGTCTCGACGATCGAATCGACCGGGCAGCTTTCTTCGCAGAAGCCGCAGTAGATGCATTTGAACAGGTCGATGTCGTAGCGCGTCGTGCGGCGCGTACCGTCGGCGCGCTGTTCCGAATCGATCGTGATCGCAAGCGCCGGACACACTGCCTCGCACAGCTTGCACGCGATGCACCGCTCCTCGCCGTTCGGGTAGCGGCGCAGCGCATGCAGGCCACGGAAACGATCCGACTGCGGAATCCTTTCCATCGGGTAGCGCATCGTGTACTTGGGCTTGAACATGTATTTGCCCGTGAGCGCCAGGCCCTTGAACAGCTCGATCAGCAAGAGACTTTTGAAATAGCGCGCGACGGCGTTCATGCGGCAACTCCGTGACCCACGACGCCGTAGTAGGCGAGCACGCCTGCAACCATGATCCAGACCATTGCTATCGGAATGAAGACTTTCCAGCCCAGCCGCATGATCTGGTCGTAGCGGTAGCGCGGGAACGCGGCGCGGAACCACAGGTAGAAGAACGCGAAGACGAAGGCCTTGAAGAACAGCCACCACCAGCCCGGCGCACCGAGGACGCCCCACGATGCCGGGAAAATCGACAGCCACCCACCCCAGAACAGCACCGCGGCGAGGAACGAAATTAGGATCATGTTCGCGTATTCTGTGAGGAAGAACACCGCGAATGGCGCGCCCGAATATTCGACGTGGAAACCGGCGACGATTTCCGACTCGCCCTCGGCGACGTCGAACGGCGCACGATTGGTTTCGGCCACGCCGGAGACGAAATAGATCACGAACAGCGGCAGCAGCGGCAGCCAGAAGTTGCTGAAGATGCCATACGGACCGGCCTGCGCACGCACGATGTCAGACAAGTTCAGACTACCCGTAGGACACAACTTGCGCGGCCGAGCGCATCGCGCCGAGAAAGGCGTACTTCGAGTTCGACGACCAGCCGGCGAGGATGATGCCGTACACGCCCATCGAGGTCATCGCGAGCAGATACAGCAGGCCCGCGTTGACGTCGGCAAGCACGAGTTTCTGATCGAACGGAATCACCGCCCAGGCGGCGAACGCGGGCACGAGCGCGAGCAATGGCGCGAGCACGAACAGCAGATGACTCGACTTCGCCGGTACGAGATATTCCTTGAGCAGCAGCTTGAACACGTCGGCGAAGGTCTGCGCGAGACCCGCAGGACCCACGCTGTTCGGCCCTATGCGCACGTGCATCCAGCCGAGCACCTTGCGCTCCCACCACACATAGAGTGCGACGGACAGGATCACTGGCACGGCGATCGCGAGGATGCACAACACGAGCCATGCGATCAGACCCACGCCGGTCGGCAGCTCGCTCAATAGAAAAGTATGCAGCCAATTGAACACGTTATGCCCTCGTCACTGTCAGCGCACCGCCGTTTGGCGGCAGGGGGCGGGTTTCGGACCAGGTCTTCTCGATCCACGCACCACCTTTGGGCACCACGCGCGTGATCACGACTGGCAATTCAACCGCGTCGCCGGCGCTGCTGACCTTCGCCTTCGCGCCATGCGCAAGCCCGAGCGCGAGCGCATCTTCGGGATTCAAACCGATCGCGCAATGCCCGGTGAGCGGATGCGCCTGCAGCGCGGCACAGCGGCGCAGCACCGCATCGGCGCGGTAGATCGGCACGGTCGCGATGCGCTGCAGTCCGTCGTTCGTGGTCGCAACCTCTGCGTTGACTTTTCCAATTTGTAGATTTGTATAATCGACCGAGAGTTTCGCAGCAATCTCACTACGCACGTCGTCGAAGTTCGTCGCATCGAAACCGGCGAGGCCGAGCGCTGCGCCGAGCGCGCGCAGTACGCGCCAGCCCGGTCGCGCATCACCCGGCAGCTTGGCGCCGGCCGCGACAGTCTGCACGATGCCCTCGGCGTTGACATAGGTGCCATCGACTTCGGGCGGCAGGCCGACCGGCAGCACGGCGTGCGCCGTACGCTTGACGCCAGCGCAGGCATACGCACCGATGTAAACATGGAAATCGCTGCTGCTGCGCACTTCGTCGTATTTCGACGGCGAACCGGTGTCTTGCGAACCCAGGTGATATGCAATCAGCGCCTTCGGCGGCGTGTCTAGCATCGCGCGTGCATCGCGCCCACCCGCCTGCGGCAGCGTGCCCGCGCGCGCGAGGCCGACGGCATTCGCACCGCATGGCAATTCGTTGAATGCGCTGTGTGTAGCTTGCGCGATGTACTTGGCGAGCGCACGCAGTAGCGACGCGTTCGCATGCTGTGCTGCGTACTCGCCGAATACCACGACGGACGGTTCCGGCGCACGCAGGCGCTTGGCCAGCGCGCGGTGCGTATCGTCGTGCTGCATCTGCGCGATCAGGCCAGCGATCTCGGCGGGCGGCGTGGACCCGTCTTCACTCGCCGCTACAGCGATCAGCGCGAGTTCGTTGACGAGCTGATTCGGCAAGGTGATCGCCTTGCCCGCGAGGTTGAAATTGAATTCATAGTCGAGCGAATTGATCGCGTATACTTTTGCGCCCTTCTTCCAGGCCTTGCGAATGCGATGGCCGAGCAGCGGCGCCTCAAAACGCGGGTTGCTGCCGATCAGCAGCACCGATTTGGCATTCTCGATCTGCACCAGCGGCATCTCGAACGTCGCGCCCGCTGCGGCATCGGCGAAGTCGACCACGCGCAGACGATGATCGATATTGTCGCTGCCGAGTCCACGCACGATCTGGCCAAGCAGATGCCCTTCCTCGCCCGAGGCAAACGGCGCGACGAGCGCACCGACATCGGCGCCGGTCTTCTTCAATCCATCGGCGACAAAGGCAATCGCTTCGTCCCACGGCACCTCGACGAGTTCGCCGTTCTTGCGAATGAGCGGCTTGGTGGCGCGATCATTCGCGTACAGACCTTCGTGCGAATAACGATCGCGATCCGACAGCCAGCATTCGTTGATCGCCTCGTTGTCGCGCGGCACCGTGCGCAGCACCTCGCCGCGGCGGGTGTGCAGCCACAGGTTCGAGCCGAGCGCGTCGT
>VBNZ01000292.1:4486-6403 GCA_005877675.1 Gammaproteobacteria bacterium
ACGCGCAACCAGTTCCCAAGCGCGCGCTTTGAAGCGGAATACCTTGTTCGTGAGCGCGCCCACCGGGCACACGTCGATGATGTTGCCGCCGAGTTCGGAGTCGATGGCTCGGCCGATATACGTGCCGATTTCCAGATGCTCGCCTCGGCCCAGGCCGCCCAGTTCCGGCGAGCCGGCGACGTCGGTCATGAAGCGTACGCAGCGCGTGCACTGAATGCAGCGCGTCATTTCGGTTTCGATCAGCGGGCCCAGGTCCTCATCCGGCACGGTGCGCTTGCGCTCGGCAAAACGCGACACCGAGCGGCCGTAGCCCATCGACAGATCCTGCAGCTCGCACTCGCCGCCCTGGTCGCAGATCGGGCAATCGAGCGGATGATTGATCAACAGAAATTCCATCACGTTGCGCTGCGCCGACAATGCGCGCTGCGATTTGGTGAAGATCTTCATGCCTTCCATCACCGGCGTCGCGCACGCAGGCTGCGGCTTCGGTACCGGCTTGCCGCCGATCTCGGTTTCGACCATGCACATGCGGCAGTTCGCCGCGATCGGCAGCTTCTCGTGATAGCAGAAGCGCGGGATCGGGATGCCGGCCTTGTCGGCAGCAGCGATGATCATCGAGTTCTTCGGCACCTGCATGGCCTTGCCGTCGATTTCGATGTTGACGAGATCAGGAGCCGCGGGAGGCGCTGCAGTCGCGGTCGGTTGCGCACTCATGCTGCCACTCCATGCTCTAGCCTTCTCCCCTGGCCGTGCCGGGGGAGAGGGTTGGGTGAGGGGGTGCTCGCCAAGTCGAGCAAAAGCGCCCCCTCACCCCAACCCTCTCCCCCAACGATGAAACCATTGGGGGAGAGGGAGTTGAAAGTTCCTGCAGTCATCGCGCTCATGCTGCGACTCCGGCGATCTGACTGATCGGTGCATCGACTATGCTGCGCTTGTTCGCGACGTAGTATTCGAACTCATGCCAGAAGTGACGCAGGAAGCCCTGCACCGGCCATGCGGCCGCTTCGCCGAATGCGCAGATCGTATGGCCTTCGATTTGTCCGGCGGCCTGCTTGAGCAGGTTCACGTCTTCTATCGTTGCGTGCCCGTCGACGATGCGCGTGAGTACGCGATACATCCAGCCGGTGCCTTCGCGGCATGGCGTGCACTGCCCGCAGGATTCGGCGTAATAAAAACGTGAGATGCGCTGACATGCGCGCACCATGCAGGTGGTTTCGTCCATCACGATCACCGCGCCGGAGCCAAGACCCGACCCGGCTTTCTGGATCGCGTCGTAGTCCATCGTGATCGCCATCATGGTGTCGGCCGGCAGCACGGGCATAGACGAACCACCCGGGATCACCGCTTTCAATTTGCGTCCGCCGCGCACGCCGCCCGCCATCGCAAGCAGATCCGCAAACGGCGTGCCGAGCTTGATCTCATAGTTGCCGGGTTTGTTGACGTGGCCCGACACCGTTGTTCGGCTTGCCTTGCGCGAGGAACCACTCCGCACCCTTGTTGAGGATCGTCGGCACCGACGCGTAGGTTTCGGTGTTGTTGATCGTGGTCGGCTTGCCGTACAGGCCAAACCCGGCCGGAAACGGCGGTTTGAAGCGCGGCTGGCCCTTCTTGCCTTCGAGCGATTCCATCAACGCGGTTTCTTCGCCGCAGATATAGGCGCCGGCGCCGAGCGCCGTATACATATCCACATCGATACCGCTGCCGCCGATGTTCTTGCCGAGCAGGCCCGCGGCGTAGGCTTCCTTCAGTGCCGACTCGAAATGCTCGAACGGCTCGTGATGGAATTCGCCACGCAGATAGTTGTACGCAACGGTTGAGCCGGTCGCGTAGCATGCGATCGCGAGACCTTCCACGACGGCATGCGGATTGAAGCGCAGGATGTCGCGGTCTTTGCAGGTGCCTGGTTCGGATTCGTCC
>VBNZ01000293.1 GCA_005877675.1 Gammaproteobacteria bacterium
CCGCCGCGCGGATCGCGTGAGCGCTGCGCCGCAGGAAACACATACTGCCAACCCCACTCCTGCGCCGCGCCCGGAAACTTCCGCCCCAGCGCGTCGGGCAGCCATACCGCGCCGTACCCCGCGGCAAGATCGGCGCGATGCATCCGCTTCGCCTCCTCGACCTGCGCGAGCAGCGGCGCGATCAGGGTTGCCGGCAGCATCGTGCGCCGATCCCTGCCGCCTTTTCCGTCACGGACCGTCAGTTCCCGCCGAGCGAAATCGAGATCCTTCACGCGCAAGCGCAGCCCCTCGAGCAGGCGCAATCCGCTGCCGTAAAGCAGGCTTGCCACCAGCCATGACACGCCGTACATCTGATCGAGCAACGTGGCGACCTCATCGCGCGTCAGCACACACGGCAGGCGTTCAGGCCGCTTCGCGCGCTTGACGTCATCCATCCATGGCAACACGACGCCGAGCACCTCGCGATACAGAAACAGCAGTGCGCCGAGCGCCTGATTCTGAGTCGATGCGGACACGCGATCCTTGACCGCGAGCGCCGTGAGAAACGCCTCGACCTCGCGCGCGCCCATCGCGACCGGATGGCGCTTGCCGTGAAAAAGTATAAACCGCCGGATCCAACCGACGTAGGCTTCCTCCGTACGCCGCGCCAACCCAAGCCGGCGCACACGGGCACGAACCTCGTCAAGCAAACGCGGCTTGTCGGTTTTCGTTCGCTGCATGCGCTCATCCGCACGCGTGCGCGAGCCCGCGCTCGCGTGCCCTGCTGCTGCACGGGATACTTTCATCGCTCCACTCCTGCGCACCGGAATAGGCTGCAAGATTAGGCTGCAGCGCTACGCTGCAGCGTCGGACGAAAGCGATGATTTTTGTAGGAATTTGGCGCTTTCGTAGCGCCGCCGATTCGCGCTAAGCTGCATACCTATGCAGCATTTCTCAATCTAATAGTAGTTAGGCCCCACAAAATGCCCGCGACCCGTTCGTACAAGAGAGGCTTCGAATTTCCGCACGAAGGGTTCGTGCAGCGGGCGATTGAAAACTACTTTACTGCTGCAGGGTTTCAGCTAACGACAGACAATCATATTGATTTACAGTGCGTGCATCCTGTTACGAGCGAAACTTGGCACATCGAGGCAAAAGGCGTTACAACCCAAATCGGTTTAGATTTCCGCACTTGTGTCGGTCAACTCGTACAAGGCATGCATTCTGAGTCGGCCAAATACGCTATCGCCATACCCGACACTCAGGCATATCAAGCACAGGTGGCAAAACTAAAACCTTGGGTAGTGTCACGGCTCGGCATTCACTGGCTCTTTGTTTCACAAGATGGCTCTGTTCGCATCGTTGCACCAAGTGTGGCCTAACAATTCATAAGAGACTTCCCGTCAACTCCGGCAAAGTAGTGCCATGAGCGGCGCGCACGCGCCGTATCTTTTTTCACTTTTGTACTTTGCCGCACTTGCATCGACCGACAGATAGTGAACGGTTGTCAGACTGCATTTCCATAATCGGTCTTGTGGGACCTTTGGCACTGGCCCGGACCGCTGTATCAACCGCACCCGCAGGCCTCTCTCGTTCAGCGGTTTTGCCCGTGTCCCGGCGATCGACCGGAATACGTGATGGCAACCGTCTAGTTAGTCAGGCTCTCTGCGGGTCGGTCTGACCCGTTGTCTACCGTGTCGCTCTGACGTTGAACTCGTACCTACCGTATGCCGTGGTCAGGCGGCCCGCGCCAGCGTATTCTTGCGCGAGGCGTTTCGTTGCACCATCGGGTGGCGCAACCACGCGTCGGGATCGTAGCTGTCGTCGCGCGCCAGCATCGCCCATATCTGCCGCGCGTGCTTGTTGGCGATGGCCACCAGCAATTTGCCGAACGGTATGCGCGTGGCCAGTTGCCGGATCCAGATCTGTTCGGGTGTGGCTTTCTCGGTCGGCACCTTGTGGGCGTCGCCGCTGCGGCTGATGCGACCCAATCGTTCTCGCCCGCCGCTGGAATGCTGCCGGGGCACCAGACCCAGCCACGCGGCCAGCTGCCGGCCATTCTTGAAGTCGCCTCCAGTGCCCACGCTGGCGACCATGGCGTCGGCGCTGAGCGGCCCCACGCCGGTCAGTGCGCGCAGGCGTTGGCTGCGTTCGTCCGCACGTGCATGCGCCTCGATGCGTGCATCGCAATCGTGCAGGCGCGACTGGATCTGTTGCCAGTGGTCGCGCAAATCCGCGATCAGCTCGATGAACTCGCCAGGCAAGTTCTTGCACTCGAGGATCGACGCTAGCGCACGCTTGAGCGCGATCGCCGAGGGGGCGATGACGATGCCGAACTCCGCCAGCACGCCGCGCAGCCGATTCATCACCGCCAGATGCTCGGTCTTGTAACCTTCGCGCACGCAATGCCAAGCGAGCCGCGCCTGCTGCTCCACCGTCTTGATCGCGACAAAGCGCATATTGCCCTGGCGCGCCGCCGTGGCGATCGCTTCGGCATCGTTGCGGTCGTTCTTGCTGCCGCGACTCTTGCGGAATGGCGTGACAAACTGCGCCGCCATCAGCCGCGGTTGCAGTGCGTGTTCGCGGCAGCGGCGCGCCCAATGATGCGCTCCACTGCACGCCTCCATCGCCACAATCGTGCCTGCAGGCAATTGCGCCAGCCAGGCCACAAAGGCCTCGCGCCGTAATTCCCGGCGCAGTGTTACGGCGCCTGTATGGTCGAGTTGACACACCGCAAATAGGTACTTTGCGAGATCCACGCCCACGGTTGTAGTATTCATCGGAGACTTCTCCTCTCGTTTGATTGTTGTCGCAAACACAATCATGACACTTCGATGCCGCGCGGCTTTGCCGCCTGAGATGGAGAAGTCTCTTTTTACTCATTCAAGCCGACCGGATAGTTCCTACGGTTTAGTGGACACCCTGAACTAACCTCAGGAGTCCTCAGATGGCATCACCTGGTCCCAGAACAACGTATCGGTACAGCAACGAATTTAAGGCGACAGCGGTTCGTTTGAGCCAGTTGCCCGACGTGTCAATCAAGAGCGTTGCCCAGTCGCTTTACATCCATCCTTTCATGCTGTCTCTTTGGCGCAAGCAAGCGCGCGAGGGATTGATCATGACCAAAGGTGTGGCAGTGGATAAAGCCGTGGCAGCAGAGCTCAAAGAGCTGCGGCGCATGAAGAATGCGTACGAGCAACTCAAGCTCGAGCATGACCTTTTAAAAAAAGCGATCGCCTTCACTTCCGATCGAAGAGCGAAATCTTCGCCTTTATCGACCCCGTGAGACGCATGTGCCGCGTCTACGGCGTCAGCGCCAGCGGCTACTATGCCTGGCGCGACCGACCGATCAGTCAGCGGGTCAAAGAAGACGCGCGGCTACTGGATCGAGTCCGCCAGACGCATCGCGATAGCCACCAGACCTACGGCAGTCCGCGTGTGCATGCCGTACTCAAACGAAATGGAGAATCCGTTGGTCGGCGGCGCATCGAACGTCTGATGCGAGAGCATGCCGTGCGGGCCTGCTCAGCCAAGCTCTACCGCCGCGTCCCCGGCATAGGCCGGTTCTTCGCCCAGGCCGACAACAAAATCCATGCGCTGCCGATCGAGCGGCCTGATCAGGTGTGGGTCGCAGACGTCACTTATCTGCAAGTCTCAGGCAGCTGGCGCTATCTGGCGACCATCATGGACCGTCACTCACGCCGACTGCTCGGCTGGGCACTGGGAAAGGAAAAGACCGCATACCTTACCTG
>VBNZ01000109.1:0-565 GCA_005877675.1 Gammaproteobacteria bacterium
GGTTCAAGAAACGGCGTTCCAATTGTGTACCACGCACGCGCAAGTTATTGATTCGTAGTTCCCTGCATCCAGTCCATCATGGGCGCGACGCAAAGGCGCCACGATGAGACTTTTTCCGTTTTGCGCACAATTTCAGGTACTTGCTCTGTCCCGATCATTCCCGTTTCTTCCCGCTCTTTCCCATTCGTTCCGCCGATTTTGGGCGCGACCGTACCAATGGCGTAACAAAATTTACGAAGCAACCACATCGTCAGGAATGGTGCACTCAGTAGCGGGCATCAAGGTGGCGAGCCGCCGGTATCGACTCCATGTAGACACCCGCCAATGCCTACTATCTGGTAGGCAAATGCGTGTCGCGAATTAGACATGCTGCGCCAAGCCCAATCCCGCTGCCGAGTAACGCGACGCGCGACGGATTGGTTCATCCCGGCAGATTAGTGGAACTGACGGCACCGTCGGAACTCCTCTGCGTTAACAATGCGCATTGTTCTCACAGCTGGCGGTCACACGATTTTCGCGCGCACTTCAATCTTGCCTGCGTAGACGCAATGCGTTGCCGACCACA
>VBNZ01000109.1:571-1868 GCA_005877675.1 Gammaproteobacteria bacterium
ACCGAGCTGAAGCTCATCGCCACTGCGGCGATCATCGGCGACAACAAGATGCCGGTCATCGGATACAACACGCCGGCCGCGATCGGGATGCCGAGCGCGTTATAGATCAGGGCAAAGCCAAGGTTCTGGCGCATGTTGCGCACGGTCTGCTGCGACAAGACACGCGCGCGCAGGATGCCGAGCAAGTCGCCTTTGACCAATGTCACGTGACCGCTGTTCATCGCTACATCGGTGCCGGTGCCCATCGCGATGCCGATGTCCGCGCGCGCGAGCGCCGGCGCATCGTTGATGCCGTCTCCAGCCATCGCGACTTTGCGGCCCTGCATTTGCAACTTTGCGACCAACGCAACCTTGTCGGCCGGTTTGACTTCGCCGATGACCTCGTCGATGCGCAGGCGCGCGGCGACGGCGCGCGCGGTCGTCCAACCGTCGCCGGTTGCCATGACGATGTGAATTCCAGCCGCACGCAATGCATCGACCGCTGCCGGCGTGCTCGCCTTGATCGGATCGGATACCGCGAGCAAACCCGCAAGGTGACCGTCGACCGCGAGATGCATGACGCTCGCGCCTTCGTGGCGCAGCTTCTCGGCTTCGTCGTGAAACTGCGTCACGTCGATGTGCGCCTGCTGCATCAACGTGCTGTTTCCTAGCAGGACGTGGCGGCCGGCGATGTCACCGCTTACGCCGATGCCGGTTGCGCTATCGAATGCCGATGGTTTATCGAGGCCGAGTTTGCGCCGTGTCGCCTCGTGGACGATCGCGCGTGCCAGCGGATGTTCGGACGCTTGATCGAGACTCGCCGAGATTCGCAAGACCTCGTCTTGCGTGAATCCGGCAACCGGTACGACACGATCGAACGCGGGTTTGCCTTCGGTCAACGTGCCGGTCTTGTCGACAACCAGCACATCGATCGTGCGCATCGTTTCGATCGCGGCGGCATCGCGGAACAGCACGCCGGAGGTCGCACCTTTGCCGGTCGCAACCATGATCGACATCGGTGTGGCAAGGCCCAGCGCACATGGACATGCAATGATCAGTACCGCGAGCGCGTTGATCAACGCATAAACCCAGCTCGGCTCCGGGCCGAACCAGCCCCACACAAGAAACGTCAGCACGGCAATCGCGATGACAGCCATGACGAACCAGCCGGCGACGGCATCGGCCATGCGCTGCATCGGCGCGCGAGAGCGCTGCGCTTGCGCGACCATCTGTACGATCTGCGCAAGCATTGTTTCCGCACCGACGCGTTCGGCGCGCATGACCAGACTGCCGGACGTGTTGAGCGTCGCGCCGACAA
>VBNZ01000109.1:1940-3948 GCA_005877675.1 Gammaproteobacteria bacterium
TTTTTTCGCCGGGACGCACGCGCAATTGATCGCCGACTTGCACGTCGCTCAAGGCGATGTCTTCCTCGCGCCCATCCTCGCGAATGCGGCGTGCGGTCTTAGGCGCGAGCTGCAGCAGCGCCTTGATCGCTAGCGAGGTCTGTGAGCGCGCGCGCAATTCGAGCAGTTGTCCGAGCAGCGTGAGCGAGGCGATTACCGCCGCCGCCTCAAAGTAGACGCTGACTCGCCCGTGATTGACGAAAGAAGCAGGAAATAGCTCCGGCGCGATAGTCGCAACAACGCTATAGCCGTACGCGATTGCTACACCCAGGCCAATCAGCGTCCACATATTCGGGCTGCGACTGATCGCGGATTGCACCGCGCGGACGAAAAAGGGCCACGCGCCCCACAGTACGACGGGTGTCGCGAGCAGCAACTCGACCCAGGACTGAGTCTGTGGCGCGAACAAATTGATGCGATGTCCTGCCATCGCCAGCACAAACACTATGACGGTCAGCGGCAGCGTCCACCAGAATCGACGTGCGAAATCATCAAGCTCGCTCGTGTCCTCGTTGTCGAGAGCCGGCACCATCGGTTCCAGTGTCATCCCGCAAATCGGGCAATTGCCTGGCGATGGCTGCCGGATCTGCGGATGCATCGGACACGTGTAGATCGTGCCAGTGGCGACAGGCACGCTGGGCGACGGTGAGGTCGAGTGTGCAGCATGTGCGTGATGTTCTGTTTCGTTCATAGGTGCTATCCCATCAAGTTCCCAGTGTGTCCAGGTTGATCCAGGTCAAGGTGCTGGCCTTGTTGCGCGGATAGGCTGCCGCTCAGGGCAGTAGCAGTGAGGTAGTTTCCCATGCAACTCGGAAATGTCTTGTACTTCCTGGTGTGGGCCGGTTTGATCTTTTTTATGATGCGCTACGGCTGCGGCGCGCATATCACGGGACACGCGCACAATCACGGCGGCTCGCATTCGGGCGGTTCGTGGATGCCCCCCGACAAAGCTGTGGATCCCGTGTGCGGAATGACCATAGCCACGCAAGGCGCGAAATCCTCGATCCACGCCGGACACGTCTACTACTTCTGCTCGGCAAACTGCCGCGACAAATTCGAAGCAGCGCCTGCATCCTATGCGAGGTCTGAGTCATCTTCACAACAAGAGGGTCATCACCATGGCTGCTGACGCTGCGATCATTGGTCATCGAATTTCCGCGCGGTTCTTCACAGGGGCGCGGACCATTTCCGTATTCGCGTTTGGTATGGCCCTGAGCTGGTTCCTGGCGATTTCGTATGTTTTGTGCGTGCTCGGCTATCTGCTCTTTCCGAGCCTGCCGATCAATCACGCTGCGCTGACGATCTTTCTTCCTGGATTTGAACTGCTGAGCTGGAGCACCTTCTGCCTGGGATTTATTGAGAGCTTCGCGTGGGGCTGGTACATCGCGCTGATTTTCGGACCGCTGTACAACTTCTTCGTCACGCGCTGGCAATAAGCACAAGCACTGTGCATATCGACCATTCCTGGCGTAAGCTTTTCCATCCATTTAGGGTCACCTGAGAACACCCTCGACCGCCGCTGATGTTGTTCCGCCATCGCCACCGACGCTGGATTGCGCTTGTCGCGCTTCTTGGCCTGCTGTTCCAACAGTTGGCGATGGCGACCTATATCTGTCCGATCGAGAGCGACGGTACGGCAACAAGCAACGCCATGTCGGCCATGGCAGACTGTCAGTCCCCAGACGCGACCGACAAGACCCGGTGCCAACAGCACTGCCAGCCTCTTGCGCAGACGTCGGATCACGCATCCGCCCCGACGGTTCCGCCGGCCTTGCTGCCGGCGACGACATGGTCGCGGGAGTTCCACGCGACCAATATCCGCGTGCTCAAATGCGGCGCGCGTGATGTATATGCGCGAGCGACCGCACCTCCGCTGACGATCCAGCACTGCACTTTCCAGATTTGAGCTGCGACTGCAACCTCCGTGATGCCGCGCCATATGCGGCCGTCGCCGTTTGCCGTCGGAGTT
>VBNZ01000109.1:3959-5521 GCA_005877675.1 Gammaproteobacteria bacterium
ACGTTCTTCAAATTGGCTTTGCCCTGATCCTGCCCTTGTTTGCCGTGCCTGCGACGAATGCGGCGGCAGAAGTAAACACAAGGCCGTTGTCTCTCACTGAGGCAGTGAATCTGGCCGATACGCAATCTCCGGCGATCACCGCGCGGCAGGCTGCTGCCGAATCCGCTGAGAGCGCGATCGAACCGGCCGGCGCGTTACCCGATCCGCAACTTGTCGCCGGTGTCGACAATCTGCCCGTGACGACGGGCGACGCCTTCAGTCTCAATCGCGATTTCATGACGATGCGCAAGGTCGGCGTTCGATCGCGGGACAGCAGCGCGCTACGGCATGAACGTTGCGGATGTGCAGAGCATCGTCTCCGCCGCGATCGGCGGCGAAACGATTGGCGAAACCATCGAAGGCCGGCAGCGTTTTCCGATCAGCGTGCGTTACCCGCGCGAAGTGCGCGACAGCGTGCAGAAGCTGCGCGATCTGCCGGTGCTGGCCGCGTCAGGCGCGCAGTTGCCGCTCGGCAGCCTGGCGCATATCGCGCTCGCCGATGGACCGCCGATGATAAAAAGCGAGAACGGGCGCCTGTCGGGGTGGATTTATGTCGACGTGCGCGGGCGCGATCTGGCCTCGGTCGTGAAAGACTTACGCGAGCGCGTCGCGCGCGACGTCAAGTTTCCCGCAGGCGTTTCGGTAACGTGGTCAGGTCAGTTCGAATACCTCCAACGCGCTGCCGCGAGACTGCGCATCGTCATCCCTGCAACACTGGTTATCATTTTTCTTTTGCTGTACCTGATGTTCGGGCGTATCGACGAAGCGCTGCTGATTCTTGCGAGCGTACCATTCGCGTTGATCGGCGGCTTCTGGCTGATGTACCTGCTGGGCTACGCAATGTCGGTCGCGACGGCGGTCGGCTTCATCGCGCTGGCCGGCGTGTCGGCAGAGTTTGGCGTCATCATGCTGCTATACCTCAAGCAAGCGTGGGAACATCGTCTCGCTGCCGGGGAGCCGGCGAATGAACCGACGTTATTGGCGGCGATTCGCGAGGGCGCAGTGCAACGCGTACGCCCCAAAGCGATGACGGTCGCTGTGATCTTGGCCGGGTTGTTGCCGATCATGCTCGGCCATGACACCGGTTCGGAAATCATGCAGCGCATCGCCGCACCGATGGTCGGCGGCATGGTCACGGCACCGCTGCTCTCGATGCTGGTGATTCCCGTCGTTTACCGTCTACTACGTGGCAGACCTCTTCATGCACCTGAATAACAATCAAATCAATTTGCTAACACGTTGTCTTGTATATTGAGAACCATTGCTTGTGCCTGGGGGTGGCAGTGAGATTCGATTCATGATCGTAGAGCAGGCAACGGCGACGCCCGGGGTCGATGGCGGGGGGCAGGTAGCCTGGCGCAAAATAGTCGCGAAATATCAGCAGCCTTCGACCGTGCGCGCGTCGTGGCAAGTGGCCAATACATTCATCCCTTATGCGCTGCTCTGGGGCCTGATGTACCTCAGTCTGGGGGTGTCCTGGTGGGTGACGATTCCGCTGGCCATGCTGGCGGGCGCGTTTCTCG
>VBNZ01000109.1:5599-15402 GCA_005877675.1 Gammaproteobacteria bacterium
GTTCACGCCTTATTACCAGTGGCGCTGGGAACACGCGATGCATCACGGCACCGCTGGAGATCTGGACAGGCGCGGCAAGGGCGATGTGTGGACCATGACCGTGCAGGAATATCTGCAGTCGTCCCGACGCAAGCGCTTCGCGTACCGGATCGTACGCAACCCGATCGTTCTGCTGCTTATCGCACCCCTGGTCCTGTTTGTCGTCATCCAGCGGATACCGTCGACCCAGGGCCGGCGTGAACGCCATTCGGTCTGGTGGATGAATCTCACGGTGGTGTGCTTCGTCGCCGCGATGAGCTGGGTCTTCGGCCTCAAGGCGTACCTGTTGATCCAGTTGACCGTGACCATGGTGGCGGGCGCCGGTGGCGTCTGGATGTTCTATGTGCAACATCAGTTCGAGGACGCTTACTGGGAACACGGCGACAACTGGGATTACACCGCCGCTGCCTTGCAGGGCAGTTCGTTCTACAAATTGCCGGGGATACTGCAATGGTTCTCGGGCAATATCGGCTTTCATCACGTCCATCACTTGAGTCCGCGGATTCCGAACTACAACCTGCAGAGATGTCATGACGCAGATCCGGCGTTCAGCCAGGTCAAGCCGATTACGCTTCGTGCCAGTCTTAGAACTCTGGCTCTGCGGTTGTGGGACGAGAAGACCAAGAAGCTGATCGGCTACGAGCAGATGCGGCAGCGACGCGATGAGCAACGCGCCGAGGCGGAACACGCCGGTTAACGTCGTCCTGGGTTCGTTCGGCCGGCGCTATCCGCGCGGGCAGTGGAACATCGCAAACAGCCCTGCCATCATCAGCGCGAACGCTGACTTCGCCGCGTACGCATGCACGGGCAGCGGAGCACGTGCTGCAATCTGGCATCCCCAACGGGAAGAATGACGTGGACAAAACACGCCTGCTTCAATCGATTGCACTGTTTGACGGCATGTCGGTGGAAGACCTCAATGCACTCTCCGATACCCTGACGGCTCGAGCCTTCGATGCGGGGGAGAGGATCTTTGCGCAGGGCGACGCCGGCAGCGCGATGTATATCGTGGCGAGCGGCGAGGTGAATATTTACCTGCAGCCCACGCCATCCAGCCGCATTTCGCTCGAAGACCTCAGACAGGGCGGATTCTTCGGCGAGCTCGGCCTGTTTGACGAGAAGCCGCGCAGTGCAAGCGCCGTCGCCGCCATCGATACCGTGCTGCTCGAGCTGCAGCACGAGACATTGGTAGGTTTTCTGGAGCGTCGCCCGCAAGCCGCGTTGGCCATCTTGCGGGTCATGAGTGGACGGTTGCGCGAAACCAATTCGCTGCTTTCCGCGCGCGCTGCGGTGAATGTCGACGAGGAGTTCGACAAGCACCTGTCCTGGAGCGATCGCCTGGCCGACGCGGTCGCGGAGCTCAACGGTAGTTGGAAATTCATCCTGCTGATTATTGCGATCACCGCGGTCTGGTGCGTGTTCAACAGCAATCTCCTCGTGCGGGCGCCGGTCGACCCCTACCCGTATCAGTTTTTCAACCTCGCGCTGGGTATCCTCGTGGGCCTGCAAGGTCCGTTGATCGTCATGAGCCAGAACCGACAGGCGCGCAAAGATCGCGCACGCGCCGACACCGATTATCGGGTCAATCTCAAAAACGAGGTCAATATCGAAACACTGCTGCGCGAGCTCAATGAGCTGCGTGCCGAAGTGCAGAGCGGTCGGCAGTCGTGAGGGACAAGCGCCCGGGATGGAGTCGATGCGATCATTCGCGTCGATCGGTGCGCGAGATCGTTCAATCCGCGTAAGGCACGCCGCAAAACAGCGCAAGCTCACACCGCGCAGCCGCGTCTGGTGCGGGCTGCGCCGTAAGAAACGCATCGACTTCGTCGTGTGTGGGAATGCTCGACTGCGCGCCGAGCCGGGTGCAGGCGAGCGCCGCCGCGGCGCAGGCGCGGCGCAGCGCAGAGGCGAAATCCGCCTCGCTTGCGAGTGCGGCGACCAAGGCGCCGCAGAAAGTGTCGCCGGCCGCTGTCGTATCGATGGGGGTGACGCGAAAGCCCGGTTGCACCACGAACTCACCGTTCACGCGCGCGCACGCGCCGCGCGCACC
Source organism: Gammaproteobacteria bacterium (assembly GCA_005877675.1). Taxonomy (GTDB): domain Bacteria; phylum Pseudomonadota; class Gammaproteobacteria; order Xanthomonadales; family Rhodanobacteraceae; genus Rudaea. The sequence goes on from VBNZ01000109.1 coordinate 7,689, forward strand.
GAGCGTGACGATCACGCACGGCACCTCGAGCCGCGCGAGCGCGCCGCCGATATCGCCGTGCACTTGGGCAATTTCCGCAAGTTCGCCTTCGTTGACGATCAGCACGTCGAGTACATCGAGCAGCTCGCGCGGCAGCGCCTGCGCGGGCGCCGCGTTGAGCGCGACGCGCACGCCCGCGGCGCGCGCGCGCTGCGCGAATGCAGTGACGGTCGGCAGCGGCGTTTCGAGCTGCAGCAGCAGGCAGGACACTTGGTCGAGCGCGGACAGATGTTCGGGCGCGAGCGCATGATTTGCACCCGGCGCGACGGTGATCGCATTTTCGGCGCTGTCGGCGACGCAGATAAATGCGGTGCCGGTTGGCTGCGCCGCGCGCACGATCTGCAGCACGACGCCGGCGTCGCGCAGCGAGGCCTCGAGCGGCGCCGCGTACGTATCGTTGCCGAGTGCGAGCAGCATATGCGTCGGCGCGTCACCCGCGCGCGCGCAGGCGACGGCCTGGTTTGCGCCCTTGCCGCCCGGAAACGTCGCAAAGTCGCGTCCGAGTACGGTCTCGCCCGGGGCGGGCACGTGCGCGGCGCGCACGACAAAATCGAGGTTGGCCGAGCCGGCGACGAGTACGGTGTTGCGCGACGATCTGTTCATGATGGATGCGTGTCGGGTGGTGCGGCATTGTAGCCATATCGCGAAATGCAACTTGACACACCTTGCCGCGCAATGCAGCGTGTGCGACCCCGCAATCGCCATGTCCACGCATGCCACAGCTTCGCTATCTGCAAGTCGATGTCTTCGCCGAACGCGCCGGTGGCGGCAACCCGCTCGGCGTTGTGTTCGGTGCCGACACTTGGAGCGATGCCGACATGCAGCGCTTTGCCGCTTGGACCAATCTGGTCGAGACCACCTTCGTCCTCGCGCCGGCACGCAGCGAGGCAAGCTATCGTTTGCGCATCTTCACGCCGGCGAAAGAAATCGCCTTCGCCGGCCATCCGACCATCGGCAGCGCGCACGCGGCGCTCGAGGTGGGTCACGTCGTCGCGCGCGACGGCCTGCTCGTGCAGGAATGCGGCGCGGGCCTATTGCCGATCCGCGTCGAAGGTGAGGACACGGCGCGCCGTCTCTACGTGCAGGCGCCCGCCGCGCGCGTGCTGCGCACCGGTGCGCATGACACGCGCCTTGCGCGCGTGCTCGAGGGCATTGCGCCGGGTCAGTTGCCACCGGCCTTTGTCGAAGGCGGGCGGCGCTGGTGGGTGGCCGAATTCGCCACAGAGTCTGCGCTGCGTGCCTGGCAGCCCGATCATGCCGCGATTGGCACGCTTGCACGTGCGGACGATTGCCTCGGACTATGCGTGTTCGCGCGCGCCTCGCGCGCGAACGAAATCGATGCACGCGCGAAAGCGGCGAAAGCCAATGGTTACGATCTAGTCGTGCGCGCATTCCCCGCCGGCGTCGGCATCATCGAGGATCCCGCTTCCGGTGCCGCGAACGGACTGATCGCTGCGTACATCGCGCAAGGCGAGCCTGCCGGCACCCTGGCACGAGGTTATCGCGTGAGCCAAGGCCGTGAGATCGGGCACGATGCAACGATCGACGTGCGCATCGATGACGCGCGCGGCGACGCCGGCCCCGCGGTGTGGGTCGGTGGGCGGTCGCATACGATCATCGATGGAGCGATACAGCAGCGCATCGGCAGCAAGTAGTTCGCTCGTTATTACCGCAAACGCGAAAATCCGGCCCCCTAGACTAAACGGATGCCGACCGGGCCACCGGTTCTCTTTGCGCTGCAGGTTGAAATTAATTAAATATTCAAATAAATTGTGGTCATGGGCAAGGAGCAGGCCAAAACAAGGCGCACCAGATCGGTCGTGAAGGCGGCGAAAGCCGCTAAATCAGTTCCGCCGCGCAAGCCAGGCCGGCCGAGCGCCGCCGGCAATATCGATCTGCGCGAGCGCGTGCTCGATACGGCGATCGCGCTGTTTGCCGAGCGCGGCATTGCGGCGACACCGTTGCGCGCGATTGCGCAGGGCGCGCGCGTGACGCCGGCGCTGCTGCACTATTACTTCCGCAGTCGCGATCGCCTTGTCGAGACGCTCTTGGCCGAGCGCGTGGCGCCGTTCGTGGCTACGTCGGCGACGCCGTTGCTCAAACCGCTGCCTAGTCCGCGCGCGACGCTGCGCCTGTTTCTTGAAACGCATATGCGCAATCTTGCTGCACATCCGTGGATGCCGCGCCTGATGGCGCGCGAGGTGCTGAGCGAGGGCGGTAGTCTGCGCGAGCAGATGCAGATGCAGTTCAGCGCGGTGCTGTCGCCAAAAATACTGATGCTCATCGCCGCGGCGCAACGCGCCGGCGAGATCCGGCGCGATCTTGATCCGATGCTGATCGGCTTGTCGCTGATCAGCCTTGCAGTATTCCCGTTTGCGGCGGCGCCGGTGTGGCGCGGCGTAATGAAGCACGCGCAACTGCCGACGCCCAGCGATGAAGATTTGATTCGACACACGCTTGCGCTGTTCGATAGCGCTCTGGAGAAGCCCGATGCAAAATCGAAGCGCTAGTGTATTTTTACACTTGCTCATATTCGCCGCGCTCAGCGCTGGCTGCGCGCGCAACAACGCGCCTGCGCCGCTGCTCGGCACGCTCGAATGGGATCGCATCGGCTTGCCGGCAGAAGCATCCGAGCCGATCACGCAAATTCTGGTCAAGGAAGGCGACCAGGTTGCCGCCGATCAGCTGCTGCTGACGCTCGATCCGCGCCGCACGCAGGCGCAGGCCGATGCGGCGCAGGCGGATGTCGCGCGACTCAGCGCTGCGCTTGATGAACTGCGTCACGGCGCGCGCACGGAAACGATCGACGCTGCGCGCGCCGCGCTCGCGCGCGCACAGGCAGCCGCGACGAATGCGCAGTTCGCGCGCGACCGTGCCGCACAAATTCGCGCCAAGGGGCTTACGAGCCAGGCCGACCTCGACAACGCGAACGCGGCACTGCGCAGCGCGGTCGCCGATGTGAATGCCGCGCGCGCGAATCTCGATCAGCTGCTGCACGGGACGCGCATCGAAGATATCGCCCAGGGCGAGGCGGCGCTCAATCAGGCGCAAGCGAATCTCGCGGCACTGCAAGTCACGCTGCAGCGCCTTTCGGTGCATGCGACGCGCGCGGGACGCGTCGATGCGTTGCCGTTCAAGCTGGGCGACAAGCCGCCCGTAGGGGTGAGCATCGCGAGCCTGCTTGTCGGCGACGCGCCCTACGCGCGCGTGTACGTGCCCGAGCCCGTGCGCGCGAGCCTTGCGCCCGGTGCGAAGTTCTCCGTGCATGTCGATGGCGTGGCGCAGCCGTTCAACGCGACGCTGGCGCGCATTGCAAGCGAGCCGACGTTCACGCCCTACTACGCGCTATCGGGCGACGACGCGAGCCGCTTGGCTTGGCGCGCCGAACTTGCGCTCGACGCGAGCGAAGCGACGCGCAATTTGCCTGCGGGGATGCCTTGCCAGGCGACCGCCGCCGCGGCCAAATAGGGAAGTACAGCGCGTGACTGGCCAGACGAGAGAAACAAACGGCAACGCGATCGTCGCGCATGGCCTGACGCGCCGCTTCGGCGATCTCGTCGCAGTCGATCATGTGGATCTCACGGTGCAGCGCGCGCAGGTTTACGGCTTTCTCGGGCCGAACGGTTCGGGCAAGTCGACGACGATCCGCATGCTGTGCGGTCTCTTGCTGCCGAGCGAGGGCGATATCGAAGTTCTCGGTTATGCGATCCCGCGGCAAGCCGAGGCGCTCAAGCGCCGCATCGGCTACATGACGCAGAAGTTTTCGCTCTACGACGATCTGTCGGTGTACGAGAATCTGGATTTCGTCGCCGCGGTGCACGAGCTGACGCGCGCGCAGGCACGCACGCGCGTCGACGAACTGCTGCAGCGCTACTGGCTGACCGAGCAGCGCAACCAGCTCGCGGGCACGCTGTCGGGCGGGCAGAAGCAGCGCCTCGCCCTTGCCGCGGCGGTGCTCAACAAGCCCGAACTGCTGCTGCTGGACGAGCCGACTTCAGCCGTCGATCCGCAATCGCGACGCGAGTTCTGGGATTCGCTGTTCGCGCTCGCCGACGCCGGCACGACGATCCTCGTCTCGACGCACTACATGGACGAGGCCGAGCGCTGTCATCGCCTGGCGATCCTCGACCACGGCCGTTTGGTCGCAGACGGCAGTCCGCAGGAACTCACTGCGGCGTTGCCCGGACAGGTGTTTCTGGTCGAGTGCGAGCGCGCGAGCGCGGCGCAGGTTGCCTTGCGCGGCACATCGGGCATTCTCGCGATGGCGCAGATCGGCGCACAGCTGCGCGTACTGACCGAGCGCGGCGATGCGATACGCGCACGCCTGGATGACAAATTGCGTGCCGCAGATATCGATGCGCATCTGCAAAAAGTGGCGCCGAATCTGGAAGACGTATTCGTCGCGGCGACGCTGAAAGGCGGGGACCGGGGGTCGAGAAACGGGGACCCCGGAGACCGCCCTCCACCGGCCCGTGACTCCACGGCATCGGCGCCCCCAAGAGACACGCCATGAACTTGCGCCGCCTGTTCTCGATCGTGGTCAAGGAGCTGCGTCAGCTGCGCCGCGACCGCCTTACGTTCGCGATGATCGTCGGCATTCCGACCATGCAGTTGCTGCTGTTCGGCTACGCGATCAACCTCGATATACGCCACCTGCCCGCGGCATTGCTCGATCAGGCGCAGACCGCGCATTCGCGTGAAGTCTTCGCCGCGCTCGGCGAAACGCACGTGATGGATTTCCTCTACCGCCTGCACACGCCGCAAGAAGTCGACGATCTGCTACGCACCGGCAAGATCAGCGCCGCGCTGGTGATTCCATCGGATTTCGAGCGACGCCTGATCGAACAGGGCGGCGCGAATAGGGTCGGCGACACCCAGCCGCTGCCGCGTCCGCCGCTGCAGATCATCGTCGACGGCTCCGACCAAGTGGTGCAGCAGGCTGCCGCGCAGCTTGCCGTGCTGCCGCTGCAGGCCTTGCTCGATCCGGCTGCGGCGCGGCCGGTGAAGAACGTCGAGATCGTGAATTTCTACAATCCCGAGCGGCGTGCGCCGGTCAACACCGTGCCCGGCCTGATCGGCGTGATCCTGACGATGACGATGGTGCTGTTCACCGCGATGGCGATCGTGCGCGAGCGCGAGCGCGGCAACCTCGAATTCCTGATCGCCACGCCGGTATCGCCGGGCGAGCTGACGATCGGCAAGGTGTTGCCGTTCATCGGCATCGGTTTGCTGCAGGTGACCGTGGTGCTGCTGCTCGGCGTGGCGATTTTCGATGTGCCGATCCGTGGGCACTTGCTCGATGTTTACGGCGCAGCGCTCGCCTTCATCATCGCCTCGCTCTCGCTCGGCGTGTTCATCTCGACTCTGGCGCAGAGCCAATTCCAGGCGATGCAGCTCGCGTTCTTCACCTTCCTGCCGCAGATCTTGCTGTCGGGCTTCATGTTTCCCTATGCCGGCATGCCGCGGCCGGCACAGTGGCTGGCCGAAATCTTCCCGATGACACATTTCATCCGCCTGATCCGTGGCATCGTGCTGCGCGGGGCGCATCTGACCGAGTTGTGGCCGGAACTCGGCGCGCTGGCGCTGTTTTGCGCGATCACGCTGACGATCGCCGTGCTGCGCACGCGCAAGCGCCTGGATTGAACGCCGCGTTTAGCCCGCGTTTGTGGCATTTGCCAAAACTTTAGCAAGTCCTGCGTTAGCATTTGTATAGTTTTTACGTGCCCGCCCTTATACTGCGCTCGCCGTGTCCTTAGCTTACTTGCTGTAGTTTTCCCAACGCATGTCATCGAATTCTCGTGCGCGCCGCGCCGCGCTTTTCCAGTCGCTGATCTCATTCGGTTCGCTCGCGCTGTGCGCCTGCACGCAATCCCCGCAGCAGCAAGCGAGCGTGCCCGCGGCGGTTGCAGCTGTTCCTGCACCCGATGCGCGGGTGAGTGACGAGGCGGGCAAGAGCAAAGAGATCAAGACCGAAGTGCAGTACCCGGAGCTTGCGCCGGAGTTTGCGCCGATGCTCCAGGCGATGCACGGTTACGCCGATGCCGCCAAGGCGGATCTCGCGCAGATCGTCGCCGATGCACCACCGCGAGCAGACAACGCGGCGCATCCGGTGCTCAATCTCGATTTCAGCGTGCGTACGCAGACGCGCGATTTCACCAGCGCCGTCGGTAGCGGTGACAGCGATTTCGGCGGTGCGCATCCCAAGCCGCTGCTCGCAACCTTCACCGAGCACGTGCCGAGCGGCAAGCTCGTCGCGCTCGGTGATCTGTTCACCGATAGCAATGCCGCGTTCAAGGCGCTCAGCGCCGAAGCGCGGCGCCGGCTCGAGGCCGATTTCGATGTACGCCTGGCGCAGCAGATTCCTGACGCGAAGGCGCGCGCCGAGCAGGTCAAGGCGTCGCATGAGTGGATCGAAAAAGGCACCGCACCTGGCGCGGAGAATTTCGAGAGCTTCCTCGTCGACGGCGTCGACGGCAAGGCAATCGGCCTGACCTTGATGTTTCCTGCGTATCAGGTCGCGTCCTATGCGGACGGTCCGCAGCAGATTGCGGTGCCGGCCAAGGTGTTTTACGCGCAGCTCAAGCCCGAATATCGCGATGCCTTCGCAATCGACAAGGAAGATATGCAGGCGGGTGAGGCGATGCAGCCGCAGGCGGCAGCGCCGCGCCCGGCGGGTTGAGAACCCCTGGAATACGCCGCGCTCGGCCCGAGCTTATCGATTCGATCTTAGATTGACCCGAACTTATATTGAATCGGGCGCGCCGGCGCTGCTCGGATTCCTCATATTCAACCGTACACGCCGGTTCCTGCGCACCGACGGGCGACCTGCCTTCGCTCGCTACGCTTATTCAGGGGTTCCAATGGGTGGGTTGCACGCACTGTATTTTGTCGGCGCCGCGGCATTGATTCTTGTTGGCATTGCAGGCACGGTTCTGCCTGTGCTGCCGGGCGTGCCGCTGGTGTTCGCCGGGATGCTGCTTGCGGCTTGGGCCGACGACTTCGCGCATGTCGGCACCGTCACGCTGGTCATCCTTGGCGTGCTTTGCCTGGCTGCGCTGGCGATCGATTTCGTCGCGAGCCTCGCCGGCGCGCGCCGCGTCGGCGCGAGTGCGCGTGCGCTATGGGGCGCAAGTCTCGGTACGCTGGTCGGGCTGTTCTTCGGCATCCCCGGCATCGTGCTCGGGCCTTTCGCTGGCGCAGTCGTCGGCGAACTGTCGAGTGGCAGCGATGCGCGCCGTGCGGCGCATGTCGGCATTGGCACCTGGCTGGGACTCTTGTTCGGTACGCTCGCAAAAATCGCGTTGTGCTTCACCATGCTCGGGATCTTCGCCTTCGCGTTTGTGCTTTAAGCACGCTATGCGAGATGTGCGACGGCCGCCGTCGCCGCTTCGCGGTCGTTGTCGTCGAACGGCGTGATCTCGATCGCTTCGATCGTCGCGCGATCGAGACAGCGCACATTGACGTCGATGCCGTTGGGATGCGAGCGCGGCACATAGAACGATTTGATCCCGCAGATGCGGCAAAACCGGTGCTTCGCCGCACCGGTGTTAAAAGTATACTCGGTCAGCGACTCGGCGCCCGCGACAAGACGAAAGCGCGCCGCGGGCACGATCAGATGCACAAAGCCGCTCATGCGGCAGATCGAGCAGTTGCAGTCGAGCGCTTCGATGCGCGC
>VBNZ01000109.1:15465-17314 GCA_005877675.1 Gammaproteobacteria bacterium
CGGGTCAATCTAAGATCGAATCGATAAGCTCGGGCCGAGCGCGGCGTATTCCAGGGGTTCTCAACCCGCCGGGCGCGGCGCTGCCGCCTGCGGCTGCATCGCCTCACCCGCCTGCATATCTTCCTTGTCGATTGCGAAGGCATCGCGATATTCGGGCTTGAGCTGCGCGTAAAACACCTTGGCCGGCACCGCAATCTGCACGCGGCGAAAACGGCGCAGTGTGGTCAGCTCGAAGATCACGCCGAGCAAGGCGAGCGTCCAGGTGATGGCGAACAGACTCCAGCCCCAGGCACCACGCAACGTGATCAGCACGAAGGGCGTGTAGGTGCCGGCAATCAGCAGAAAGATCGCGATGTGATCGAGGGCCTGCAGCAAGGTCTTTGCATCCGGCCAGGCGCGGCTGTGGTAGAGCGTCGAGGCGGTGTACAGCAGCAGCAGAGTCAGTGCATAGATCGCGCAGGAGGCGAGCGCGTGCGGAGCGGCGCTCGCACGCGCCGCGAAGAGCAATGCAATCGCACCGCACAGGCTGAGCACGATGCCGAGAGCATGCGTCAGGCTGTTGGCGAGTTCTTCGCCGGCGGTGTAGCGCTGCGCTGATTCATTGAACATGCCGCGACCTTAGCGATTTTGGCGCAATGCAGCAAGCCGGTGCAGCAGCGAAGGCACGGGTCCAAAAAAAGACAAACGCCGGCATTGCGCCGGCGTTTGTTCGAGGCAGTGTGAAGCTAGTCGATGCTCTTGGATCTTCGCCCTCAGCGCACCGGCGTAAGCGTGAACTTGCCGAACGAGATGCCGATGTCGACGCCCTCGCCCGAACCGGCGAGTGCCAGCGTCGCGGTGCCCTTGGTCAGCACCTGCGCAGTACCGGACTTGACCACGCCGGCATTGGCTTCGCCCTGGGCATAGTCGCCCCACAGCTCGTCGGTGCTGCTGACGTCGCTGAACTTACCGGTGCCGTTGTCCACACGGTACTTGCCGACGGTGAGGCCGCCGCCTACGGCGACGATATTGACGTTGAACGTGCGTCCATTGTCGCAGCTCACTACACCCTGACCTTCGGCGTGCTTGTACAGTGCGGACCAGCCGCGCAGGTTGAACTTGAGCTTGCAATCGATCTTGCCCGCCGCGGCGGCATTGTCGGACCAGCCGCCGGCGACAGCAGCGGCGAGGATTACCATCGGTGCAAAAGTACGCAGGCGCATAAACCACTCCTTTGAGTTGATGGACCGGCGATCATGGTACGCGTGGGGGATGAAGATTACGTAAACAGGCGCTTATACGAGATCTGGCGTTCATGCACGGTTTCGACGGTACCTTCGCTGCCGCGCGCGCGAGGCGTAAGCTAAGCGAGGCGTAAGCTAATACAGTCAGGATAGGGAGGTGTGCCATGGCCAGCTTCGATATTTTGGTGCACGTACGCCGTCTCGACGGCGAATCCCACGCGACATCGGTGGCGTTCGCGCTGGCGCAGCGGCTCGGCGCACACGTCAGCGGCTTGTATGTCGCGCCGTTCGGTTCGATGGCCTATTCGACCCTCGAAACGGTAGTGTTCCAGGTGCAGGAAGCCGATCAGCTGTATGGCGAAGCAGTCGCGCAACGCGGCGCCTGGGAGCAGCGGCTCGCTGCGAATAGCGTATCCGGCGAATGGCTGGTCGCGCAGGGCGAGCCGGTCGAGGCAATCTGTCACGCCGCGCGCTGGTGCGATCTGATCGTGGCCGAGCGACCGCAACTGCAGGCCGATGCGCCGGTCGGCTGGGGCACGGTATCGCGTACGGTATTCGGCGCTGGCGTGCCGGTGGTCGTGGTGCCACCTGCGGCGAAGACCGTCGGCATCGGCGGACGCATCGTA
>VBNZ01000109.1:17333-17946 GCA_005877675.1 Gammaproteobacteria bacterium
GCGATCCACGGTGCATTGCCGCTGCTGCGTCTCGCGCAACAGGTCGTCGTGCTCGACGGTGTCGAACAGCAGGGTATCGTCGGTGCGCGTCATCTGCCGCAGCTCGATCTCGCCGCGTACTTCGCGCGGCATGGCGTCACCGCGGAATTCCGCGCGTTCGCGGCGAAAAGCGACTATGGCGCCGGTATACTTGCGATTGCGCATGAACTTTCCGCCGACCTGATTGTGATGGGCGCGTGGGGGCATTCGCGCATTGCTGAACTCGTGCTCGGCGGCGCGACGCGGCATCTGTTCCAGCACTCGGACTTGCCATTGTTCGTCGCGCATTGATTCGCCCTCGGCGAAGACTGGAAATAGCCGACCGCAGCGCTTTTCGAAAAGCGCTGCTGGCGCAACACGCGCGCAATCGGCATGCTACGGCGTCCATCAACGGGGGCCGATCATGTCTGCAAGCGTCGCTCACGCATCGCGCAACTACAAATACTACGACTTCATCCTCGGCGCGTTCGTCTGCGTGCTGCTGTGTTCGAATCTGATCGGCCCGGCCAAGGTCGCAACGGTGAATCTGCCGCTGATCGGCGACTTCACGTTCGGCGCCGGCGTGCTGTTCTTC
>VBNZ01000109.1:17965-19181 GCA_005877675.1 Gammaproteobacteria bacterium
GCGCGCGCCGCGTAATCTGGTCGGGGCTGACCGCGCTGATTTTCGCCTCGATCATGGCGACAGTCGTGGTCAAGCTGCCGCCGGCGGCGGGCTGGCACGGGCAGGAGGCGTACGAGTCGATCTTCGGGCAGACGCCGCGCATCGTATTCGCCTCGATCACCGCATTTTTCTTCGGCGAATTCGTGAATTCGTATACTTTGGCGAAAATGAAAATATGGACCAACGGCAACGCGCTGTGGTCGCGCATCATCGGCTCGACCATCTGTGGCGAAGGCGTCGACTCGCTGGTGTTTTATCCGAGCGCGTTTCTCGGCGTGTGGGAAACCAAGCTCGTAGTGACCGTAATGGTCTCAAACTATGTCATGAAGGTGCTATGGGAAGTCCTCGCCACGCCGCTGACCTACAAGATCGTCGCGGCGCTCAAACGCGCCGAGCACGAGGATTACTACGATCGCGATACGCAGTTCACGCCGTTCTCGCTGCGCACTTGAGGCGCGTGCATGACATCAGCGACAAGCTGCTTCCGCTTATCGCTGATGTGCATCAGCCCAGCGCGTAGCCGAACTGCTGCTTGAACTGGTCGGCGAACTCGGTGTAGGTGAAGCGCTGGTTCTGCGTGCCGGGATGCTCGATCTTGAGCGTGCCCATATCCATGCCACGCATCAGGCCGAAGATCAGGCCGGCGCGATAGGCATCGCCGCAGCCGGTCGGATCGACGATGCGGCGTTCCTGTCCAGGCGGAATGATGTGTGTCTCTTTGCCGGTGTAGACGGTCGATCCCTTCGGGCCTTGCGTGACGATATAGGCCTTCACGCGCGCGGTGATCTCTTCGGTGCTCCAGCCGGTCGAACGTTGCAGCAATTGCGATTCGTAGTCGTTGACGATCGCGTAGTCGGATTGATCGATCATCGTGCGGAATTCCTCGCCCGAGAACAGCGGCATCGCCTGACCCGGATCGAAGATGAACGGCGTGCCGCACTCGGCGAATTCGCGTGCGTGCTGCAGCATGCCGTCGCGACTGTCGGGTGCGACGATGCCGAAGGTGATGTCGGGTACGTCGCGCACGTGATGCTCGTGCGAGTTGAGCATCGCGCCCGGATGAAACGCGGTGATCTGGTTGTTGTCCAGATCGGTCGTGATGAAGCACTGCGGCGTGAACAGTTCTTCGAACACGCTGACGTGGTCAAGGCGGATGCCGCACTGCTTCATGTGCTCG
>VBNZ01000109.1:19214-24733 GCA_005877675.1 Gammaproteobacteria bacterium
CGAGCAGCTTCAAGTTGTAGGCGATATTGCCGGCGCAGCCGCCGAACTCGCGGCGCATGCGCGGCACCAGGAACGACACGTTCAGGATATGCGCCTTGTCCGGCAGGATGTGGTTCTTGAACTGGTCGGGGAACACCATGATGGTGTCATAGGCGAGCGAGCCGCAAATCAGTGCAGGCATGGTCTTCCGGTTCTGGTCGTTGGATTGAGACGCGCGCGCATCGTCGGCGTTTTGCGGCGCGCATTGTCGCAGATTCGGCGCGCTTTAGCCCTCTGCGCCGACAAGATTCAGCCCAGTTTCTCTTTCAACAACCCATTGAGCTGCTGCGGATTGGCCTGGCCGCGCGTGCGCTTCATCACCTGGCCGACGAAGAACTGCAGGAGCTTGTCGTTGCCGCCGCGATAGTCGGCGACCTGGCTCGGGAATTCGGCGAGCACCGCGTCGATCGCCGCGGCGAGCGCGCCGGTGTCGGAAATTTGCTTCAGCCCGCGCTTTTCGATGATTGCATCGGCATCGCCTTCGCCGGCCCACATTGCGGCGAACACGTCCTTGGCGGTCTTGCCCGAGATCGTGCCCTCGCGCACGCGCGCGAGCAGCTGCGCGAGCGCGGGCGCACTCACGCGCACGGCGTCGAAATGCAGCGCGTCCGCATTGAGTGCGGCTGCGACCTCGCCGAGCGTCCAGTTCGCGGCGAGTTTGGCTTCGCCCGGCAGCGCGGCAAGCGTGACATCGAAATAATCCGCAGTCGCCTTGTCCGCGCAAAGCTGCGTCGCGTCGGCTTCCGGCAGCCCGAGCGCGTCGACATAACGCGCGCGCCGCGTTTCGGGCAGCTCGGGCATTGAGGCGCGTATGTTGTCGATGTCGGCCGCGGTCACCGCGAGCGGCGGCAGATCAGGATCGGGGAAGTAGCGGTAATCGTCGGCGGATTCCTTGCTGCGCATCGAGCGCGTCTGGTGTCGCGCCGCATCGTACAGGCGCGTTTCCTGCACGATCGTCTCGCCGTTTTCGAGCGCGCGGATCTGCCGCTCGATCTCGTACTCGATCGCCTTCTCGACGAAGCGGAACGAATTGACGTTCTTGATCTCGGTGCGCGTGCCGAGTTTGTCCGAACCTTGCGGGCGTACAGATACATTCGCATCGCAGCGGAACGAACCTTCCTGCATATTGCCGTCGCAGATGCCGAGCCAGCGCACGAGCGTATGCACCGTGCGCATGTAGGCGACCGCTTCCTGTGCGGAATACAGCACGGGTTTGGTTACGATTTCGAGCAGCGGTGTGCCGGCACGATTCAGATCGATACCGGTCGCCGCATGAAACGCGTCGTGCAGCGACTTGCCCGCGTCCTCTTCCAGATGCGCGCGCTCGAGTTCAACTTGGATGGTGCGGCCGTCGTCGAGCCGCACCGACACGGTGCCGCCGCTGACGATCGGCAGTTCGTACTGGCTGATCTGATAGCCCTTGGGCAGGTCGGGGTAAAAATAGTTTTTGCGCGCGAAGATGCTTTGCGGTGCAATGCGCGCACCGGTCGCGAGGCCAAAACGGATCGCCTTGTCGAGCGCGGCGTGGTTCGGCACCGGCAGCGTGCCGGGCAACGCAACATCGACTGCAGCGGCCTGCGTGTTCGGTTCGGCGCCGTAGGCGGTCGCGGCGCCCGAGAACAGCTTGCTCGAGGTCGAGAGCTGCGCGTGGATTTCGAGGCCGATTACCGCCTCCCAGCCGGCATGCGTGCTCATGTCGCATCTCCGGGCGTGCGCAGATGCCAGTCGGTCGCGAGCTGGAATTTGTGCGCGGCGCCGAGCAACGCCGGCGGGTATGGAGATTGCCGGCAGGCCGGCGAGATTGACCGCCACCGTGTTGATGTCGGCTGCGTACATCGCGAGCGGGTCGGCGGATTTTTCGCCGAGCTTGAACGCGACCGTCGGCGTCGTCGGTCCCGCGATCAGGTCGACCGATTTGAACGCCGCTTGAAAATCGTTCGCGATCAGGCGCCGCGCACGTTGCGCACGCAGATAGTACGCATCGTAGTAACCCGCTGATAGCGCATAGGTGCCGACCAGGATGCGCCGCCGCACCTCGGCGCCGAAGCCTTCGGCACGCGTGCGCGTGTACAAATCCTCGAGCGAAGCCGGATTGTCGCAGCGATGGCCGTAACGCACGCCATCGTAACGCGCGAGATTACTCGACGCTTCAGCCGGCGCGATCACGTAATAGGCCGGGATGGCGAGCGCTGCGTTCGGCAGCGCGATATCGACGAGTGTCGCGCCGAGTTTCTCGTATTGCGCGAGCGCGGCCTGCACCATCGCGCCGACGCCTGCGTCGATGCCGGCGCCGAAATACTCGCGCGCAACGCCGATGCGCAGGCCCTGCAGCGGTCGCGCTAGCGCGCCAATGTAGTCATCGACCGGCCGATCCACGCTCGTCGCATCGCGCGCATCGTGCCCGGCGACCGCGGCGAATACCTGGGCGCAGCTCACTGCACTGCGCGCAAGCACGCCGGCACAGTCCAGGCTCGACGCATAGGCGATCATGCCCCAACGCGAGACGCGACCATAGGTTGGCTTGAGTCCGGTGAGGCCGCAGAACGCGGCAGGTTGACGGATCGAGCCGCCGGTGTCGGTGCCGGTCGCAAACGGCACGATGCCAGCGGCGACTGCCGCGGCCGAGCCGCCCGACGAGCCGCCGGGTACGCGCGTCGTATCCCAGGGATTTTTTACCGCGCCATAGTGCGAATTTTCGTTCGACGAGCCCATCGCGAACTCGTCCATGTTTGTCTTGCCGATCGACACGGCCTGCGTCGCGGCGAGCTTGGCGACGACGGTCGCATCGTACGGCGGCACGAAGTTCGCGAGCATGCGCGAGGCGCAGGTCGTGCGCACTCCATTTGTACAAAAAATATCCTTGTGTACAAATGGAATTCCCGCAAGCGCGTGTGCGCTGCCAGCGGCGAGCGTCGCGTCGGCGCGTTCGGCTGCGGCAAGCGCATTCGCCTCGTCGAGCGTGATCAGCGCATTGAGATCGGCGCGGGACTGCGTCATGCGCAGGGACTCCTGCGCCAGTTCGACCGCGGAAACCTGGCGCGCACGCAGTGCCTGCGCGCATTGCGCGATGGAAGTGAAAGTCGCCATCGCTACTCGATCACTTTCGGCACGAGGTACAGCCCCGCGCGCGCATCGGGTGCGAGCGCAAGAAACGCGTCGGCGCGATCGCCTTCTGTCACCACATCTGCGCGCCAGGCGAGCGTGTGTTCGTGCGGATGCGCGAGCGGTGCGACATTCGCGATGTCCGCCGCCGCGAGCTGATCGGCAAGATCGAGCACGCGGCTCAATTCCTGCGCAAGCGGCGCGACCTCGGCATCGGCGATCGCGATGCGTGCAAGTCGCGCAATATGGCGCACGGCAACTGTGTCGATGGACATGCGGGACAGAACTTTGGACGCGGAATTCGTCCGAAAGCATCCCCGATTCGACGCTGCGGCGCAACATGCGGCTCGATTCTGCGTCCAGCGCGGAAGTGCGTGAGCGTTCTCGTTTTGTGTTCGGCGCCGCCCGAAGCGCGCAAACTGCCATCACTATGCCGCGTTTTAACGGCATTTTTCCTTGCCTCGCACGGGCGCCCTTACTAAACTGGCGCGCTTTTTCCGCAAGATGCGGCATCACGACGGAATTTCAGAATGTTCAAAGGTTTGCGCGGGCTTTTTTCCAACGATCTGTCGATCGACCTCGGTACGGCCAACACCCTTATCTATGTGCGCGGGCAGGGCATCGTCCTGAACGAGCCCTCGGTCGTGGCGATCCGCCAGGATCGCGGCCCCGGCGGCCCGCGTTCGGTCGCGGCGGTCGGCGCCGACGCCAAGCGCATGCTCGGTCGCACGCCGGGCAACATCGTCACGATCCGGCCGATGAAGGACGGCGTCATCGCCGACTTCACCATGACCGAGGAGATGCTCAAGCAGTTCATCAAGAAGGTGCATCGCGCGCGCATGTTCCGTCCGAGCCCGCGCGTGCTGGTGTGCGTGCCTTGCGGCTCGACCCAGGTCGAGCGCCGCGCGATCAAGGAATCGGCCGAGTCCGCCGGCGCGCGCGACGTATATCTGATCGAGGAACCGATGGCTGCGGCGATCGGCGCGGGCATTCCGGTGCACGAGGCGCGCGGCTCGATGGTGCTCGACATCGGCGGCGGCACCTCGGAAGTCGCTGTGATTTCGCTCAACGGCATCGTCTACTCGCAGTCGGTGCGCATCGGCGGCGACCGCTTCGACGAGGCGATCATCAACTACGTACGCCGCAACCACGGCACGCTGATCGGCGAATCGACCGCCGAGCGCATCAAGATGGAAATCGGCTGCGCTTCGCGTCAGGACGAGGTGCGCGAGATCGAAGTCTCCGGGCGCAATCTCGCCGAAGGCGTGCCGCGCATGTTCAAGATCAACTCCAACGAGGTTCTCGATGCGCTGCACGAGCCGCTGTCCGGCATCGTGTCCGCGGTGCGTGCGGCGCTCGAACAGACCCCGCCCGAGCTGTGCTCGGATGTGGCCGAGCGCGGCATCGTGCTGACTGGCGGCGGTGCGCTGCTGCGCGATCTGGACAAGCTGATCGCCGAGGAAACCGGCCTGCACGTGCACGTCGCCGACGACCCGCTCACCTGCGTCGCGCGCGGCGGCGGGCGTGCGCTCGAACTGGTCGATCAGCATGGCAGCGACTTTTTCGCGTCGGAGTGAGCAGAGCCGGCGATTCGGAAGTGGCGCTTCGGGATTAGAGTAGAACGCCGGCGAGGCGAGCCGGTCAGCGACCGAATATCCCAATCCCGAGTCTTGAATCCCGAACACCGTGGCCATCGCTCCCAACACCTCCGCTCCGCTGTTCAGCGAAAGCGCATCGAGTACGCTGCGGCTGATCCTGTATCTCGCAGCGGCGATCATGTGCATGGTCGCCGATCATCGAGGCGATTACCTCGAGCGTGTGCGCCGCGGCGCGAGCGTGCTGGCCGAGCCCTTGTACCGTCTTGCTGCGATGCCCTCGCAGCTCGCGCGCGACACGCGCGCGGCGCTGGCCGATCGCGCAAGCCTGACTGAACGCAATGCCGAACTGTCGCGTGAACTGATGCTCGCGCAAACGCGTCTGCGCCACTACGACGCGGTGCAAGAGCAGAACCAGCGTCTGCAGGAACTGCTCGCGGTGCAGAAGACGCTCGGTCTGTCGGTGCAGCTCGCACGCGTCATCGATGTCGACTTCGGTGCATATCGACGCCAGCATCTCATGCTCGATATCGGCAGCGACCAGGGCGTCGGCGTGGGGCAGCCGGTGATCGACGCGCACGGCGTGGTCGGCCAGGTGGTCGAAGTGCGCGCGAAGAGCTGCACGGTGATGCTCATCACCGATGAGCGCAATGCGATCCCGGTGCGCATCGAACGCACCGGCCTGCGCACGATCGCGCGCGGCGGCGGCACGCTCGATACGCTTGAACTACTCAATATTCCAGTCAGCGCCGATGTGAAAGTCGGCGATCATCTCGTGACGTC
>VBNZ01000109.1:24757-29812 GCA_005877675.1 Gammaproteobacteria bacterium
GGTGCGATCCGTTCCATCGCACCGGATCCGTCCGGCATGTTCGCTGCCGCCAAAGCCACGCCGGATGCCGCGCTTGATCGCAGCGGAGAGATGCTGGTGCTGCATGAACTCGCCGATCCGGTCGGCCCGCCGGCGCCTGCGCCGCCGGCTGGACCGCCCGCCAAACTGGCCGGTGACGGCGCCACGCCGCCGCTGACCAAAGCCAAAGAGGCGCATCAATGAGTCGTCTACGTGGCATCAACTGGCTGTTCTGGGGCAGCGTCGCTGCGTGCTATCTGCTGCAGCTGACGCCGCTGCCTGCGCTGCTCGCACCGCTGAAGCCATTCTGGCTCGCCCTGGTGCTGATCTACTGGCTGCTCGAAGTCCCTGAGCGCGTGCCGCTCGGTCTGGCCTTCGCGCTGGGTTTGATCGGCGATCTGCTGCCCGGCGGCGAGCTGTTCGGCGAGCAGGCGTTGCGGCTTTGTATACTCTGCTTCATCGTGCTGCGCTTTCGCGCACGCCTGCGATTTTTTCCGGTCTGGCAGCAGACGCTTGCGGTATTTTTGCTGCTGCTCAACGATCGCATCGTGTATCTGATGGTGCACACGTTCGCCGGCGATCCGCTGCCTGGCGCGGATTTCTGGCTTGCGCCGGTCGCGGGGCTTGCGGTATGGCCATGGCTGTTCCTGCTGCTCGACGATCTAAGGGCACGTCTGCGTGGACACGAGGCCTGAACGATGGTGAACATCAGCAAAGGCCGTCTGCGCGTCAAGGATGTCCGCCACGAGGCGGACACCTTCCGCATGCGCGCGATCGTCGGCTTCCTGGTGATCCTCGTCGCCTTAAGTGCGCTGATCACGCGCTTCGCATTTCTGCAGGTCACCCACCACGAGGAATTCACCGCGAAATCGGAAGCGAACCGGATTTCCACGCGCGGCATCGCGCCGAGCCGCGGGCTGATCTACGACCGTAACGGCATCCTGCTCGCGGAGAACACTGCGGCGTTCCGTCTTGAGGTCGTGCCCGAGGGCGTCAAGCACATGGACGCGATGCTTGCCGAGCTCGATGGCGTGGTCGCGGTCGGCGAGGATGACATCGCACGCTTCAATGTGGCGCGGCGCAATAAAAAGCCGTTTGAAAGCGTACCGCTGCGTCTGAAGCTGAGCGAGGACGAAATCGCACGCTTTTCGATCAACCGCTGGCGCTTTCCCGCGGTCGACATCGTGCCGTATCTGACGCGCACGTATCCCTACGGCGAGACTTTCGCACATGTGCTCGGCTATGTCGGGCGCATCGATCTATCCGAAGCACAGCGCATTGATGCAAGCCTGTACACCGGTACCACGCACATCGGCAAGAACGGCATCGAGCGCTACTACAAGGACGAGCTGCACGGCACGCCCGGCTATGAGAAGGTCGAAATCAACGCCGATCGTCGACAGATCGGCACGCCGCTTGAACGCGTCGCGCCGACACCGGGCAAGAATCTGTACCTGACCATCGATGCGCGCCTGCAACGCGCAGCCGAAACCGCGTTCAACGGCCGCGCGGGCGCCGCGGTCGCGCTCGATCCGCGCAACGGCGAAGTGCTTGCGCTGATCAGCATACCGACCTTCGACGCCAATCTGTTCGTCAACGGCATCGGCCAGATCGACTATTCGCGGCTGCTCAACGATCCGCTCAAGCCGCTGCTCAACCGCGCAATCGCCGGCGGCTTTCTGCCCGGCTCAACGATGAAGCCGTATGTTGCCCTTGCCGGGCTCGAGCTCGGTCTGCGCAAACCGAGCGATACGGTGGTGTCGACTGGAGAATTCCATATCCCGGGCCAGGCGCGCGGCTATCGCGACGACTTCCCGGCCGGCGTGGTCAATATGCGGACCGCGATCACCGAATCGGTCAACACGTATTTTTACACGCTCGCGTACGAGATGGGCATCGAGCGCTTCAGCGAAGGGCTCGGGCGTTTCGGCTTCGGCGTGAAGACCGGCGTCGATATGGTCGGCGAAAGCGCCGGTGTGCTGCCCTCGCGCGAATGGAAGCGTGGACATTCGAAGGAACCGTGGTATCCGGGCGAGACGGTCGTCGCCGGCATCGGTCAGGGCTATTGGGTGGTGACGCCGATCCAGCTCGCGACCGCGGCTGCGTCGATCGCTGCGAAAGGTGAGTTGCGCACGCCGCGACTATTGCGCGCCGAGCAGAACGAGCTCAACGCCGCGCCCCAGCCAGTACCGCCAGCGTTGCTTCGCGGCACGACGATCACGCGTCCGGCGAATTGGCGTGCCGTCGCCGACGGCATGATCGGCGCGGTCAACGAAGCCGGCGGCACCGCGCTCGGACTCGGCAAAGATTTTCCGTATGTGATTGCGGGCAAGACCGGCACGGCCGAGCGTTTCTCGCGTACCGACGAAACCTGGACCTCGATCGCGACCTCGTCGGCCGAGCGCCATCAGGTGTTGTTCGAATGTTTCACGCCGGCGGAAGACGCGCGCATCGCCGTCGTGGTCGCGCTCGAAGCCGGCCACAGCGGCGCAAGTGACGCGGCGCCGATCGCGCGCAAGATCCTCGACTCCTGGCTCGCGTTTGACGACGATGCGCGCCGCGTCGCCGGGTCGGCGGGCGCCCCGTGATCGAAATCCTGTTCGCGCAGCTGCGCGCCTTCCTCGTGCGCATGCGGCGCCAGCCCGCGCTCGACTGGCCGCTTGCACTCGCGTTGTTGCTGCTTGCTGCGATCGGTCTGACCACTTTGTACAGCGCGAGCGACCTTGATGTACGCACCGTAGTCAATCAGGGCGCGCGCTTCGTGCTCGGCTTCGCGCTCATGCTCATGCTCGCGCGCGTGCCGCCGCAGACGCTGCGCAACTGGACGCCGTGGCTGTACGCGGGCAGCCTGGTCCTGCTCGTGTTGGTCGCGATCCACGGTAGCGGGCGTGGTGCGAATCGCTGGCTCGATCTCAAAGTGCTGCGTTTTCAGCCCTCCGAACTGGTCAAGCTGACGCTGCCGATGATGGCGGCATGGGTGCTCAACCAGCGCGAGTTGCCGCCGAAATTCTTTTCGCTCGCGATCGTGGGCGTGCTGATCGCGCTGCCCGCGGCGTTGATCGCCAAGCAGCCGGACCTCGGTACCGCGCTGCTTGTCGTCGCGAGCGGCATGTTCGTGATCTTTCTCGCCGGCATGGCATGGTGGCGCATCGCGCTGATCGTCGGTTCGGTCGCCGCGGCCGCACCCGTGGCGTGGCACTTCATGCACGAGTACCAGCGCGATCGCCTGCGCACGCTGCTCGATCCCGAGTCCGATCCGCTCGGCAAGGGCTACCACATCATCCAGTCGAAGATCGCGGTCGGCTCGGGCGGCCTGTTCGGCAAGGGCTGGCACCACGGCACCCAGTCCAAACTCGAATTCCTGCCCGAGCACACCACCGACTTCATCTTCGCGGTTTTCTCCGAGGAATGGGGTCTGATCGGCGTGTGCGCGCTGATCGCTTTGTATATTTTTATCGTCGGACGCGGCTTGATGATCGCGGCGAATGCACGCGACACTTATTCGCGCCTGCTCGCCGGCGCGATCAGCATGTCGTTCTTCGTCTACGTCATGGTCAACGGCGGCATGATCGCCGGCATGCTGCCTGTGGTCGGCGTACCATTGCCGCTCGTGAGTTACGGCGGCACCTCGGTAGTGGCGCTGCTCGCGGGATTTGGCGTTTTGATGTCGATACACCAGCATCGCCGCCTGCACGCAAGATGAGCCGCCTGCACGCAAGATGAGCCGCCCACACGCAAGATGAGCCGAGTGCGACAATAGAGCATGGCCGTACGAATCAATCTCACGTCCGAAGCGCGTCAATGGATCGTCAACCGCACCCTCGCGGGCGCGACGCATGACGAGGTAGTGCGCGAACTGATCACGGCCGGCTGGCAAAAACCCGCCGCGCTCGAAGCGCTGCGTCTGGTGCAGGCCGATAGCGCGAAGGCGCGTGTCGCTTTGTCAGCAAACGCACCGACGACGAAGGTACCCGAGCCCGATCTCGCCGCTGCGCCGCTCTGGGTCGATGCGGGCGATCGGCGCGTGCGTATCCTGCTGGCGATGCGCGAGCCGCGTGTGGTGGTGTTCGGCGATCTCTTGAGCGCCGAGGAATGTGCTGGCCTCATCGCCGCGGCCGAGCCGCGCATGCGCCGCTCGGAAACCGTCGATCGCGCCACCGGCGGCGTACAGGTCGATGCCGCACGCACGAGTCGCGGCATGTTCTTCGGTCGCGCCGAGAACGAACTGACGACACGCATCGAGCAGCGCATCGCCAAACTCGTCAACTGGCCTGCGACGCATGGCGAAGGGCTGCAAGTGCTGCACTACAAACCGGGCGCGGAATACGAGCAACACTACGACTACTTCGATCCGGTCGACCCGGGCACGCCGGCGCTGCTCAAGCATGGCGGCCAGCGCGTCGCGAGCCTGATTATGTATCTCAACACGCCTGAGCAGTGATGCCACAGCAGGGCAATGCCGTGTTCTTCAGCTATGCCGAGCCGCAGCCCTCGTCGAAAACCCTGCACGCCGGCGCGCCGGTGATCGCGGGCGAGAAGTGGATAGCGACGAAGTGGCTGCGCGAGCGCGTGTTCGGCTAGCATTTTGCGGTGATCGCGGCGCGTACGACATGCTACGCTTGCGCCACCCGCCCCCCTCGCTGCCGCCGCACTGATGAGTCATCGCATCCTGCGTTTCGCCGCCAGTTCCGCACTCGCGCTCCTGACGTTTTCGACGCAGGCCTACGATCCGCCGACGCCGGTGCAGGTCAGCGCAGCCGAGAAGAAGTTCGCGGCCGATCTTGAGCGCGACAGCGATTTGTCCGCGAGCGACGTGCTCGCGACGTTGGCCAAGGCGCACTACCAGCAAAGCATCATCGATGCGATCACGCGTCCGGCCGAGTCCAAGTCCTGGCGCGAATATCGGCCGATCTTCTTGACCGAAAAGCGCATCGGCGACGGTGTCGAGTTCGCTACGGCTAACGCCACGCTGCTCAAGCGCGTGGAAAAAGAAACCGGTGTGCCGGCGACGCTGGTCACGGCGATTATCGGCGTCGA
>VBNZ01000109.1:29836-37248 GCA_005877675.1 Gammaproteobacteria bacterium
CGCTTGCGTTCTACTATCCGCCGCGCGCGGATTTTTTCCGCAGCGAATTGCGCCAGCTGTTTCTGCTGCACGGCCAGAATTTTCCGAAGCCGCTCGACAGCCTGATCGGTTCGTACGCGGGCGCGATGGGCTGGGGCCAGTTCATGCCGTCGAGCATCGCGCGCTACGCCAGGGACGAAGACGGCGATGGCGTGATCGATTTGTGGAATTCGCTGCCCGACATCGTCGCGAGCGTCGCGAACTATTTCGTCGGCAACGGCTGGAAGGCAGGCGAGTCCGTCGCAGTGCGCGCCAAGGTGTCAGCGGACGCGCGCGCGATCATGCCGGAGAATTTGAAGCCGGTTTATCCGTTGAAACAGTTGGCCGAATGGGGCTACATACCGCTTCAGAACGGCGTCAAGTTCGATCCCGATACGCTTGCAACGATCATTAAGCTCGAGGGCGAGGAAGGGCCGGAATTCTGGATCACGTTCCAAAACTTCTACGCGATCTCGCGCTACAACCGCAGCCCGCTGTACAGCCTCGCTGTGTATCAGCTGAGCCAGGAAATCGCCAGGGAATCCGGCGGCAAATCCAGCGCGCAATGAGCGCGTGCGGGCATCGCAGTGGCTGGTGGCGGGCGGGCTGCGTCGCGCTATTGGCGCTCGCGGGCTGTGCACATCGCGCGGCAATGCGGCCATCCACCGGATCGACGCGGTCGTCCGCCGCGCAGCCGGCACCCACGAAATCGGATCATCGCTACGCGCAGGATCAGGATTCCGGACCGACCGCACCGCCGCCGGATCTGTCGAAGATTCCCGAGCCCGTGCCGCGCACGGAAGCCCGCTCGGTCTACGGCAACAAATCGCCGTACGACGTGCTCGGCCAGACTTATACGGTGCTGCCCAGCCCGCAGGGCTATGTCGAACGCGGCATCGCCTCTTGGTATGGCAACAAATTCCACGGCTACACCACCTCGAACTTCGAAAAGTACGACATGTACGCGTATACGGCAGCGCACAAGACGCTGCCGTTGCCGAGCTATGCGCGCGTAACCAATCTCGAAAACGGCGCGAGCGTGATCGTGCGGGTAAACGATCGCGGACCGTTTGCGGAAAACCGCATCATCGATCTGTCCTATGTCGCCGCGCTCAAGCTCGGCATCTGGCAGAAGGGAACGGGCATGGTCGAGGTGCAGGCGATAGATCCTTCGCACCCCGAGCTGCCGCGCACACTGCGCGCGGACACCGCGCGCGAGCCAGCGCGCGCGCCCACGCCCGCGGCTACGATGCCCGCGTCGGCGTCGAACGAGCGCAAGACCGCGGTCGCGGTTGCGCCAGAATATGGCCACAAGGCCGCGCTATATCTGCAGGTCGGCGCTTACTCCGATCATGCCAACGCGGAACGCGCCGCGGCTGCACTGCGCAATGCGCGGCTGGGCGAGGTGCGCATCGTCGATTCGACCGTGAACGGACGCAGCATCCAGCGCGTGCGCCTGGGGCCGCTCAAGGACGTCGAGACAGTGGACAGCCTCACGCCGCAGGTGCGTGCGCTGGGGCTGGGTGAACCGCGCGCCGCGGTGGAGGATTGACCGAAAAAGACGGCGCGAAAAAGACGGCGCGTTAACGTTCGGCACGGTAAAATGACGAGCTGTACCTTGTCTTTTATAGCCTTGACGCCGCGCAAGGCACCCCGCGATTTAACGGAATTTCGCACGAATGAATCAGTTGCAATTTGTACAAAAAGTCGCATTGTGTATTTTTGCCGCAGCGGCGCTGAGCGCCGCGATGCCGGCCGAGGCGCGTACCAAGCACAAGGCACATGCGGCGCAGAAGACCGATCAGAAGTCCGACGCCAAGGCGGAAGAGAAGCCGGCTGAAGGCGCCGCGCCTTCTGCGGTGCAGCCCGCACCGGCGCCGCTGCCGCCACCGGGCGCGCTCAATGTGCCGGTGCCGCCGGCGCCGACGCTCGCCGCGAAAAGCTGGGTGCTGATGGACTACGCCAGCGGACAGATACTCGTCGGCGACAATGTCGATGCACACGTCGAGCCCGCCTCGATCACCAAGGTGATGACGTCCTATGTCGTGTCGGCGCAGCTCGCCGCAGGCAAGATCAAGCTCGACGATCAGGTCTTCATCAGCGAGAACGCCTGGCGCGGTGGCGGGGCCAGCACTGAGGGCTCGACCAGTTTCCTCGCGCTGAATTCCAAGGTCGCGCTCAAGGACCTGCTCTACGGCATGATCATTCAATCGGGCAACGATGCCGCGATCGCGCTGGCCGAACATGTCGCCGGCTCCGAGCAGACCTTTGCCGCTCTGATGAACCAGTACGCGCAGCAGCTCGGCATGAGCAGCACGCATTACGTCAATCCGCATGGCCTCCCCGCGCCGGACGAGTTCACTACGGCGCGTGACATTGCGACGTTGTCGCGCGCGCTGATCCGCGATTTCCCCGAGGAATACAAGATCTACGCGATCAAGGAATTCGAGTGGAACGGTATTACGCAGCACAATCGCAACACGCTGTTGTGGCGCGATGCCTCGGTCGATGGCATCAAGACCGGGCACACCAAGGATGCCGGTTTTTGTCTCGCGACATCGGCCAAGCGCGGCGATCAGCGGCTCATCGCGGTCGTGATGGGCACCGGCAGCGACAAGGAGCGCGCCGATGCGAACCAGGCCGTGCTCAACTACGGTTTTCGCTTTTTCGAAACGCACAAGCTGTACGACGCGAACAAGCCGCTCGCGACGCCGGT
This sequence comes from Gammaproteobacteria bacterium, assembly GCA_005877675.1. Classification (GTDB taxonomy): domain Bacteria; phylum Pseudomonadota; class Gammaproteobacteria; order Xanthomonadales; family Rhodanobacteraceae; genus Rudaea. The sequence goes on from VBNZ01000109.1 coordinate 32,571, forward strand.
GCTGTGGAAGGGTGCAGCCGACACGGTCGCACTCGGCGTCGCCGCCGACGTGCTGATCACGCTGCCGCGTGGCCGCTACAACGATCTTAAAGCGACGATGGACGTGCCCGCACGCCTGATCGCGCCGTATTCGAAGGGCCAGAAAGTCGGTTCGCTCAAAGTCGCGCTCGACGGCAAGGTCCTGCTCGAACGCCCGCTCGTGTCGATCACCGACGCGCCCGAGGGTGGCCTGTGGCGTCGCTTCTACGACGGCACTGCGTTGTGGTTCAAGGGTAACGCCGCGACGGAAACCCAGGCGGTGCTGAGCAAGCCATGAAGAATCTCGACGATCTGAAAGCGCAGCAGCCCGACCAGGGTTTCCAGTTCCCCGGTGCGTTCGAGATCACCGCAGTCGGCAAGGCACACGCGGGCATCGAAGAGCGCATGCCCGAAATCATCACCGGGCTGGGTATGAGCGTGCTAAACGGCTCCTTGCGTACGCGCCCGTCAAGCGAAGGCAATTACATCTCCGTCAGCGTGACCTTTACCTGTCCGTCGCGCGCGATGTACGACGCGGCGCACGCGGCCTTGCGCAAAGATCCGGCGGTAAGGTGGACGCTGTGAAAAACTCGGGACTCGGGACTCGGGACCCGGGACCCGAGAAGTGCGAACAGGCTTCTGCGTCCGGCCTTGGCTCTTTGCCGAGTCCCGAGTCCCAAGTCCCGAGTCCCGGCTTTCTTACGGTCCGCCGCTACCCCGGTCTGTCGTCGTACAAGCCGATCTGGCGCGCGATGCAGGCATTCACCGATGCGCGCGATGCGGATACGCTCGATGAACTTTGGATCGTCGAACATCCGCCGGTGTTCACCTTGGGACAGGCCGGCAAGATGGAACATGTACTGATGCCGGGTGAGATTCCGGTGGTGCCGGTCGATCGCGGCGGGCAGGTGACTTATCACGGGCCGGGCCAGATCGTGGCTTATCCGCTGGTCGATTTGCGTCGCCTCAAATTCGGCATCCGCGATTTCGTCTGCCGCATCGAACAGGCGATCATTGATACGCTGGCGCACTGGAATATCGGTGCCGAGCGCAAGGCGGGCGCGCCAGGGGTGTATGTCGCCGGAGCCAAGGTTGCAGCGCTTGGCCTGCGCGTGCGCCGCGGCTGCACCTTCCACGGCCTCGCGTTCAACGTGAATATGGACCTGGAGCCATTCCATCGCATCAACCCTTGCGGTTATGAGGGCCTGCAGGTGACCCAAGTGATGGACTTGGGCGGGCCGTCGCGTCTGGACGAGGTCGAAGCCGAATTGGTGACGCAATTGGCGCGCCAGTTCGGCCTCGAAGCGCGAACGGCGCCGCCGCCTATGACCAACGGTGCTGGTGCCACCGCCGAATCCAGTGTTAACTTGGCCGTCCCATGAGCAAAACCATTCCCATAGCCCTGGTGGGCGATTCCGCGTCCGCCGGCGTGACCGAAATCCGCACCGGCGCGAAGTTGCTCGGCGAAGACAAGATCGCTCGCAACCGCGCCGATTTCGACGCCGCCGCGCCGCGCCTGCGCAAGCCCGATTGGATACGCGTGCGCCTGCCCCCCGGCAATGCGGTCGGCGCGCTCAAGGCCAAGCTGCGCGCGAATCGTCTCGTCACGGTGTGCGAAGAGGCCTCGTGCCCGAATATCCACGAGTGCTTCAGCAAAGGCACGGCGACGTTCATGATCTTGGGCGAGGTCTGCACGCGACGCTGCTCGTTTTGCGATGTCGCGCACGGCCGTCCCAAGCCGCCGGATGCGGACGAACCGCGCCATCTCGCCGAAACAATCCGCGACATGGGCCTGCGTTATGTCGTGATCACCTCGGTCGATCGCGACGATCTGCGCGACGGCGGCGCGAGCCATTTCGCCGACTGCATCCGCGAAGTGCGCACGCTCAATCCGACGATCAAGATCGAAACGCTTACGCCGGATTTTCGCGGCAAGGGCCGCATGGAACGCGCGCTGGAAGTCTTCGCCGCGGCACCGCCGGACGTGTTCAATCACAACCTCGAAACTGTACGCGAGCTGTATGCGAACGTGCGCCCGGGCGCCGATTACGACTGGTCGTTAAGCCTGCTGCAACGTTTCAAGGCGCAACATCCTGACGTGCCGACCAAGTCCGGCATCATGCTGGGCCTCGGCGAAACGCTCGAGCAGGTGCATGGCGCAATGAACGATCTGCGTGCGCACAATGTCGATATGGTGACGATCGGCCAGTACCTGCAGCCGACGGCACATCATCATCCGGTACTGCGCTATTGGACGCCGGCGGAGTTCGATGCGTTGGCCGAATATGGCGAAAAGCTTGGTTTCCAGCATGTTGCGTCGGGTCCGCTCGTACGTTCGTCCTACCATGCAGACCAGATGGCACATGCGGCAGGGTATATGGCGGAAGTGGCGTGAATAGTGCATTGCTGATTGTTTTCGGCCTATCGAGTGATCGGCTCGAGTCTTTGGAGAAATTCCATGTTGCGTAAACGAGGTTTGATGTGGGTCGCGCCGTTGCTGCTGGCGCTGGTGCTGGTCGCGCACGTCGACGCCAAGCCCGCCGATACGAGCGGCAGCATCCTGCTCAAGCCCACGCCGACACAGGCGCAGGCCGCGCTGATGGCCAAGCGCATCCTGACACGCATGCACTACAAGCCCGAGCGTGTCGACGAGGCGATGTCGCGGCAGATCTTCGACCGCTACCTCGATGCGCTCGACGTCGATCGTCTGTTCTTCCTCAAGGCCGATGTCGATGCGTTCGCCGCATCGCGCGACAAGCTCGGCGACGCCTTCGACAATCAGGATCTGTCGGTTCCGTTTGCGATCTTCAATCTCTACATCCAGCGCGTCAGCGAGCGCACCGCGTATGCGCGCGAGCAGCTCAAGAAAGGTTTCGATTTTTCGCAGGACGAAAGCTACCGCTTCCAGCGCGAGAAAGCGCCGTGGCCGGTGACGCAGGACGAAGTCAACGACGTCTGGCGCAAGCGCGTGAAGAACGACTGGTTGCGCCTGAAGCTCGCGGGCAAGGAAGACGCGAAGATCCGCGAAATGCTCGACAAGCGTTACGCCAATTACAACGAGCGACTGCGCCAGCTCAACTCCGAAGACGTGTTCTCGACGTTCATGAACTCCTATGCGATGGCGATCGAGCCACACACCAATTATCTCGGCCCGCGCCAGGCTGAAAATTTCGATATCGCGATGAAGCTCTCACTCGAAGGCATCGGCGCGGTGCTGCAGCGCGAGGACGACTACACCGCGATCCGCGAGATCGTGCCGGGCGGCCCGGCTTCACAGTCGGGCAAGCTCAAGGTCGGCGATCGCATCGTCGGCGTCGGCCAGGGCGACGGCGGCCAGCTGACCGATGTGATCGGCTGGCGTCTGGACGACGTGGTCGAAAAAATCCGCGGCGCCAAAGACACGACCGTGCGCCTCGAAGTGCTGCCCGCCGATGCCGGTCCGGACGGCAAGCACATGACGATCGCGCTCGTGCGCAAGAAAATCATCGTCGAGGAGCAGGCCGCGAAGAGCTCGATCATCGAGACACACGATGGCGACGTGAGCCACAAGATCGGCGTGATCTCGCTGCCGACCTTCTATCAGGATTTCGAAGCGCGTCGTCGCGGCGATCGCAACTACAAGAGCGCCACACGCGATGTCGCGCGTCTGCTCGGCGAACTCAAGCAGCAGAAGGTCGAGGGCGTACTGGTCGATCTGCGCAACAACGGCGGCGGTTCGCTCAACGAAGCGACCGATCTGACCGGGCTGTTCATCGACAAGGGTCCGGTTGTGCAGGTGCGCAGCGCGGACGGCCGCATCGGCGCGGAGGAAGACGACAACGGCGGCATGGCGTGGTCGGGTCCGCTCGCGGTGCTGGTCAATCGCAATTCGGCGTCCGCGTCGGAAATCTTCGCTGCGGCAATCCAGGATTACGGCCGCGGCCTGATCATCGGCGAGCCGACCTATGGCAAGGGCACGGTGCAGAATCTGCTCGACCTCGATCAGATGCACGGCAACGAAAAGCCCGCCTACGGTGAGCTCAAGATGACCATCGCGCAGTTCTTCCGCGTCAACGGCGGTTCGACGCAGCTGCGTGGCGTGACGCCGGAGATCAAATTCCCGGTCACGGGCGATTTCGATCAGAACGGCGAGCAGAGCTACGACAACTCGCTGCCGTGGACTTCGATCCCGAGCGCGGACTACAAGCCCGCCGGCGATCCGACCACGCTCGTGCCACTGCTCGAGGCGCGCCACGCCAAGCGCGCTGCCGCCGACAAGGAATGGCTTGCGCTGCAGGCCGACATCGCCGACGTGCGCAAGCTGCGCGCGGAGACCACGATTTCGCTCAACGAAACCGCGCGCCGCGCCGAGCGCGACGAGCAGGAAACCAAGCGCAAGGAACGCCATCCGGAAGCGGTCACAGTGACAACGGCACCGGCGTCGGCCGGCGGCAAATCCAACGCTGCGTCCGCGGGCAAAGCGGTGGCAAATGCAGAGGATCGCAAAGCTGCGGATCCGGACGCGGTTAACGCGGTAAACCAGGTCGGAACGGTCGGCTCTTCGAATGGCGCCAAGCCCGGGCGACGTGTCGCCGGAGCCAACGCCAATCAGGACGACGGCCTGCAAGCCGACGAGCGCAGCCTCAAGGCTGATCTCGATGAGGAAAAGAAGCGCAAGGCC
>VBNZ01000110.1:0-6028 GCA_005877675.1 Gammaproteobacteria bacterium
AGGCCTTCGTCGTGCTGCACGAGGGCAAATTGATCGCCGAACGCTACGCGCCGGGCTACGGGCCGAACACGCCGATCTGGGCGCATTCGCTGTCGAAGTCGCTGACCAACGCGCTGATCGGCGTGCTCGTGCGTCAGGGCAAGCTGCGTGTCGATCAGCCGCTGGCTGGCGCCGGCTGGCCCGCGTCCGACCCGCGCAGCGCGATCACGATCGACCAACTGTTGCGCATGATCAGCGGCCTGCCGTTCGACGACAACGACGATGCGATCAACCCGCTGACGCATATGCTGTTTCTCGACCGCGACATGGCCGGCTACGCGGCGATGCTGCCGCTCGCGAATGCGCCCGGCAAGACGTGGGGCTACAGCAATGCTGGCTTTATGCTGCTGTCGCGCCTCGTGCGCGATGCAGCCGGCGAGAGCGCGGCCGACACCGAACGCTTCGTGCGGCGCGAGCTGTTCGAGCCGCTCGGCATGCGCGGTGCGACGCTCGACTGCGATGCAATCGGCACACCGGTTGGCGCAAGCAATTCCTACGCCTCGGCGCGCGACTGGGCGCGCTTCGGCCAGCTTTATCTCGATGACGGCATGGTCGACGGGCGGCGCATCCTGCCCGAGGGCTGGGTGGCGTACAGCCATTCGCAAACGCTCGACACAGGCTATGGCGCCGGCTTCTGGACCAACCTGGTCGATCATGGCAGCGTGCCGGTGTGGGACGCGCCCTGGGGCATGCCGACCCTGCCGAAAGACATGTTCTACGCGCGCGGCGCGCTCGGGCAATATATCGTGATCGTGCCGTCCGAACGCCTGGTCGTTGTGCGCATGGGGTTTGCCTACGGCGGTGTCGAGAAGGCGATCGCAGAAATCATCCAATAATCGAGCAGTTCGAGGGTTCCGCATGCATCGGTATATTTTTGTACTCCTTGCTTTTGTCGCCAGCACCGCGCATGCCGCGGAAAAGAAAGCCATCACGCATGAAGACCTGTGGCTGATGCCGCGCGTCGGCGCGCCGGTCACGAGTCCCGACGGTCGCAACGTCGTGTTCAGCGTGACCGAGCCGAGCTACAAGAAGGATGAGACGCAAGCCCATCTGTGGATCGTGCCCACCGACGGCAGCGCCGCAGCGCGGCGCCTCACTTCCGGCAAGTCGGAGGAGAAAGGCGTCGCCTGGAGTGCCGATTCCAAGCGTGTCGCATTCTCGGCCAAGCGCTTTGACGACAAGGTCGCCCAGATATGGGTCCTCGATCTCGGCGCGGGCGGCGAGGCGTTGCGCGCAACGGCGCTGTCGACCGGTGCGGGCGCGCCGCAGTTCTCGCCCGACGGCTCGCGTCTGTTGTTCGTCAGCGAAGTCTGGCCCGGCGCGAAGACCGATGCCGACAACGAGCGCATCACGAAGGAGCACGAAGAGCGCAAGTACAAGGCGCATGTCTATACCGGCTTTCCGATCCGCGATTTCGATCACTGGGTCGGCGAAAAGCGACCGCATGTGTTCGTGCAGACGATCGGCGCCGACGATGCGCGCGATCTCATCGCCAGCACGGCGCTGGCGAAGCTGCCCGGCTTTGCCGAGCCCGAGGAAGGCGGCGGCGCGATCTGGGCGCCGGACGGCAAATCGATCGTGTTCGTGGCAAGCCGCAACCGCGATCGCGCTGCGTGGCAGTTCACCAGCGCCGATCTGTTCAATGTGCGCATCGACGGCGGCGAACCGCGCCGCCTGACCGGCGCCGACGCGCTCGAAGCCGGCGAGTCATGGGGCCGTCCGCATTTCAGCAACGACGGCAAGACGCTATACGCCACTGTCACGCCGCGCAGCGGACATATCTACGACGCCACGCATCTCGCCGCGCTCGACTGGCCAAGCGCGAAGGAGCGCGCCCGCGTCGGCCTGCCGAACAATCTTTCGGTTGCGAGCTACGCGCCCGCATCGGAAGGCCGCGTGGTTTATCTGACCGCCGAAGACGCCGGCCAAGAAAAACTCTATCGCGCCACGCGCGGCGACACCGAGGCGAAATTGTTTGCGACACCCGCACACGGCACCTGGAGCCATCTCTCCGGCGGCGTGAATGCGCCGGGCATGGTCGCGCTGTACGAGAGCGCGACCGAACCGCCCGAGCTGGTGCGCCTCGATCCGATCAGCGGCGATGCAACGCCGCTGACGAATTTCGCGCGCGAGCGCGCGGCCAAGCTCGATCTCGCACCGCTGGAATCGTTCTGGTTTACCAATGCGCGCGGCCAGCACATCCACTCGATGCTGCTCAAACCGCCGCATTTCGATCCGAAGAAAAAATATCCGCTGCTCGTCGTGATGCACGGTGGACCATTCTCGCAGTGGCGCGNNNCCGAGATCGAGGACCCATATCTGGGCGACCTTGTCGTCAAAGCGCTTGGCCGAGAATGCGACACGCTTGGAATCGGCACTCCAGGCGACCCGCTCAAGGGCCCGGGCGACGACGTCAATGCCGCTGCCGACGAGGCCATCAAAAAGTATACTTTCATCGACGCCACGCATCAGTGCGCCGCCGGAGCGAGCTACGGCGGGCATCTCGCCAACTGGCTGCAGGCGACGACGACGCGCTATCGCTGCCTGGTCAGCCATGCCGGCCTGATCAATCTCGAAACGCAGTGGGGCACGTCAGACACGATCTACGGCCGCGAAGTCGGCAACGGCGGCCCGGTGTGGGAGCAGAATCCGATCTGGCGCGAACAAAACCCGATCCGCTACGCGGCGAACTTCAAGACGCCGGTGCTGATCAGCGCGGGCGAGCGCGACTTCCGCGTGCCGATCAACAACGACCTCGAATACTGGTCTGCGCTGCAGCGCCAGCGCGTCGAGAGCCGCTTCATCATCTTTCCCGACGAGAACCACTGGGTACTCAATGCCGAAAACAGCAAGTTCTGGTACGGCGAGGTGCAGGCGTGGCTGGCGCGCTGGCTCAAAGACGAGAAGCCCAAGGCCGACGAAAAAACCAAGACGGCCGAGAAATAGCCCGCGCTATTCGGCAGGCAGCAGCTCCATCGCCATCACGATCGCATCCTCGCGCCCGTGCTTCGCCGGATAGTAGTTCGGGCGCATCGCGATTTCGTTGAAGCCCAGGCTCTGATACAGCGCGAGCGCAGCGGCGTTGGACGGGCGCACCTCGAGGAAGATGCGTTGCACGCGATGCCAGCGCGCAATGTCGATCATGCGCTTGACGAAATAGCGGCCGTAGCCGTGGCCTTGATGCGCAGGCGCGACACAGGCGTTGAGCAGATGCGCTTCGCCCGCCGCCACCGAAAGCACGCTGTAGCCGATCACCTCACCGGCCAGACGCAGCACCCAGCATTCGTAGCCGGCGCGCAGGCAGTCGCGGAAGATGCCGAGCGTCCACGGGAATTCGTAGGCGACGGTCTCGATCGCAACGATCGCTTCAAGATCAGCCGGCTGCATCGCGGCGAGCTCGGGACGCGGCTCCTGCAGCATCGCGACCATCAGACACGCTCCGCGGCAAGGCGCCGCGCGATCGGTTTCAACACCTGCCACAACGCACGCTTGCCGGCTGCCCCGCCGGACAGACTCGCGACGTCGGCGCTGACCGCGATCACGGCCGCGTTCTGCTGCGCAGTCGACAACTGCGCGCCGAGCGCGGATGCGATACCTGCGCCGAGCACGAGGTAGGCCGGCACTGCGGGTGGCGCAGGCAACGTGCCGGCGGCGTCGGCTTCGAGCCAGTCGGCTCCTGAAGGATCGAGCGCGAGCGCACGCGTGATCTGCGCGAACAGGCGCGCGAGGCGTGCATCGCGGCGTACGCCGTGCGCGCAGACGATGCACAGGTTCGGCGTCTGTGATGCGCCGGCCGCAACGGATTCGCTCGCGCCGGATTCACTGCGCGAGCGATCGAGCGTCGCGTCCGCCGGCGTCGCGCGCGCCGCGGCGCCCGCAGGTGCGCGCAAGGCGAGCACCTCGACGCCCAGCGCTTCGAGTATCGCCAGACGGCGCGCATCCATCATGGCGCACCCGCAAGGTCGACAAGATCGCCCTGGAATTTCGCGAATGCCGCGTCGACCGCGGCGCCGAACGCCGTGACCGTTCCCGCCATGCTGTCGTCGGCAGCCGTCTGCTCAGCGCCGTAGCGCTGTTCCAGCAGTGGCTCGCCGCCACTGTGCTCCACCCGCATCTCGAACGCGACCGACGCAACGACTGCGCCGCTCGCGGATTTGACGCGCTCGTAGTGCAGGATGCGTCCCTGCACACGCAACGCCTGCACGCTCGCCGGCAGGCGATCGGATACGAGCGGCGAGATGCCGCTGTCGCGCAGGCGATTGGTCAGACGATCCTGCAGGTGGCGCGACGGTGGGTCGCTCCACAGCTGATAGTGGTAAGCGCGCAGCGCGCCCGCATCGGGCGTGGTCGCGTACAGCACGGCCTGCTCGGCATACAAACCCTCCGCGCGGAACGTTTCCACTTCGATCGGCAGGCTCGACAGTGGCTTGGCTGCATGCGTCAGCGGTTGCGCTGCCGGCAAGCGGTAGTAGGTCACATCAGGTACCGGCGCCGGCGAGCAGGCGCCGAGCAAGAGTATACAAAGAGCCAGTATTGCGCGTGGAAGCGCCCCGCCGTTTGCGAGGCTCAGCTTCGTTTCGCCACACAACCTCCGGCGTTCGCGCACAGCGCTCGGACGTTCGGCGGGCAAACCGTTGGTTTGCAAACACGTCGCCTCACCCCCCGGCAGCGCCGAGGGAGCGGGTGTTTTATTTTGTCGCAGCGAAGTCATCACTTGGGCTCCTGCTCGACTTTGTCGCCCTTCGGCGCGATCAACAGCCGATTCGGATTCATGCGCACTTCGCGCGCGAACTCGTCGAAGTTGCGCGCAGCGACTTCAAGATGCTGGCTGATCGAATCGATGCGGCCGGACAGCGCGGCCATCACGCCGCGCAGATCGTCGACCGAATTGCGTACCCCGGGGCGATTCTCGCGCACCACGCTGTCGATGCGCACGATCGCCTCGTTGAGCTGGTTCTGCGTCGCCTTCAGATCGCGCGACAGATCGCGCACGTTGCCGAGGATTGCGCCGATCGCCGCACGGTTCTGCGGCTTGATCACGTCGTTGACCGAGTCGGACGCGATGTTGAGGCGCTGCAGCAGCGCATGCGACTGCGCGAGGATTTCCGGCGTGTTCTTGTCCAGTGCCGTCGCGATCGAATCGACGTGACTGGCCAGATTTTTCACCAGCGGGCCGATCTGATTGCGCGTCAAATCGCCGAGTTGCTGCGCCAAGTCGTTCATCGAAGCGAACAGATCGGCGTTTTCCATCGCCGCCAACTCGCTGCCGGGCGCGACAATTTCACGGCTGGCACCCTCGCTGATGCCGATCGCGACGTCGGCGAGCAGGCCGCTCGAAATCATGCGCGCGACGCTGTCTTTCGGAATCGGCCAGTCGCGGCGCACGGCCAAGGTGACCTTGTAACGGGTTCCCTTGCGCTCGAGGCCGGACTTGTCAGTGACAGTGGCTGCAGGCGCCGGCGCGGCCGCCGCGCCGATATCGCGCTCGGGATCGATCGCCGCCACTTGGCCGACACGATAGCCCTCATAAAACACCGGCGCGCCGTAGCGCAAGCCGGTTACGTTGCGGTAGTGCGCGATGTAGCTGCTGCTCGCACCGCTGCGCCCGGTGATGATCGAAAGCGCTACGAGCAGCGCGATAAAGGACGCGGCGACGACTGCGCCGACCAGTACATAATTGACGTTATCGCGTTTCACGCGCACTCAGGCTCCGCCATGCGACCGCGAGCATGATAACGCAGCCTATGACGCGCGCGCGCACGCTGCGCGTCCCCCGTTGCGACAGGCGCAGCACTGCTATCTCGGTTGGCAGCAAGCTCAAACCCGGCGACACCGCTTCAGAACGGCAACTTGTGGTCCGGCGCTGCAAACCCAAGCGAGAGGCCGCCGATGCCGATATTGACCATGCCCGAAACGCTCATCGGGCTGACCATCAATTCGACGACCTGATCCAGGCAGGTCTGCCGCAGCTCGGCGATACCGGGCAGGC
>VBNZ01000110.1:6190-6740 GCA_005877675.1 Gammaproteobacteria bacterium
GACCAGACTGACGCTGCGGTCGCCGCGCGCGCGGGTGCGTTCGCGCAGATAGAACAGGTCGCGCGGCAAAAGATATCCGTGTGTGTTCTGCACGATGTAGTCGAGCCGCTCGCGGATCTCGCCGAGCGTATGGTTCTGCGCGATCAGCTGGGTCGCGGCGAACAAGGTCACGCCCTGCGCGGCGAACACCGTCTGCGTATCGATTACGCGCATCATGAACGGGCTAGTGAGGCCCGCTGCCTGACGCACCGCACGGTACTTGTTGAGTATCGCAAAGCTCGCCTTCTGCGCGTTGGCGAAGATGCCGCTGCGCGAAGCCATCACCGTCATGCAGAACACGGTGTCGTATTCGAGTACGAGGCGGCCAAGAAACAGTTCCTGCACCTGCTCGGAGGTATACGGTTCGGATGCGGCGTTGTGGCTGCGCTCGTTGAGCTTTTCGCTGATGAACCGCGTCACGAGCTCCGGGCTGCGATCGTCCACCAGCGTTTCGTCGCCGATGTGAATCGCGACCGGCAAGACAACGACGTGGTGCTTCGCCAGAAAATCC
>VBNZ01000110.1:6784-7226 GCA_005877675.1 Gammaproteobacteria bacterium
GGATGATTTTTCTTATTGGATCGCGACCATCGAGGGTCGTGACAGGTGGACTTTGTCACAAAATACACTTTTGCGCCATGCTGCGCCGCCGCAGCGTTTTCCCCGCGTTCACGCATACGGATCAGCGGCGCAGCATAAGCTTAGGCAGAGGTTTCCTCTGTCAACCGGCGCAGATACGCATCCGCATCGACCACCGTCTCGCGCGGGCGGCGATTGAGCAGATCCTGGATGCGTTCATTGCCGGCATGGCGCACCTTGTCGACCGTATCGGTCAACAGGATGTCGCCCTGATCGAGCACCGTAATCGTGTCGGCGATCTTAAATGCACTTTCCAGCTCATGTGTTACCACGACGATGGTCATGCGCAAAGCGTCGCGCAGGCGCAGGATCAACTCGTCGAGTTCGGCCGAGACGACCGGATCCAGACCCGCGGATGGCTCAT
>VBNZ01000110.1:7254-16049 GCA_005877675.1 Gammaproteobacteria bacterium
CGGCATCAGGTCCTGGAAGCCGCCGAGGTTGACCACTTCCAGCTTGAGCCGGCTCATGATGCGGATGGTGTTTTCGTCGAGCCTGGTGTGCTCGCGCAGCGGCAGCGCGACATTGTCGCCGACGCTCATCGAGGTCAGCAGAGCGCCGCCCTGGAACGATACGCCGATCTGCTTGCGCACCGCGAGCATCTCTTCCTCGCTCGCCGTGCCGATATCGACGCCGAGCAGGCGCACCGTACCGCTGCGCGGTTTATGCAGGCCGAGCAGATGGCGCAAAAGTGTACTTTTACCCGAACCCGAACCACCCATGATCACGCGGATCTCACCCGCGTTGACTGAAAAATCGACGCCGTGCAGGATGCGCCGCCGGCCGTACCAGGCTTCGAGTTTTTCGACTTCGATCAGTGGCGTTGTGGTACTCATCGATTGAGGAAAAACGAAAAGATCATGTCCGCGACGATGATGTAGCAAATCGACAGCACCACCGCACGCGTGGTCGCGCGACCGACACCCTCGGCGCCGCCGGAGACTGAGAAGCCGGTACTGATGCCGATCAGCGCAATCAATATGGCGAACACGACGGATTTGGCGAGGCCCTGGCCGATATCGCCCGGCACGAGCAGCGCGAGGGTCTGCATGATGTACGCCGCTGGAGTGACATTGAGCGCGGGCGAGGCGTACAACGCCGCACCGAGGATCGCGATCGCGTCCGCGACGATGGTCAATACCGGCAGCATCACCAGCATCGCAATCAGCGCTGGCGCGGCCAGATAGCGCACCGGATCGATGCCGATCACGGAGAGCGCATCGACTTCCTGCGACACGCTCATCGAGCCGATGCGCGCGGCGAGCGCGGAGCCCGAGCGCCCGGCAACCAGAATGGCGGTGATCAGCGCGCCGAATTCGCGCGTCACCGATTTCGCCACCGCGACGACGACCTGCGATTGCGCGCCGAATTCGCTCAGGGCCGCGATGAATTGGATGCCGAGCATCACGCCGATCACGAATGCGAGCAGGGCGGCGATCGGCAGCGCATCGACACCGATCTGGCGCATCTGCTCGAACACCGCGGCGAAGCGCAGCGGCTGGCCACGGCGCCAGCCGGTCGCGGCGAAACGCAGGCTTTCGATGCACAGCATCGCCGCATGACCGATGCCGGCGAGCGCGTCGACCGTCGCGCGGCCGAGGTTTTCAAGGGTTTGCGTGATCGCGTTCATGCGTCCAAGTTCGTCTTATGCTCGTCACATGTAATGTTCGTCATTCCCACATGCAATGTTCATCATTCCCGCCTGCTTCATGTCGTCATTCCCGCATGCTTCTAGCGGGAATCCAGTGTCTTTGCTGCTGCCGCACCGCCAAGGCGCTGGATTCCCGCTTGACTCGCGCCATCCTGGCACTCGCCCTGTCGGGCCAGCTTCGCTGTTCGCGCGCGCTCCTGCGCGCGTCGTCGCGGGAATGACAAGCAAAAAACTTGGCCTTGCCATATCGAGATCGGAAAAATCGGAAATCCGCGTTCGCCTTAGGCTCGTCGCAATTTGTGCTCGTCACTATGCTCGTCATTCCCGCATGCTTCATGCTCGTCATTCCCGCATGCTTCTAGCGGGAATCCAGTGTCTTGCTGCTGCCGCAGGGCCAAGGCGCTGGATTCCCGCTTTCGCGGGAATGACGAGCAAAAAACTTGGCCTTAGCCATATCGAGATCGAAAAAATCGGAAATCCGCGTTCGCCTTAGGCTCGTCGCTATTTGTGCTTGTCACTATGCTCGTCATTCCCGCATGCTTCATGTCGTCATTCCCGCATGCTTCTAGCGGGAATCCAGTGTCTTGCTGCTGCCGCATCGCCAAGGCGCTGGATTCCCGCTTTCGCGGAAATGACGAGCAAAAAACTATCCCGCCCTTGCCGCATCGAGATCGGGAAAAATCGGAAATACGCGATCGAGGCGTGCGAGCTGCAGCACGGCCATCACCGCCTTGCTCACGCCGACCAGTCCGAACTGCTGATTCTTGCTGCGCGCATTCTGAAAGCCCTCGACCAGGGCGGCAATGCCGGATGAATCGATGTAGCTCACTTCCGACAGCTCGACACCGACCTTGTTGCTCGCGCCGAGCGCGGCGAGGATCGTCTTGCGCACCTGCTGCGACCAGGACAGATCGACCTCGCCTTTGAGACGCACGAGCACGTAGTCGCCGAGCGTCTCGCTCACGCATTCATTTATGGAATTGTTCAATGTCCTCGCTCCGCTCGGACTCGCAAGACCGGGCACCCTGCCGCCGCTTGCGAGCAAACGGACGCGGCAAAGCCGCGCCACCTTTGCCGCGATCGCTCCGCGATTCGCGTCGGCACATCCGTGTGCTGCTCATTCACTCTCCACCTTCGTCAATTGTTTGCGCATAACGAACCTGTTGCCCTTGCCACCGGGCAACGGCTCGATACGCCACGCATCCATCAGCTGGTCGATCAGCGTGACACCCAGCCCGCCGGCGCGACATTCGGACAAGTCGCGCGGACGAATGCTGGTGGGATCGACGCACGGCGCCTCGTCACGCAGCTCGAAGCTGAGCATATCGTGCTCACGTGTCAAGCGCAGTGCGATGCCGCCGGGCGGGCAGTCGCGATAGGCGTGCCGGATGATATTGGTGCAGGCTTCATCGACCGCAAACACCAGCCGATCGCGCAATTCGGGCGCAACGTCCTGCGCATCGAGGGCCGCGCGCAACTTCGCGCGCACGTGGCGCATCTCGTCTGCGCGCGCCGGAAAAGTGAGTTCGAGCAAGTTCTGCATCGTCGTGCCACGTGGCTCCTGCAACAGCAGGAACGTCGTATCGTCGACCAAGTCTAGCCGCTTCAGATCGCCGATCAAGGCACGCAGGCGCGCCTCGGGCGCGAGCGCAGCGTGGCGGGAAATGATCTCGCGCAGGCCCTGCGCCCCCAGCGTTGCGCGCTGCTTATCGCGCGCATCGGTCGCACCATCGGAAAAGAAGTACAACGCGTGCGTGCCGAGTTCTATCCGCTGCTCGGCGTAGTCCGCTTCGGCAAGGATGCCGAGCGGCGGGCCGTCGGCGCCGATCTCGTGGAATTGCCCACTTTCGTGCAGCAGCGCCGGCGGAAAGCCTGCGCTCGCGAATTCGACCACGCCGCTGCGCGCGTCGTAGCGGCCGACCACAGCACAGACGAAACGTCCATTTTGCAGCGTTTTACACAATTCCACATTGACGTGACGCAACCACGCGCTGGGCGCGGGCGCGTCGTTGCCGGCCCAGCGCAGCAGGCTCGCGACCCGCACCATCAGAAACGCAGCGTCCAGGCCCTTGCCGGAAATGTCGCCGATGAGAAACGCGATGCGCCCGTCGGGCAGATCGAAATAGTCGTAGAAATCGCCGGAGATCTCGTGCGCCGGCAGGTTCACGCCGATCAGCGGAAACCTGTCGCGCCGCCGCTTCGGCAGCAGGGACTTCTGGATCGAGCGTGCGAGCTCGAGTTCGCGCCGGATGCGCGTCTGCTCGACGATCGACGCCGCCAGCTGCGCATTGTTGATCGCGAGCGCGGTCGGCGCGGCGATCACGCGCAGGATCTCGGCGTCGGCCGCATCGAACAAGCCGCCGCCGCGGCGGTTGATCACTTCGAGCGCGCCGATCGGTCCTTGCGCAGTCGCGAGCGGCACGCACAGGATCGAGCGCGTGACGAAGCCGGTCTCGGCATCGACGCGCGCATTCACACGCGGGTCGCGCTGCGCATCTAGCACGACCTGCGGTGCATTCTCGGCTACGGTGCGCCCGACCACGCCCTGCCCGACTTCGAGCTTCAATCCGGTGATGTCGACCGGCCCGGCGCAGATGCGGCATACGAGCAGGCCGCTCGCGCGATCGATCAGGAACATCGACGCCGCTTCGGCCAGCATGAAGTCGGCGATGCGCTCCACCGCAAGCGCGAGCGTCGTGCGCAGATCGAGCGAAACTGCCAGCGCCTGACTCAGGTCGGCGAGAAAGCTGAGCGCGCGCTTTTCCTGCGCCGGCGCCGCGACGACGCCCATTGGCGTCTCCGCAGCAGCACCGGCGCCAAGTGCGCTCACGACGGCGGCGGACTCTCGCGTGTCTCGTCCGCGCGCCCGTCGCGGCGGCCGCGCATGCGGCGCATGCCCCATAGCGTCATCAGTGGACCCGACGCCACGTACAGCGTCGCGATCAGGAACATCACGTGCGCGGGATCGACAAATAACGCGACGAGCACCAGCACGACGATGGGGATCCAGTAGAACGGCACTCTGTCCGACTTCGGCCCGGTCTTGAAGCTCCAGTAGCGCACGCGGCTCACCATGAGCGCACCTGCGATCACGGTCAGCACCGGAGCGACGAATTGCACCATCGTGCCGTCGAGGCCGGTCTCGCTCGCAGCCCACAGGAACGACATCAACAAGCCGGCGGCGGCCGGACTTGCGAGTCCCTGGAAATAGCGTTTGTCGGCGACGCCGACCTGGGTGTTGAAGCGGGCGAGGCGCAGCGCGGCGCAGGCGGCATAGATGAAAGCCGCGCTCCAGCCGACCTTGCCCCACAGCGGTCCATAAACCTTGAGCGTCGACAGCGACCAGGTATACATCACCAGCGCGGGCGCCAGGCCAAAGCTGCACATGTCCGAGAGCGAGTCGTACTGCACGCCGAACGCGCTCTGCGTATTGGTCAGGCGCGCGACGCGGCCGTCGAGCGCATCGAGGATGCCGGCGACGAATACGGCGATCGCGGCGTCGACATAGTGCCCGCCGATTGCCGCAATCGCGGCGTAGAAACCCGAAAACAATGCGGCAGTCGTGAACAGGTTCGGCAACAGATAGATGCCGCGCCGCGGTTTCGGCAGAGTGTCGGGGTTGGATTCCATCCGGGTCGGCGAATAAAAAGATTGCGCAAAGTGTACCGCAAGCGTCGGCTGGGGCTAGAATCGACTGCAGGGGGAAGACTGGTAAACGGACACGGTAACTTGTATTCGTTCCTAAGGGAGTTGCCCCATGACTAAAATCTTGTTTGTCGCGATGGCCTGCGTCGCGGGTCTTGCGCACGCTGGCGATCTGTACCGCTGGACCGACGCGCAAGGCGTCATGCACTTCTCCGACACGCCGCCGCCGCAGAACCAGGTCAATCCGGCACAGGTCAAAGTCGATCGCGACAAGATCAGCGAGAGCGACAGTACACTCTACGCCGCGCCCAAGCCGGGTTCGGCACAGAACCAGAACCCACCATCGAATTCGCCCGCACCAGCGGCGGCGCCACGCTCGACCGCAGCGAACGACAGCAGCCGCATCTGCGATCAGGCACGCTCGAATGTGCAGCTGCTGCAGGGCAGTTATCCCGTCGCCGATGCGTCGGGCAAGGTACTCGACGACAAGGCGCGCGCGGATATGCTGGAGCAGGCCAAGCGCACCGTCGCGACCTGTCGCTGAAGGACGGCTGCGATGCAGCGGCAGCTTCGTCGTCGGTCAATTGCGCATATGCGCGGACGCGCGCTGCCGTGGATCCTCGTCGCACTCGCGATCGCTGCCTCGGCATGGTGGTATCTCGCGCCGCAAACGATCCCCGCCGCGCTGCGCGGCGCCCTGCCCACCTCGCCCCAGGCGATACCCGAAGTATACAAATGGAAGGACGACAAAGGCCGCGTGCACTTCACCTCTACGCCGCCGACCGATCGACCCTACGAAACGCTGCGCTACGATCCGAAGATGAATGTGGTGCCGAGCGTCGTGCCGCCACAGTAATTTTTTGCGCGCATCCCTGAGCGCAAATGCCGCAGCGGCCTTCCGCGGCCGCACCTGCAAAGCGCCTGGGCCGCTCTGCCCGCCGATATTCCGCGCCGCAACATTATTGCTACACTCGCGCCTTTCCCGCTGAACCTCAAGCACCGATGCGCCTGTCCAAATTCCATCTCGCCACCGTCAAGGAAGTCCCTGCCGACGCAGAAATCGCCAGCCACCAGCTGATGCTGCGCGCGGGCATGCTGCGCAAGCACGCCGCCGGCCTCTACACCTGGTCACCGCTCGGGCTGTGCGTGCTGCACAAGGTCGAAGCCATCGTGCGTGAGGAAATGAATCGCGCCGGCGCGCTCGAGCTGTCGATGCCGACGATCCAACCGCGCGAGCTGTGGGAGGAAACCGGGCGCTGGCAGAAGTTCGGCGCTCAGCTGCTCAAGATCAAGGACCGCAAGGAAGCCGAGTACTGCTATGCGCCGACCGCCGAGGAAGTCGTCACCGATTTCGCCCGCGGCGAGCTGAAGAGCTACAAGCAGCTGCCGATCAACTTCTACCAGATCAACACCAAGTTCCGCGACGAGATCCGCCCGCGCTTCGGCGTGATGCGCGCACGCGAATTTCTAATGAAGGACGCCTACTCGTTCCACATCGACGAGGCCGGCCTCGATCGCGAATACGACAATATGTACGCAACCTATGCGCGCATCTTCACGCGCCTGGGCCTGAAATTCCGCGCCGTGCAGGCGGACGCGGGCGCGATCGGCGGTAGCCGCACGCATGAATTCCAGGTGCTGGCCGATTCGGGCGAAGACGCGATCGCGTTCTCCGACGGTTCGGACTACGCCGCGAATATCGAGCTTGCTAAGGCACTCGAGCCTAGTGCTCGCGCCGCGGCGAGTGAAACGATACGGAAGGTCGAAACACCCGGCAAGACAACCTGCACCGAAGTCGCCGAGCTGCTCAAGATTGGGATTGAGCGTACGGTGAAGTCAGTCGTCGTGGTTGGCGAAAACGGCTTGGTACTCGCGCTTGTACGCGGCGATCACGACGTCAACGAAGTGAAGCTGCAGAAGCTCGCAGGCCTGGCTGAATATCGCCTCGCGACCGAGCAAGAAATTGTCGACACGTTCGGCTGCAAGCCCGGCTATCTCGGCCCCGTCAAGCTAATCCCTGGGCTCGAGACAACTTTTGGTCCTAAAATCTCCAACGTCACAATAGTGGCCGATAAAACAGTCGCCGCAATGCACGACTTCGTTACCGGCGCCAATGAACGGGGCTTCCACATCGCCGGCGTGAACTGGGGCCGCGATCTGCCCGAGCCCGACCTCGTCGCCGATATCCGCAAGGTGGTCGCGGGCGATCTTTCGCCGGATGGCAAAGGCACGCTGCAGATCGCGCGCGGTATCGAAGTCGGCCACGTCTTTGCGCTCGGCACCCAATATTCCGAAGCGATGGGCGCGACCGTGCTCGACGCCGAGGGCAAGAACCGCCCGATGCAGATGGGCTGCTACGGCATCGGCGTGTCGCGCATCGTCGCCGCGGCGATCGAGCAAAATCACGATGCTGCCGGCATCGTCTGGCCGGCGCCGATGGCGCCATGGCGTGTCGCGATCTGCATGATCAACCCGAAAAACGACACGAAGGTGAGCGATGCGGCCGAGGCGCTGTATCGCGAACTCAACGACGCCGGTATCGAAGCCGTGCTCGACGACCGCGGTCTGCGCCCCGGCGCGATGTTCGCCGACATCGAGCTGATCGGCATTCCGCATCGCGTGGTGATTTCCGAGCGCGGGCTCGCCGCGGGCACATTCGAGTATCGTGCACGGCGCGATGCCGAAAGCCGCAATGTGAGCCGCGAGGAAGTGCTGACGATCGTTCGCGCCTAATTCCCGCTCATCATTCCCGCGTGCTCCCAGCGGGACAAGCGCGAAGCGCGCAGAACGTCCGCAGGACACCTCGCAGACCGAGCGAAGCGAGTAATCCAGTGCCTCACCTAAAGCGATTCAAGGCAAAGTCACTGGATTCCCGCTTTCGCGGGAATGACGTCTGAAAAACTCATCGCTCTTTGCTAACCAAGCCGCGCAAGCGCGCGAACAGCGACTCGCCGCTGCCATGCGCGCGCTTGAGCGCGGCAAGCTCGCTCTTGCGCTGACCGGCGATCTTCAGCTCCCAGCGCTGCTTGACCTGATTGCGCTCGACCGCCGAACGCAGCTGCGCGCGATAGTCGTCGGGTAGCGCCTCGCGCAACAGCGTGTTTTCCTCGCGCGCGAGATAGCGGCCGATGTCGTCGAACAGCGCGTCGTTGAGCGCGCCCAGAGACGTTGTTTTGACCGTATTGCCGAACGCATCGATGTTGGTGAAGCTCATCTTCAATACCGGCGCATCCGCATCGGCAGTGAACGTTGCTAGCGCGGCGATGCGCCCGCGCGCACGAAATGTCGCCGCGAGCATTTCGCCATTCGGCCCCTTCTTCACGTCCGCCATCTGTCCGGCGAGCTGGTAGCGTCCGAACGTGCCCGACAGCGCTTTCACTTTGATGCCCTCGACTTCGACCGCGGGGCATTCCTCGGGCGCGACCTCGCAATGAAACGCGATGCGGATCTCGTGCGAATCGGGTTGCACGTTCTGCGTGAGCTCGTAGTCGTGTTCACAATAGGCCACGACCTGGCCGTAGCCGGGCACGGTGTAGTGCCGCGGTTTGGCTGGTTTGAGCGCCTTGAGGTTTGCGACGAGGCGTTCGAGATACTCGCTCAACGCGTTGAGGCGCGGCGCCATTTGGTTCTTGAAGAACTCCTCGCGCGCGAGTTTGCGTTGCTGCACGTCGCCCGCCGTGAGCTTGAGCCGCTTGGCTTCCTGTTCGAGATCGTCGAGCAGACTCACTGATGTGTTCCTCGCTGCTTGCGTATCGGGCGCCGATGCGTACAAGTTAGCGCGCGCGGCGATTTCCGACAAGCCGTGGCGTCGAAGTGCGCCCAGGCTGCGCAAAGCGATATGTTTCGCGACTGCGCACCAGCCGATTTTAAGCAGCGGCTATTTATTTTTGTGTCACACAATGGCATGCTCAT
>VBNZ01000110.1:16081-18021 GCA_005877675.1 Gammaproteobacteria bacterium
ATCAACTCAACGACCTGATTGCACGCGCCGAATCGCGCAGGCATGAGCTCGCGCGCGAAAAAATCGGCAAGGTGCGCGAAAAAATCACTGCGCTGGCCAAAGCGGAAGGTTTTACGATTGAAGAATTGTTCGGCGGACGTGGCGGTCGCAAGACGCGGCGCCCGGCCAAGGCCAAGTACCGCAATCCCGCCGATCACGCGCAAACATGGTCGGGCCGCGGCAAGCGCCCGCGCTGGTTCAACGCGGCCCTCGCGGCGGGCAAAAAGGAAAAAGACCTGCTGATTTGACCGACCGATTTGATCGCACCATTCGGAAAATAAAATGCCGGCACAAAGCCGGCATTTTTATTCAATCGACGCGACTATAACGCTCTTTTGGGCGCGACCAGCAGATCGCCGAACAGCAGTCCCGCCACCAGACACGCGAGTATCGCCACCAGCGATACTGCCGTGTCGATGCCAAGAAATACGTCACGCTCGGCAATCAGCGACAGGCTGCGATAACCGACGCTGCCTGGCACAAGCAGAATAATGCCCGGTTCGCGCACGAGCGCGCCGGGGCGATTGGTCTTACGTGCGTAGAGATTGCCGAGCGCGCCCATGCACAGGCCGGCGAGGAATACGCCGAGTTCCGGCGTGAAGCGATGTCCGCCGTAATACGTGATCACGTAGCCGAGCGCGGCCGAGGCCATTACCAGCGGGAAATCGCGCCGCGCTGCGCGGAACAGCACGGCGAAGGCGTAGCACGCGCAACCGAGCGCGACCCATTCGGCCCATCCCGGAATCGGCGCATGCGTCGATGCGGGCGGCACAAGCTGCAGCGCCTTGCATAATTCGTTCGCGACGATGGTGCCGAATGCGAGCTTGATCAGCGTCGTGATCGCGCCGGCAAAACGCGCCGCGCCGGAGACGAGATGCTCGGTCGACAACTCGCGCGCCGCGGTGGTGAGGCTCATGCCGGGCAGCAGCACGATCAGGCTCGCGAGCACGACGGATTTCAGGCTCAACGGCGTCAGGTACAGACTGATCAGCGTCGCCAGCAGCGTCGCGAGCAGCGCGCAGATCGCCTCCAGTGCGCTGCGCAGGCGCGCACTGCGACCGCTGATATCGGCCACGAGCCCTACCACGATGCCGATTCCGCCCGCCGCGGCAAGATCGACCCAGGCGCTGTGCAGTAGCGCCGCGAGCGCTGCGGACACGACGCCGTAGCAAGCGACTTCGCGCGCGCGCGCGCGCACACTGCGCCCGTCGCGAATGCCATGCAACCGATGCGAGCCTTCGGCGATGTCGAGCCTACCCGCGATCACGTCGTCGGCTATCTCGTTGACTTGGGTCAGGCGGCACAGATCGAGTTCGCCCGGCGGCAGACGCATAACCTGGGTGATGTCGGCAAGCCCACGCCGCGCGTCGCGCCCTTCGGCGAAGGAGACGATCAGTGCGGTCGGACTCGACCACACCTGTGCAGACAGGTCCAGGCGTGCCGCGAGCTTGTCGATTGCGCTTTCGAGCCGTGGTGCCGCCGTGCCGTATTGATGCAGGCGTCGCGCCGTTTCGACAACGAAGGCGATGCGCGCGCGTAGTTCGGCCGGCAGGCGATGGGTGGCGCTGGCGATGACTTCGGGTGCTTGCATGCCTGATGACGACTGTGGCTCGGAGCGATGCATTATTGCCGATGCGTCAGCGCATTGCTCGGATCAGGCGAAACGTCAGATTGATACGCGGCGCAACTGCACGCGCCGTGCGCGGCAGATCATGGCGATAATAGCGCTGCGTCGTACCGCCCATGTGCAGCAGACTGCCCGAGGGCAGGCCGAGTTCGAGCCGCGCAGTGGTATCGGCACGATGACGCAGACGAAAACGCCGCACGCCGCCAAAGCTGAAGGAGGCGATCAGCGCTTCGGCGCCGAGTTCGGGTTCATTGTCGCTGTGCCAGCCCATCGC
>VBNZ01000296.1:0-2114 GCA_005877675.1 Gammaproteobacteria bacterium
GTCATTTCCGTCGGGTTCTTCCTGCTCGGCCCTTCGACCAGCACGTTCTGCACGCCGCCGATCATCGCCTGCGAAATCCGTTTCGCATTGGCGTTGATCGTCGCCTGCAGGCGTTCGAGGCGCGCGTGCTTGACCGCGTCGGACGTGTCGTCGGCCAGGTTCGCCGCGGGCGTGCCGGGGCGCTTGGAGAAGATGAACGAAAAACTCTGATCGAAGCCGACGTCATCGATCAGCTTCATCGTCTGTTCGAAGTCGGCGTCGGTCTCGCCGGGAAATCCGACGATAAAGTCGCTCGATACCGAAATATCCGGGCGCACTTTGCGCAAGCGTCGGATCTTCTGCTTGAACTCGATGGCGGTGTAGCCACGCTTCATCGCAGTGAGAATGCGGTCCGAGCCCGCCTGCACCGGCAGATGCAGATAGTTTGCGAGCTTGGGCACGTTGGCATACGCCTCGATCAACGAATCCGAGAATTCGAGCGGATGCGAGGTGGTGAAGCGGATGCGGCCGATGCCGTCGAGTTCGGCGATCGCGTGGATCAGCAACGCCAAATCCGCCGCGCCGCCATCGTGCATCGCGCCGCGATAGGCGTTGACGTTCTGGCCGAGCAGATTGACCTCGCGCACGCCCTGTTCGGCGAGCGCAGCGACTTCGGCCACGACATCGTCGAACGGCCGGCTGATTTCCTCGCCGCGTGTATAGGGCACCACGCAGTAGGAGCAGTATTTGGAGCAGCCTTCCATGATCGAGACGAAGGCGGTGACGCCTTCCTTGCGCGGCTCGGGCAGATGATCGAATTTTTCGATTTCCGGGAAGGAAATGTCCACCTGTGCGCGTTGTGTACTTTTGCGCGCCTCGATCATCTGCGGCAGGCGATGCAGGGTCTGCGGACCGAATACCAGATCGACATAAGGCGCGCGCTTGACCAAGGCGGCGCCTTCCTGGCTTGCGACACAGCCGCCGACGCCGATCACGAGATTCGGCTTGTTCGCCTTCAATTCGCGCCAGCGGCCGAGCTGCGAGAACACCTTCTCCTGCGCCTTCTCGCGGATCGAGCAGGTATTGATCAGGATCACGTCGGCTTCGGCCTCGTTCGCGGTCAATTCCAGACCATGCGAAACCGCGAGCACATCGGCCATCTTGGCCGAGTCGTACTCGTTCATCTGGCAGCCGTGGGTTTTGATGAAAAGTTTGCCGGACATGATCTGTAAGCGCTGGGGAACCTTAAGACAACCGCGCATTCTAAAGCCAGACCCTTCTCACCGCCACGATCCGCGGCGGATTTACTCCCGAAATGCGATGAAATCCCTTGGCAAAACCCTTTTTCAGGCAGAAACTTGCCCGACAAACCTCGACCTATGAATAGCATCCGCCGCCAGGGGCCTATCGCGTTCATTGCCGTCGCGCTCGCCTGCGCGCTGGTGGCGCCGCGCGCCCACGCGGGGGCGGTGTACCGCTGCATCGGCACGGGCGGCCAGACCGCGATCACCAACAAGCCGAGCGAATATTCGACCTGCACCAAGATCCCGGGCACCGATTATGCCGACCCCAAACCCGCACGTCCCGTGCCCACGTCAGCGCCGTCCCCTGCACCCAAGGCACTCGCCGCACCCACCGCCCCCGTCGACATCAAGAGCCTGCATAGCGAGTACCGCTCAGCGCCGCCCTCGCAGTTTGCGAACGTGATCAGTGGCACAACGTTCAGCAATGTGATCAGCGGAACAACGTTCGGCAATGTGATCAGCGGTGTGGCAATCAACGGTATCGAGCAGAAGGTCGTGCGCAATACGACCGAGCGACCCGATAAGACCACCGAAGTGCGCCGCGGTGCGGTATACAAAGTCGCGCGCGCCAATGGCGTGACCGAATACACCAACGTGCATCCGGCCGGCGCGCCGTTCCAGGTGCTGTTCACCTATATACAGACCTGCTACGCCTGCAATCTCAATTCAGTAGTGAATTTCGCGACGACAGCGCTCAATCTCGAAGCGTACCGCGAGGAGATCGCCGCAGCCTCGGGCGAGTTCGGCGTCGATCAGGCGCTGTTGCGCGCGGTGATCCATGCCGAATCGGCGTTCAATCCGAACGCGATCTCCGGCAAGGGCGCGCAGGGC
>VBNZ01000296.1:2127-2731 GCA_005877675.1 Gammaproteobacteria bacterium
CGGATCTCGGCGTCGCCAGTCCGTTCGATGTGGGGCAGAACATACGCGGCGGCGCGCTCTATCTTGCGCAGCTGCTCAAGCAGTTCAACGGCGACGAGCGGCTCGCCGCGGCCGCCTACAACTCGGGCCCGCTGAACGTGCAGAAATATTCCGGTGTGCCGCCGTTCGACGAGACCAAGGTCTATGTCGAGCGCGTAGCGACGCTGCGCAAACGCTACAGCGAAGCGAAATAAACCGCGCCGTCAGCGCGCGGTTATCTGTTCGCCGCCGGGCGCTGCGCCTGCGGCTTTTCTTCCAGCGTCACTTCGGACCGGAACGCCTGGCCGCCGCGCACGCCACTGACGTTGATCTTCGTGCCTGGCTCCAGCTGCGATTCGCGATTGCGCAGGGCGAACTGATTGGGCACCCACTTGTCATCGACTCGCGTAATGACGTCACCCGGTGTGAGGCCCGCGCGCGCAGCAGGACCGTTCGGCGCCACCGCGGTGATGATCACGCCATTGGTCACGACCGGCATGGGGTCGTCCTGTTTTGGCGGGATATCCTGATACGCCGCGCCCATCCAGGCGCGGATCACGCGACCGTGCTGCTGGATCTGGCGCAG
>VBNZ01000111.1:0-953 GCA_005877675.1 Gammaproteobacteria bacterium
CCATCGCGTGACCGAGATCGCCGATCGGCGCGATGCCGGACATGTGCGCGCCACCCTTCACCGTGTGCAGATCGCGCTGCAGGCTGGTGACGAGTTCGCGATCGGACGGATTCTCGCGCAGCTTCGCCATCGAGGCATCGGCGTGATCGAGAATTTCCTTGGCTTCCTGGATGAAGATTTCGAGCAGGTCCGGATCGATGTCCGGCAGCGCATGCAGCGCGCCGACTTCGTCGGCATACGCAGGTGCAGGCTCGGCGTGAACCTCCTCGACATGCGCCGGCGCGTGAGTTTCCTCGACATGCTCGATCGGCTCGTGCGCTGCATGCGCGATGCGCGCGACTTCCTCGTGCACCGCCGCGTCGACATGCGCAGCCTCGGCGGCCATCTCTTCGGTGAGCGGAAGATGCTCGTGCGCGAGCGCATCGAGCGGCGCGACCGGTTCGTGCGGCTTTTCGGCCGGCGGTTCCACCGGTGGCGCGGCGAACGCCGCCTTCTGTGTCGGCTGTTCGAGCGCGGCGAGCGCGGCGGCAATCGCTGCCTCGTCGGCCGGCATCAGGGGGCCGCTCCACGCCGGCGTCGGCACGCTTGCAGGCGGCGCTGCGGGATATGGCGTCTCGACCTGCGCTGCGGGTGGTTCGGCGACAGGTTCGCGTTCGGGTTCGATCGCGTGCGGGACTTCTTCGGGCTCGATGTGCGCGGCCTCGATCGCATGCGCAGTCTCGATCGGCTCGATGTGTTCGGCCTCGATCGCCGGTTCGATTGCCGGCGTATCGACATGCTCAACGAGCGGTTCATGCATGACGGGCGCGGCTGCTTCGACCGGCTCGACGTGCTCTTCGGCATGCAATGCCTCGACGTGCTCGGAGACCGGCGCAGGCTCGGATACTTCCGGCACTTCGATCTCGGCCACCGGTTCCGGCACGACGGTGTGCGGAGCTTCGACTTTCGCCTGC
>VBNZ01000111.1:1075-1619 GCA_005877675.1 Gammaproteobacteria bacterium
GCATCGAATGCAGCGTGCTCGGCCAGCTCGACGATGTGCGCTGCGGGCGCCGGTTCCGGCGTTTCGTGCAGCGCCGTGGTGCCCTCTTCCTCGGATGCAAGCAGCGAATGCAGCAGCTCTGGCTCCGGCAGCGCATTGCGCAGATCGACCACGCGCGATGCGAGTTCGGTCGTGTCCGGCAGATGCTGCGCGTTGCTTTCGAGCGCGCTGATCGTTGCCCTTACCTGCGCGGAGGCATCGGCCAGCGCGGCGACGCCATCCGCATCGGGGGCCTGCTCCCATACCTGCAGGCGCTTGATGTAGCCTTCGAGCGGCTGCAACACTTGGCTCAGCTGCGGCAGTTCGACCATCGAGATCGCGCCGTTGAGCGTGTGCGTCGCGCGCAGCAGCGCATCGCTGACCGGAATCGGTGCCTTGCGTGCCTGATCGACGTAGGCATCGATCGCCGCCAGATGCGTCGAGACCTCGCTGCTCAGCACATCGAACAACACCGGGTCGAGCAACGGCAGGCCTTCGCCGAAACCGGCGCGTGTGGGCAGTTGCT
>VBNZ01000111.1:1663-5189 GCA_005877675.1 Gammaproteobacteria bacterium
TGGATTCGTCGATCCACGTATCTTCGCCCGCAGCAGCGCGGTCGGCGACGTCCTTGATCTCGACAATATTCACGCCCGGGCGTGCGCCGCCCTTGAGCGCTTCGAGCAGCTCCGGCAATGCGTCCACCGCATGCGCCAGCACACCTTGCGCTGCGTCGGTGCCGATGCTCTTGTCGAGCACGCGGTTGAGCATGTTCTCGACTTTCCAGCTGAACTCGCCGAGCGCGAGTGCGCCGACGAGGCGACTCGAACCCTTGAGGGTGTGAAATGAACGCCGGATCGTCTTCAGCGTGTCGAGATCTTCGGTATTGGCGCGCCACTTCGGCACATTGGATTGCAGGCCGGCGATTTCCTCCTGTACTTCCTCGAGGAAGATGTCGCGGATCTCATCGTCGAAGCTGTGCGTCGCGTCGGTCGAGAAAGTGAAATCGATGCCCTGATTGATCGCATCGTAGTCGGGCAGATCGTGCGCGACTGCCGCCGGCGCCGCAGCCGTAGTGCCGGTGGCAACGAAAGCCGCGGCGGGTGCCGGTGCTGGTTTGGCTGCAGCTGGCGCCGGTGCGGGCGCAGGTTTGGCCGGTGCGGGCGCCGCCGGCATGGCGGCGGCGCCAACGGGGACGCTGATCTCGCCGACCGGCGTCTCGGCGCGCTGTTCGCTGCGTATGGCTGGAATCGGCCAGTAGTTGAGCGCACGCAGACTCGCGCGCGTGATGTCGAGAATGTGCTCGCGCCCGCCACGCTGTTCGCGCGTCGCCTCGATGTAGTACTCGATCGACGCAAGCGCATCGGCGAGCGTGTCCATCTGCTCGTGATTCGGCACGCGGCGGTGCTGCAGCAGTTCGACCTCGATGAACATCACGATGCCGTTGATCAGCTGCGCTGCGTCGTGCAGCGAGAGCATGTCGAGTGCACCGCCGACTTCCTCGAGCAAGCGCGGAATCTGTTCGACCTGTGCGTGATCCCACGGCGCCTCGACGAACGCGACCATGTCGTGCTTGGTCTGCGCAAGATTGGCCGCGGCTTCGCGCATGAGCGAGTCGAGGATGCGATTGACCTCGGCCTTGGGCAGTTCGAAGCCGCCTTCAGCGTCGGTCGGCGCGGGTTCGCCGCCGAGACGCGAGATATGGTCGTCGAGCGAGGCTTCGACATACAACAGCGAGCCGGCGACGTCGAGCAGCGTCGATTCATCGGCTGCGCGCTTGCGTTCGACGATGTCGCCGACGATCTGGCGCTGTTCGACCACGATCTTGCGCGAGACGCCCAGGCCAAGCATGCCAAGCGTATCGGCGACACGGTCGAGCGCTTCACCTTGCGCCGCAAGCTGCGCCGGATCGTGATCGACTGCGCGCAGAAAGATATCGAGCGCTTCCTTGACGCGCAGCAGGTCGTCCTTGATCGCCGCGGCAACCGTATCGAGCAGCGCACGGTTGTGTCCGGAGATCGAGCCTTGTGCGTGCTCGAGCTCGCGTTCGCTCGGCAGCAGCGTATGCAGCTTGTAGAGTTTGGCGATATCGCGCGCACGCGGCGTATCGACCTGCGAATGCGCGAGGTAGTACAGAAAATTCTTGGTCAGATCGCGCGACTGCGCCTGATCAAACGCCGCTTCGCCCTCGGCGATCAGCAACTTGATCTCACGATCGACCTTGCCGAACATCTGCTTGATCGCGCTGGTTGCCTCGATCGAGCCGGCGCGCACGCCATCGAGCACCCCGTTGGCGACCCACCACAGGCGGCGCGTGTGATCGCTGCTGCACACATTTTCGAGGCGATCGAGCACTTCGCTCATACGGCCGAATTGCGTCGTTGGCGCGTCATCGCGAATCCATTGCAGCAGCGCGAGTTGGTAGTTATTGCGCAGCTTGGATATTTCGCCGCGCAACTCGCTCGCCTGCATCGGCGCAGCCGGCTTGTTCGGCAGCGGTATGCTGAGATCGGGCGTGAACAGCACCGACTCGGTCAGAAGCTTTTCGCTGCGTGCCGCACGCAAGTCGTTGAGCAGCGGCAGCAGGATGATCGGGATGTCCTTATGTCCGCTCTGCAACCGCTCGAGATAATCGGGCAGCTGCATGATGCCGCGCATCAGTGCGGAATAAACGTCGTCCCCAGGTGCAACGCTCTTGTCCGCGATGCCCTGCGCGACGCGCTCCATTTCCTCGACGACCATGGCCGCGCCGTACAGCTCGACCATGCGCAGCGTACCGTGCACGAGATGCAGATGATTTACGCACTCGCGCATCTGCGCGCTGTCGGCCGGATTCTCGACATAGGCTTCCAGTGCGATGCGCGCCTGCTGCAGCGTCGCATCGAGCTCGGACTTGATCCAGCTCAGTGTGGTGAAATCGATGTCGTGTTGAAAGTTCATCAAAGCTTCCTGGGCTGCGCCTTATCGCATGCGCGCTAGAGTTTCTTCAGGTCGGCAGCTTGAAGTCGGCGACCGAGCGGCGCAGGTCGGAGGAGAGCTGGGCTAGATTGCCGATCGACTCAGCGGTCTGACTCGCACCGGCGGAAGTTTGCGAGGTGATCTCCTGAATCACGTTCATGGTGGACGACACGTTCGCCGCCGCGTTCGACTGATGCTGCGCGGAAACGGAAATACCTTTAATCAGGTCCGCAAGGTCGGTCGAGACCTTTTCGATCTCGCCCAGCTGCGTACCCGCTTCCTCGGCCAGACGTGCGCCGGACACCACTTCGCTCGTGGTTTGTTCCATCGAAGTGACCGCTTCGTTGGTATCGGCTTGAATGGTCTGCACCAGTGTTTCGATACGCCGTGTCGCGCCCGAGGCGCGTTCGGCGAGGCGCTGCACTTCGTCCGCGACGACCGCGAAACCGCGGCCCGCTTCGCCCGCCGAGGCCGCTTGAATCGCTGCGTTCAAGGCAAGAATATTGGTCTGCTCGGACAGGTCGTTGATCAGTTCGACGATCGAGCCGATTTCCTGTGACGATTCGCCCAGACGCTTGATGCGCTTGGATGTCTCCTGGATCTGGTCACGAATCGAGTCCATACCCGCGATTGTCTGGCGCACGATCGAGGCGCCTTTCGCGGCGATGCGCACCGAGCGCTGCGCAACCTCGGCGCTTTCGTTCGAATTCTTCGACACGTCGCCGGCAGACACCGCGATGTCGTTCATCGCGGTCGATACCGAAGTGATCTGCTGCGCCTGATGTTCGGCCGCGTCGGCGAGATGCATCGCGGTCGCCTGCGTTTCGTTCGCGGCCGAGGCGACGTGCACCGAGGTATCGTTAATCGTGGTCACGAGCGAACGCAACGCGTCGATCGCGTAGTTCACGGCGTCCGCGATGGTGCCGGTGAAATCTTCGGTCACCGAGGCTTTCACGGTCAGGTCGCCGTCCGCGAGAGAACCCATTTCATCGAGCAGACGTTGAATCGCCGCCTCGTTGCGCTTGTTGAGCTCGGCGCTGGTTTGATAACGCGCCCGCGTATCGCGGAACAGCTTGAGGGCCAGGAACAGCACCAGCACGATCGCCGCCGCCGCGGCGGCGAGGCCGAGCAGCAGGTTCGGGAAAA
>VBNZ01000111.1:5319-6545 GCA_005877675.1 Gammaproteobacteria bacterium
TTGATGTCGGTCAGAATTTCGCGCGCGGCGGCGTTATCCATCGCTTTGACGTTGAGATCGGGCGCGCCGTTGAGCAGGCCCGCGAGAATCTGACCGTAGAATTGCGCATCGCGCTGCAGGCCCGCGGCGGCGGTCGGCGAGTCTTCACCACCCTGGATGATCGACTGCGCGCGACGCTGCATGCGGTCGGCATAGAGCATCTGGCGTGAGGCGATCATCACCTGATTGGTCGACGCGGTGCGTTCGGTCAGGATCTTCACGACCTCGTCCATGCGCGAGTTGAGCACGGCGGTCTTGCGATTGAATTCGTCGATGTTGCCCCCGCTGCCGATGATCTGCTCTTTGCTGTCGAGGATCTTGCCGGCGTCGGTGCTGAGCTGCTTCCAGGCGTCATCGAGCGCGGCGAAGTCGCCTTTGAGCGAGTCGTATCCGGCATAACCATCCATGCCGTTGCGCGTATCGCCCTGTTTGAGGCGCGTGATCAGGTCGGCGATCGAGTCGCGCGTCGCCTTGAGCGTGCCGAACGCGTCGAGGTTGCCGCCGGCCGCATCGTTGGACTGGCGCGACAACTGCTGCGACAGCACCTGCGCGCGCGTGACCAGCGCGCTGGCCTTGGCGTCCTGACCCGCCTTGTAGCTCAACAAACCGAAGTCGACGACCGCAAAGATGATGCTGATGACGAGCAACGCCACCAACAAGCCGTTGAATCCACCAGTGCGTTCGCCGCCGCCTGCCCCTGTGCTGCTCATCGCCCGTTACCTCGCAAAAAACCTAATTGAAGGAAAATGCTCAAAGCCTCGACGCTCACGCCGCCGCCTGTACGAATTCAGGCGCACGCACGAGCGTGGCCATGCTGAACTGTCCCCACTGCACCTCGCCGAGCGCGTAATCCTCTAGCACGTAGCGTGCATAGGGGTCGTCGCCCTCGAGCTCTTCTTTTTCGACGCGCTGCTCAGGCGAGAAATTGCGCTGCCCGACGACTTCGTCGACGAGCAGGCCGACCATGCCGCCAGTCTGGCGCACCACGAGCACGCGGCTCGAATCGGTGACCGAACTCGGCTCGCCCGACAGGAACTGCTTGAGATCGACCAGCGGCACGAGATTGCCGCGCACGCTGGCGACGCCGAGCAGCCACGGGCGCGTGCCCGGCACGTGCGCGACCTGCGGGTAGGCGAGAATTTCATTGACCTCGGCGAGGCTCGACACCATGTGGCGCAGGCCGACGC
>VBNZ01000111.1:6759-15551 GCA_005877675.1 Gammaproteobacteria bacterium
GCTTGGTCATTCAGTCTTTCGCACCCTGACGCATGCCCCAGACGCGATCCGACTCCATCGCCTTGGTGGTCACGATCAGCACCGGGATGTTCGCAGTGTCGGCATCCTTGGACAGCGTGCGCGTGGCCTGAAAACCATTCATGCCGGGCATGATCACGTCCATGATCACGAGATCAGGCCGGTCGCGTTTGGCCGCAGTGATGCCGTCTTCCGCGCTACTCGCGCTGGTCACCTTGAAGCCGCCTTTTTGCAGCCACCGGGTGAGCATCTCCACCTCTGTAGGCGAATCATCGATGATCAGAATATGCGCCATTGCCCTGTGTCCCCTACCACGTTGATATGTATTGCTATGTGCCGCTAAAACTACTTGTGTTCGACATGCCGCCGGATCGCGCCAAGCAGTTCTTCGCGCGTAAACGGTTTGGTCAGATATTCCTCGGAGCCGACGATGCGCCCGCGCGCCTTGTCGAACAGGCCATCCTTCGATGACAGCATCACGACCGGTGTGGAACGGTAGGTCTGATTGTTCTTGATCAGTGCGCAGGTCTGATAGCCGTCGAGTCGCGGCATCATGATGTCGACAAAGATGATCTGCGGTTGGTGGTCGGAAATCTTTGACAAGGCCTCAAAGCCGTCGACCGCGGTGACGACATCGCAACCTTCCTTCTTGAGCAGCATTTCCGCCGTGCGGCGGATCGTTTTCGAGTCATCTATCACCATGACTCGCAGACCCGCCAGACCACCTGAATTGATTTCTTCCACGCCTGTTCCTCCAACCCCGAGAGCTTGCCGTCGGCTGCACCGCGCAACGAATTGCATGCGCCGGCTCGCGGACTTCCGCGAAAAACCTGCGGCGTCCGTCAAATGATGCAGCAAACTCGTTGTTTAATCGCAAGCTTGCACCCCTGTCAAGCAATTTCCGGCAACCAGCGACTCTCCATCCGAATGAATAGCTTATGCACACTTGGTGCCAAGCCACATGAGGCCATTCGGATGTTAATATCCACCTCATTGCGGTGCGCTTTTGCGGCCTGCATCACATTTGACGGCGCGACGCGCCCGCGCTCGATAGCCCTCCACCTGCAAAACACGGCTGTTATCGACTCATGACCCCCACCCTGGCCGTGCTGATGGACCCGATTGCGGCCATCCACGTCAAAAAAGACTCCACCCTCGCCCTGCTGCTCGAAGCACAACGGCGCGGCTATCGCTTGGCTTATCTGACCCAAGGCAGCCTCGCGCAGCGTCACGCCGAGGCATGGGGCTATGCCGCGCCGCTGACGGTGCGCGACGATGCGCATGACTGGTTCACGCTCGGCGAGGCGCAGTGGATCAACCTGGGCAAATTCGACGTCATCCTCGCGCGCAAGGATCCGCCGTTCGATGCGCAGTTCCTTTACGACACGATGTTGCTCGAACGTGCGCAAGCCGACGGCGCGCAGGTGATCAATGATCCGCGCGGATTGCGCGACGCCAACGAAAAATTCTTTGCACTGCATTTCCCGCAGTGCTGCGCGCCGACGCTGATCGCGCGCGACGCCGCCGAACTCAAGCGGTTCGCGCGCGAGCACGGCAAGGTGGTGCTCAAACCGCTCGACGGCATGGGCGGGCGCAGCATCTTCCTCTCCTCCGGCAACGATCCGAATCTCAACGTGATCATCGAGACGCTGACCGAGGAAGGCCGCACGTTCGCGCTTGCGCAGAAATTCATTCCGGAAATCAGCGCGGGCGACAAACGCATCCTCTTGATCGACGGCGAACCGGTGCCATACGCGCTAGCGCGCATGCCGCAGGGCGACGAATTCCGCGGCAATCTCGCGCGCGGCGGCAAGGGCGTTGGTGTGCCACTGTCCGACCGCGATCGCTGGATCGCCGCACAGGTCGGCCCGACACTAAAGGCGCGCGGCATGCGTTTCGTCGGGCTCGACGTGATCGGCGACTGGCTCACTGAAGTCAACGTCACCTCGCCGACCTGCATCCGCGAACTCGATGCGCAGTTCGGCCTGAATATCGCGGGCATGCTGTTCGATGCGATCGAACGCAATGCCTCACCCACATGACCAAAGAAACCCTCGCCACGGATTACACGGATTACACGGGTAGAAAAGCACGGCCCTCTAATAATCGTCTTATCCGTGTTCATCCGCGTAATCCGTGGCAAAAAAAGTACTCTTCAGGGAGCGTCGTGCGATGAGCGGGCGCGCCGGCGCCGGCGAGCGCCTCTCCGTAACCCTGCTGTTTTCGCTGATCGCGCATGCGGTCGTCGCGTTGGGATTGACGTTCGAATACGAAAAACCGCCCGCGCGCCTGCCGGCACTCGATGTGATCCTGGTGCAGTCGGCGAACGCGCAAAAGGCCGACAAGGCCGACTTCCTCGCGCAGGCGAACAATGCCGGCGGCGGCAATAGCGACAAGGCCGTGCGCCCGACCGATCCGGTCTCCGCGCTCGCGCCGAAGCCGACTGCGGGCATCGCGCCGGTGCCGATCGAAACCGGCACGCCGGTGCCGCAGACCGCACGCGAACGCGAGGTCGTGACGACGACGCGCAAGTCCGGTTTCGCGGTGCGCACCGACACCGAGCGGCAGGAACAGCCCGACAGCGCCAATCCGAATCCACGCGCGCTCGCCGAGAAGCATCTCGAAGTCGCGCGCCTCGCCAACGAGTTGCAGCGCGAGTCCGAGCTGTACGCCAAGCGGCCGAAAAAGAAATTCATCTCCGCCAACACCAAAGAGGCCGCCTACGCCGCCTACCAGGCGGGCTGGGTCGCGCGCATCGAGCGCGTCGGCAATCTCAATTATCCGGACGAAGCCCGCCGGCGCCAGCTGCAGAGCGGCGGCATGGTCAGCCTGATGGTCACGGTCGGACTGCGCCGCGACGGTTCGCTGCGTAGCGTGGACGTGATTCAATCGAGCGGCTCCAAGCTGATCGACGAAGCGGCGGTGCGCATCGTCAATTTCGCCGCGCCATTTCCACCGCTGCCGCCGAATTCGGAATTCGACGAGTTCTACATCACGCGCACCTGGGAATTCCAACCGGGCGAGACGCTCAAAACGCATTGAGGAATGCGCCACGAAGTAACTCGAATCCCGGCTTCCCTCCTGTACAATTCGCACATGACCTCGGCATCTGGAAAAGGTACTCGCGACTCGCGCATGGTCGAAATTGCGAGCCTCGCCGATCAATTCCTCATTGCCATGCCGGGCATGCGCGATCCGAGCTTCGTGCGCGGTGTCGCCTTCGTGTGCCAGCACAACACTGAAGGCGCGATGGGCATCGTGGTCAACCGTCTGTCCGAGTACCGTCTCGGCGATGTGCTCGCGCAGATGGGGCTCAAATCCGAGCTCGCTGCAGTCGAGGACGCGCCGGTGCTGATCGGCGGTCCGGTGCAGCCCGAGCGCGGTTTTGTGCTGCATACGCCGCACGGCAGCTGGGAATCCTCGTACAAGGTGTCGGATACGCTGTGCGTGACCACCTCGCGCGACGTGCTGGTCGCGATTGCCGAAGGCCGCGGACCCGAAAATGCGCTGGTCGCGCTCGGCTATGCTGGCTGGGGCGCGGGCCAGGTCGAAACCGAACTCAAGGAAAACAGCTGGCTCACCGCGCCGGCGAGCGCAGCGATCCTGTTCGAAACGCCACTTGAGCAGCGTTGGGATGCCGCCGCGGCGCTGGTCGGTGCGAGCCTGTCCAATCTCGCAGGCTACGCCGGCCATGTCTGATGGCGGCGACGCTATTGCCGCGCCAGTACAACGCAACTCGCATTTCGGCACAAATCCACAAATGGAAAATTCGCCAGCCACTGCGCCGACTACGGTGATCGGCTTCGATTACGGCGCGCGCCGCATCGGTGCGGCGCTCGGCAACCGCATCAGCGCGAGCGCGCGTGCGCTTACAGTGATCGGCAACGGCGCGCACGGCCCGGACTGGCAGCGTATCGATTTGTTGCTGCGCGAATGGCGCCCGGACGCGCTGCTCGTCGGTCTGCCGCTGACGCTCGATGCAGGCGAGCAGGCCAACAGCCGCGGCGCGCGCGCATTCGCCGCGGACCTGCACGCGCGCAGCAAGCTGCCGGTCGTGATGGTCGACGAACGCCTGAGTTCGCGTGAAGCGGCGACGCGTTTTGCCGAACGGCGCGCGAGCGGAGTGGCAAAACGCAAACATGCCGCAGCACTCGATGCGGTTGCCGCAGAAGTGATAGTCGAACAATGGCTGCGCGAACAGGCCACAGGCGCTCCGCATGGATGAGCTGCAATTCGACGCGAATGGCCGCCTGCGCCATCTGATCACGCTCGATGGCTTCGATCGCGTGCGCATTCACGGCATGCTCGATCGCGCCGACGCGCTGCGGCGCGAGTCGCGCGACGGCGCATGCCCGCTCGATCTTTTGCACGGCCGCACGGTGATCAATCTGTTCTTCGAACCCTCCACGCGCACGCGCACGTCGTTCGATCTCGCCGCCAAGCGCCTCGGCGCGCAGGTGATCAATTTCGATATCGCGCGCTCGTCCACGGTAAAGGGCGAATCGCTGCTCGACACGATCCACACGCTCGAAGCGATGCACTGCGACGCCTTCGTCGTGCGCCATGCCGAGTCGGGCACGCCAGCGCTGATCGCACGCAATCTGCGCACGCGCGCCGCGGTGCTCAACGCCGGCGACGGCAACCACGCACATCCGACCCAGGGCCTGCTCGATGCGTTGACGCTGCGCCGCCAACGCCCCGATCTGCAGGATCTGCGCGTGGTGATCTGTGGCGACATCCGCCACTCGCGCGTCGCGCGTTCGGACGTGCATGCGCTCGCCGCGCTCGGCGTGCGCGAACTGCGCCTGTGCGCGCCGGCGAACCTGCTGCCCGAAAGCGCCGCTGAAGAATTTCCACAATGCGGATTTTTCCACAATTTCGACGAAGCGATCGACGGTTGCGACGTCGCGATCATGCTGCGCTTGCAGAAGGAGCGCATGGATCTCGCCGCGATTCCGTCCGAGGCCGAATATTTCGCGCAGTACGGCCTCACGCCTGCGCGCCTCAAGCGCGCGCGCGCGGATTGCCTCGTGATGCATCCGGGGCCGATCAACCGCAATGTCGAGATTGCCGGCGAAGTCGCCGACGGAACGCAGTCGCTGATACTCGACCAGGTCGCCAATGGCGTGTTCGTGCGCATGGCGGTGCTGGCGGAGTTGCTTGCCGCGTAAAGAGCGCACGACAGCGTGACGCCTATTGGCGCATACTTGCGCCGTTACGAAACCGACGCCTGAAGCGCGCCGCGATTCTCCAGGGGACCCTCGCCATGTTGCATATCCGCCGTCACGCCGCGTTGCTCGGCGCCGCCGCTCTCATCGCCGCCTGCGGCAAATCGGCGAGCCCCGGCGGCAGCGACGCGCCACTCGCCTTCGCGCCAGCGGATACGCCGTATGCCTACGCGAACCTGGAGCCAATGCCGGCCGATGTGCTTGCGGCGCAATCCAAGCACATGCACGCGTTCTGGCCGCTGCTGCTTGAGCAGTACGACGCGATGCTCAGCGACGCCGCGCTCGGCGAAAAGCCGCGCAAGGTTATTTCCGCCGTGCTAGACGAGCTGCGCACGCGCGACAGCTTCGACAAACTGCGCGAACTCGGTTTCAAGCCCGATGGCCGCCTCGCGGTTTACGGCGTAGGACTGATTCCGGTGCTGCGCCTGGAGCTCAGCGACCCGGCCGCGTTCAAGGCCATGCTCGCACGCATCGAGGCCAAGATCGGCGAGAAGATTCCGACCGGCAAGACCGGCGCGCAGGAATACTGGCAGTTCGGCGACGCGCACATGAGTTTTGTTGTCGCCGTGCAAAACTCCCATCTCGTGCTGACGCTTTGGGCGCCCGATGCGAGCGACGCGGTCAAGCAGACGTTGCTCGGTCTCACGCGCCCGGCGAAGACGCTGGCCGACGCCGGAACCCTGCAGGGCATAGCGAAACAGTACGGCTACACACCGTACGGCGAAGGCTATTTTGATGCGATCGCGCTGGTGCAGCGCCTGAGCAGCGCGCCGACCGGCAACGATCTGGAGATCGCCAAGGCGATGAAGCTGCCGGCCGATGGCGCGATCACCGACCCCGTGTGCAAAAGTGAATTCCTCGCGATCGCGCAGACGTTTCCGCGCGTGCTGATCGGCGCGGAAACCGTCGCACCGAATCACATGAAAATCGGTGTGCAATTCGAGATCGCCACCACGCTCGCGCAGCAGCTTGCTGCGACACTGACGCCGGCGCCGGGCACGGGTACCGCCGCGCAAGGTCTGATGGACTTCAGCCTGTCGCTGCCTATCCTCAAGCTCAAGGATTTCTGGCTCAAGCAGGCCGATGCCGTCGTGGCGAAACCGTACGCCTGTGCGGCGCTGGCCGGGCTGAACGAATCATTCCGCTCCTCCAAGGCGAAGATCGATACGACGATCCCGCCGCCGCTCAGCGATCTCACCGGCGTGCGGGTGACGCTCAGCCGGATCAATCCGGGTGCGACGCCGTCCGCGACGCCCGATGTCGCGGGCAAGTTCCTCTTCGGCACGAGCAATCCGCTGGCCGCGATCGGCATGGCGCAGATCGCTGTGCCGCAATTGAAGGATCTGAAAATTACGACAGATGGCAAAGCCGTCGCGTTGCCGGCCGGCCTCGCGCCCGGGGTTCCGGTTCCGCCCATGACGCTGGCCGTGTCGGACAAGGCGATCGCGCTCGCGACCGGCAAGGGCGAGGAAGCCAATCTCGGCGAGTTTCTCGCGGCCGCGCCCGCCGCCTCGCCGGTATTCATGCGCATGCAGTTCAGCGGCGCGATCTACGGTCTGATGGCACGCTACAGTGACATGTTCAATCGCACGCTGCGCTCGGGCAAACACAGCGCAGTCGATCAGACCAAACTGTTCGCGCTGTACGAAAAGATGCTGCGCACGATCGAATTCAGCTTCGAGGCGAATGCGCACGGCATCGCCATGCACGAGACCGTCGATACGCAGCCGGTGGACTAACGCCGCCGAACGCGATGGCGCGGATCGGACCGTCGCAGATCAGGCCGTGACGAAAAACCGGCGGCCGACGAATCCCGCACCCGCGCAGCCATCATCGTCGACGCGCACAACGCGCCGGCCTTCGGCGGCAATGACGCTGCGCACTGCGCCTTCGTCGATCACGTGCATTTCAAAAGCAGCGCGGCTGGCATAGCGCCAGC
This sequence comes from Gammaproteobacteria bacterium, assembly GCA_005877675.1. Lineage (GTDB taxonomy): Bacteria > Pseudomonadota > Gammaproteobacteria > Xanthomonadales > Rhodanobacteraceae > Rudaea. The sequence continues at coordinate 13,945 of VBNZ01000111.1, forward strand.
GCCGCACGCGGTTGAACAGCGCATTGGGCACGAGACGATGCACCATGCCGTGCCAGTCGCGCGTGTGCGCACAGGCGACCTGGAACACGGCGAGACCGCCCGGGGCCAGCGTCCGCATAAATTCGGCGATGTAGACGCGCTGCAATTGCGCCGGCATGTGCTGCAGCACGATGACTGAATAAATCAGATCGATGCTGGCATCGGGCAGGAATCGCAGATCGCCATGCACGTTCTCGACAAAGCGCAGATTGGCGTGGTCTGCGTTGAACTTGCGCGCATGCTCGAGCATGCTCGCTGCGATGTCGACGCCAATCACTTCGGCATAACGCGAAGCGAGCGCGCGGGCCAGACGGCCGACGCCGCAGCCGAAATCGAGCGCAATGCGTCGCGCCTGCGGCAGGCCGAGCGCAGCGCACTCGGCATCCAGTGCTGCGACCTCCGCTTCGCCAGTCGCGAAAAACACCGTCGCATCCCAGCGACCGCCGCGGGTTTGCGCGTAGGAAAGAATCGCCCACAGCGGGTCGTCTTCGCCGAGCGCGCCCCACGTCGCGCGCAGGCGATCGAGGGAATTCATCAGCTATCCAGCGGGCCGCCGCCCCAGTGAGTTTTATCTGCCCGACATGAGCGCAACGCAACCGCACTCACGATTCGACCAGCTCCACACCATCCATACCCTGCGACAGCGTGTGCGCATCGCCGCCTTGCGCGAGCTTGATCCTCAGGCGCACCTCATTGGCGGAATCGGCGTAGCGTAGCGAATCTTCGTACGAAATTTCACCGGCCTGGTACAGCTCGAACAGGGCCTGATCGAAGGTCTTCATGCCGAGGTTGGTCGACTCCTTCATCACGTCCTTGAGCTTGTGGATCTCGCCCTTGCGGATGTAGTCCTGCACCAGCGGCGTGCCGAGCATCACCTCGACCGCGACGCGACGCGCCTTGCCGTCCGGTGTCGGAATCAACTGCTGCGCGACCACGCCCTTCAGGTTCAGCGACAGATCCATGAACAACTGCGGATGCCGGTCTTCAGGGAAGAAGTGCAGGATGCGGTCCATCGCCTGGTTGGCGTTGTTCGCGTGCAGCGTGCACAGGCACAAGTGACCGGTTTCGGAGAAGTTGACCGCGTGCTCCATCGTCTCGCGCGTACGCACCTCGCCGATCAGGATCACATCGGGCGCCTGACGCAGCGTGTTCTTCAGCGCGTTCTCCCAGGAGTCGGTGTCGATGCCGACTTCGCGCTGCGTCACGATGCAGCCCCCGTGCTGATGCACGAATTCGATCGGGTCCTCGATCGTGATGATATGGCCGGTCGTGTTCTGGTTGCGATAGCCGACCATCGCCGCGAGTGACGTCGACTTACCGGTACCGGTCGCGCCGACGAAGATGATGATACCGCGCTTGGTCATCGCCAGCGTCTTGATGATCGCCGGTAGGTTGAGTTCCTCAATCGTAGGAATCTTCGACTCGATACGGCGCAGCACCATACCGACATTGTTGCGCTGGTAGAAGCATGACACGCGGAAGCGGCCGACGCCGGTCTGCGAAATCGCAAACTGGCACTCATGCGTCTTCTCGAACTCCTCGCGCTGCGAGGGCGTCATCACGTTGAG
>VBNZ01000111.1:15562-16779 GCA_005877675.1 Gammaproteobacteria bacterium
CGGCATGATCTTGCCGTGCACCTTGATCGATGGCGCCACGCCGGCAGTGATGAATAAGTCGGATGCACGCTTGTGCACCATCAGCTTCAGGTACGAACTGAAATCGAAGTCAGCCATGGCAGTCTCCTGAACGACTCTTTGGTCCGATCTTAACACCGCGCGCAGGCGCCGGCGCATTCGCGCCGCAGTTTCGGACGCTTCTGCAATCACAGATTCGACGTGGCTCCCCTGTTATTCCGAATACCGGCCCTGTTGAGTCGCGAAATCGATCGCAAGAATCTGATAGCGAGCGCGCTGCCCGCCTGCAAGCATGCGCCTCATCGCCCCTATCTGGAGAGTTGAATGCGAACCGGTTCCGCTTTTGTATTATTGCTCGGCTTGATCCTCCCCAGCGCGCATGCGCGCGCGGACGAAGCGCCGAATCTGGTCTATGGCTATGCGCAGCTGATGAACAACTACGTCAGCCGCGGCCTGTCGCAGAGCGTCGGCGAACCCTCGGCGCAGGCAGAAGTCGACGTCAATGCAGGCGCCGGGCCCTATCTCAATCTCGGCGCGGTGCGTATGGCGTGGATCGACAAGCTCTACCCTGGCGACAGTGTGCACGTCGAGATCGATGGCGTGCTCGGTTATCGCGTGCTGTTCTCCGACGGACAGGCGAAGTTCGGCGTTTTGCGCATGCAGTTCCCGGGCCGCTACATCGCGCAGTCGCCGCTGCTGAACACGACCGAAGTATTCGGCTACGTCGCATGGAAGGGCATGAGCGCACGCCTCAACGTGTCGGTGACCGACGCGTTCGCGACGCCTGATTCGCGCGGCGCGTGGTACCTCGACCTCAACGCAACGCACCCGTTTGGCAACGGCTGGAGCGTGCTTGCGCACTACGGCCGGCGTCAGTCGCGCGGCACCAATCCCTTAACCGGCGCCGACAACGCCAAGCTGTTCTCCTACAACGACTACAAGCTCGGCGGCGCGCGCGACTTCGGCCACGGCTGGAGCCTCACTGCGTTCTACTCTTATGCCGACACCGACCCGAGACTGTTCACGCTGAACAATTACAACGTCGGCGGCGGACATATTTCGGTGATTCTCGAGAAGGATTTCTAAGGCGTGCCCCGGCCCGCAATCCAATCAAAGAGTCAGACTCAATCCCAATCACTCAAGCGAATGAAAATCAATCGAGTCCGACGCTGATTGATTTCATCAACTGCCTGCGTCCC
>VBNZ01000297.1:0-1844 GCA_005877675.1 Gammaproteobacteria bacterium
AGAAGAGGCACTGGATTCCCGCCGCGCGGGAATGACGCACTTCTATTTCCTGAACAGCGAGCATTCATGCGCCGGCCCCGATACTGCGCCGTCATCTTTCGAGTTGCTTGCCTTGAAAATTCCGCTATTCGCAGTCCTTGGAATCGGTTTGTCGTTGCAGGTCCACGCCGATCCACGCGTCGATCTGCAGCAGTCGTTCGAGCAGTTGCTCGCCTCGGGCGGCTTTCGCGGTATCGCGCAGGGGCATGTGTTCGGACCGGATTTGCCCGAGCTCGCAGGCGATGTAGAGGTGCAGTTCCCCGACCGCATCCATGCGAGTACGGAGAACATGGAGTTCATTGCGATCGGCGAACGCGCGTGGATCAGCGTTGCGGGTTTGTGGACCTCGCTCGATCGCTCGCTCGTGCCGGTCAGCGCCTTTGATTTGCGCGCCGCGCGGCAGGCGATCGCATCGATACGCGATGCACGCATCGAAGGTACGGCCAGAACGCACCAGTGCGCGACGCACGTGTACGCGTTTCGCGCGCACGGACAGCTGCCGGGCGCCGCGGCCAGTGGTGATCTGCGCGCATGGCGTTGCGACGATAGCGGTCGTATCGCACGCATCGAAGCGACCGACGCGCGCACGCGTGAGCGCGTGATTTTCGAGTTCGATTGGTCGCGGCCCGCGCACATCGCGGCGCCCGCGCGTTGATTCGTCACGCTTGACGCGTTGCGTATGGAGCAGCAAATCCATCGGCTGTTTTTTGCATTGCTGCCCGACACGGCGACGCGCGCAGCGATCGCCGATGCTGCCGGTGTCGCGCGCGCTGCGCACGGATTTCGCGGCGCCGGTATCGACGTTTCGCGTTATCACATGACGCTGCAATTCCTCGGCGATTTTCCGGCCGCACCGCATGCGGAAATCGAACGTGCAAAAACCGCTGCCGCGAGCTTCAAAACCGAAACGCTCCAATTCACACTCGATCGCATCGTGAGTTTCGGCCGCGGCCGCTTCCCGTGCGTGCTGCGTGCCTCGGCGCAGACGGAGCCCGCGCTGCGCATGTTCTGGCAGCGACTTTATTTTGCGCTGATCCGGGCGGGCTTCAGTCACAAGCTCGAGCGCGGCTTTGCACCGCATGTCACGCTCGGTTATGGCGATGCGCCGCTGGGGCGGGAGCTGCCGATTGCGCCGATTACCTGGCAGGTGCGCGAATGCGTCCTGCTCGAAAGCCTCGTTGGACATTCCATCTACAACACGCTGGGGCGCTGGCCGCTGCAGCAAACCCCTGCATAGGTTCCCCGAGCATGCGAAGATTTCATCATGCCGAATGATCTAGCGTCGCCCGTGCTGCTTGCAGCGGACGAGCCAGCACCGTTTGCCATCGAACGCGAAGGCGGTGTCTCGCCGTTTTTTTTGACCTGCGATCACGCCGGCCGGCGCATCCCGCGCGTGCTCGGTGATCTTGGTCTGCCCGAGAGCGAACGCATGCGCCACATCGGCTGGGATATCGGCGCTGCGGGCGTGATGCGTGAGCTGTCCGAGCGCCTGGGTGCATTCGCCATCGGACAGATCTATTCGCGCCTTGTGATCGACTGCAATCGGCCACTCGATTCGCCGACGCTGATCCCGAAGCGCAGCGAGAATACCGATATCCCGGGCAACCATGGTCTAAGCGCGGCGCAACGCGCGCAACGCGTGCATGAAATTTTTGCGCCGTATCACGCACGCACGGCGGCTGAGCTCGACGCACGCCGCGCGCGCGAGCAAACGACGATCTTCGTTACGATGCACAGCTTCACGCCGGAATACATGGGCGTGGTGCGGCCGTGGCATGTCGGCATGCTTTACAACAGGGATGCCC
>VBNZ01000297.1:1883-3854 GCA_005877675.1 Gammaproteobacteria bacterium
CGTACTCCGTCAGCGACACGAGCGACTATGCGATTCCCGTGTACGGCGAGAAACGCGGCTTGCCGCATGTCGAACTCGAAGTGCGGCAGGATCTGATTGAGGACGCCGCGGGACAAGCGCAATGGGGTGAGCGCCTCGCGCGATGGCTGCCGCTTGCCGCAAAACGCATCGGGGTACAAGTCGCATAATGCTGCGATTTTCAGGTTGCAGTCACGTTGGCAGATTAGGATTTGCAGGAAGGGGTCAACACGGAGGAGTCCAATATGTCTGCTTATCAAAAATCCCAGTTCGTTTCATCCACGTGGCGCAAACTTGCCGCGTGCTCAGTCGTATCGGCGGCGGCGTTGCTCGCCGCTTGCGGACAGTCGCAGCAAGCGTCCGCGCCGCCGACAAATCCACCTGCGGCGGATGCGTCGAAGCCCGCCGACAATGGCAAGCAGATGTCGGTTGCCGAGCTGACCGGCCAGCCTAGCGATCCGAATCAGGTGCCGACTTCGTCGCCGCCGATCAATCCGCCGCTCAATCAACCTGCGAATGCGAATGCGCCGTCGCAGCAGCAGAGCGCTCCGCTCGGCACCGGCATAGGTCCGGCCGGTACAGCGGGCGAGCGTCCGCCTGCAGCTTCGGACGCGCTCGCCTCGTCGGGCTACGCACCGCACCCGTCGCGCACAGTGGCGGTCGCGACACGCGACGCAACGCCTCCGCCGCCGCCAGTGTACGAAGGCCCGATCGACGAGACCCGTTTTGCGCGCGTGATCAGCGTGACGCAGCTCACGCAGCCGCAGCGCGTGTGCTCGAACGAGACGGTAACAGAGCGCCGTTCGCCGGGCGATCGCCATCAGGTTGCAGGCACCGTGATTGGTGCGATCGCAGGCGGCGTGATCGGCCATCAAATTGGCGGCGGCCGCGGACGCGATATTGCGACCGTCGGCGGCGCGGTAGGCGGCGGTCTCGTTGGCAAGGAAATCCAGCGCAGCCATCAGGAAGGCGATGTCGTCACGCGCACGGTGCAGCACTGCCGCACTGTCACGCCGGGGCGCGATGTGGTCGCGCTGTACGACGTGGTTTATGCTTATCAGAATCAGAACTTCCATGTGAAGCTCGACCACGATCCGGGTGATCGCATTCCGTTGCCGGTACGCGGAATCGACGTTGCCGGTGACATACGCCACTAAGCGGAGAGCGACGGTGCCCGACGAAATTCAATCCAGTCAGCCTCAGCCTGTGCCGGGCACCGAGCCGCCGATCGTCGACAACGTTGCACACAATCGTTACGAGCTCATTGTCGATCATCACAAGGCCTTCGTCGCCTACGAGCGCACACTGGGTACGATCCGTTTTATACACACGGTCGTGCCGAAGGCGCTCGAAGGACGCGGTATCGGATCGCGCCTGGCCAGGCATGTACTCGACAAAGCACGTGCTGACGGCGAGAAGGTGATTCCGCAGTGCCCGTTCATCGCGGCGTGGCTCGCCAAGCATCACGAGTACGACGATTTGCTCGTGCGCTGATATGGAGGTGCCTTATGTTGACGTTGACGTCTTCGGCTTTCGCCGATCATCATCAGATTCCAAAAAAGTATACCTGCCAGGGTGAAGACACGTCGCCTCCGCTGAGCTGGTCCGGCGCGCCCGCGAAGACCAAGTGCTTCGCCTTGATCGTCGATGATCCCGATGCGCCGGACCCCGCGGCACCGAAGATGACCTGGGTGCATTGGGTGCTCTACAACATTCCCGCGGCGGTGACTGCGCTGGCCGAGGGCGTCAGCAGCAACGCGTTGCCGCGTGACGCGATCGAAGGGCCGAATGATTTCAAGCAGGTGCGCTACGGCGGACCGTGTCCGCCGATCGGGCGGCATCGTTATTTCCACAAACTCTATGCACTCGATAACCTGATTGCGCCTGGCAAGACGTTGGACAAGCCGACGCTGGAGGCAGCGATGCGCGGGCATGTGCTGGCCCAGGTCGAAC
>VBNZ01000298.1:0-554 GCA_005877675.1 Gammaproteobacteria bacterium
CGATGAGACCCGCGGCTTCGAACTGGGTCAGCACCCGGTACACGGTCGCAAGGCCGATTTCGTCGTCGTGCTGCAGTAGCTCGCGATAAATGTCTTCCGCCGTCATATGCTTGCCGTCGGAAGCTTCGAGGATTTCGAGGATGCGCATGCGCGGATGCGTAACCTTGAGGCCGGCCTTGCGCAGTTCTTGTGTCTCCATGACGGCATCCTCAGCTTTCGAGTCTAAGCGCGGCCTGAATACGGACCGCTGCGCCCACGCGGAAGTGGATCGCTAGTGTATCATCGTGCCCTTTCCGCACGACCGCACTTCAGGCAGATCGAGTATGGCTTTCATCAAGACGCTTCGCCCCTTTGCTTTCGCTCTCGTGGTTTGCGGGCTGAGCGCATGCAATCCGATCTACCAGCTCGACATCCAGCAGGGCAACCTGTTCAGCAAGACCCAGGTCGAGGCGCTCAAGCCCGGCATGACCAAGCGCCAGGTGATGCTGACGATGGGTTCGCCGTCGGTAATCAACCCGTTTCAACAGAGTCGTTGGGATTACATCTCGACCTAT
>VBNZ01000298.1:600-1126 GCA_005877675.1 Gammaproteobacteria bacterium
TACTTCGCCGAGAATCCCGCCGAGCTGATCCGCGAGGCGACCAAATACAAGCGCCAGTACCCAGACGAGAAGCGCCCGGACGAAGACAAGAAGAAGCGTGGCGGCGGCGGAGATCAGGGCGGGACGTGAGATCGCTGGCAGCGGCTCGAAATCCTCGCGAAAGTGGGAATCGAGTGCCGCCGCTCCGCCTTGAAGCAAAAATCGAAGTTGCTCGATTTCCGAGTCCGCTGGAATGACAGCTATGTTCGCTTGGCAGCTCGCAATCGCCGCGCCTCTTTCGGGTCGATCTTAAGGTCGCGATAAAGTTCGACGCGGTCGCCATCGCGCAACGGCTGCATCGGCTCGACGATTTTGCTCCAGATGCCCACTCGCGTGGCCGCGGCGGCTTCGGCTGATGCCTCGCGCACGCCGGATTCACGCAGCGCATCTTCGACCGTCGCGCCTGCGGGCAATTCGATCTCGCGCAGAAATTCGACCTGCGCATCGACATAAGCGACCTCGATGCGGATCATGGTGGAATCAGACA
>VBNZ01000298.1:1217-3308 GCA_005877675.1 Gammaproteobacteria bacterium
CGAGCGACACCTTGCAACCGGCATCGCCGAGCGCAATAAATTCCCAGGCACCGGTGAGGCTGCGGAACGGACCCTCGACGAGCTGCAGCGCGATGTGTTGCGGTCGCTCGAGCGTATTGCGCGTGGTGAACGCCTGTGTCAGCGCGCCGAGACGCACGTCGAGCCGCGCGGTAAGCGTGGCCTCGTCCTGCGCGAGCACGCGCGCATCCGCGCACCAGGCGAAACGGCGCGGATACGCCGCGACATCGTTGACGAGATCGAACATCTGTTCCGGTCGATGGCGCACGATGGCGCTGCGGCGAATCTGGATCATCGGACAGTGCGAGTCAAAAATGTATACAATGCATGACTAGGAACAGCGCCACGTATTCTAAAGCGTGGCCACGAGCAAAATGGCAAAAGACGACAAAAAGAAAACCGACTCGACGATCGCGCTGAACAAACGCGCGCGCCACGAGTACCACATCGACGAACGCTACGAGGCCGGAATCTCGCTGCAGGGCTGGGAAGTCAAAAGCCTGCGCGCCGGGCGCATCAACATCAGCGAGGCGTACGCGATCGTGCGCAACGGCGAGATATTCCTGTTCGGCGCATCGATACCGCCACTGCTGTCGGCATCGACGCACGTCGTTGCCGAGGACCGGCGCACGCGCAAGTTGCTGCTCAATCGCGCCGAGATCGACAAGCTCGTCGGCGCAGTCGAGCGCAAGGGCTACACGCTCGTGCCAACCGCGATGTACTGGAAGCACAACCGCGTCAAGGTCGAACTTGGGTTGGCCAAGGGCAAGCAGGACCACGACAAGCGGGCCGCTGAGAAGGAGCGCGACTGGAATCGCGAGAAGCAGCAGACCATGCGTGCGAAGAATCGCCTCGCCTAGGGAGCTCTGAAGAAATTCAGAGTTCCCAACGAGGCAGGCTGCCTCGCCCGCGAATCAAGCGCGTCAGCGATTGATTCGTCATAGGCGAGTCCGCGCGTGTAGCGGACTCGGCGCGCTCTGATAGGTCCGGAATGGACCTATTCAATGCTTATCTGGGCTGAACGACCGATCGTAACTTGCTTGTACATGCGATATCCGCACCCATATACTGAGTCGTAGCAAGCGGTTTTTTCCGGGGGCGATCGGCTTCGACGGGGATAGCGAAATCGCTTGGTGCATGCCGAGGGGGCGACTTTCCTCGTTAATCCAGTAGCAAACTTTTAGTTGCCAACGACGACAACTACGCTCTCGCCGCTTAAGGCGTAAGCCCCGAACCTGCTTGTGTCCGTGCTCGCAGATGTAGGGTCACTATCACGGAATCGCTGATGATTGCCGCGGGTCGCGCATCGGCTAACTCTTAACCCGCTGGTCCTGCGGTGCGCTTTGCACGCCGTGTTGCCGCAGGACGAGAATAAACGGCGCGCTAAGCATGTAGAGCCAGGGACGTAGCATCTTCGGACGGGGGTTCGATTCCCCCCGCCTCCACCAATCAACAAATGGGCCGCCTTGCGCGGCCTTTTTGTTGATTGGTGGAGGTGTGGATGAAGAACGTACCGATTCGCCAGAATCGGTACGTTCGACAAAATCGCCCGGAGCGATTTTGGACAGCGGAGCTGGGCCCGAGCGATAGCGAGGGTGAGTCTCAGGATGAGACGAACAACTCCCGCCGATGAAACACGCACCGATTCGACAGTATCTCTGCCGTCGGGTTTCAGCACGCCAATTGACAATCCTTGCATCATTCTGGCGGCGACAAGCGCTAAGATTGCGCAAAGCCCGCCTCGCAAGGATGCGTTCTTTGAGAGGAGCATTATCATGCGCACAGCTTTCGCCGCGGTACTGATCGCCTTCGCCCTGAACGCGCACGCTTCTGCCAGCGGCTGCCACATTGCCGGCACTGCTTACGATGATGCCGGAAAAGCATTCCCGGCCAGCGTCGTCCGGCTGACGGATGGGCAAACACATCAGAGTGTCTATAGCGTTGCCGATGCGAACGCGCGTTTCGAATTCGACAATCTGTCACCTGACGACAGCGGCCATCGCTACCGACTCGACATGCTAAGTCCTGCCACTGTGGTTACCGGTACTCATATCCGCACACGCTCGGTGGTAG
>VBNZ01000112.1:0-16997 GCA_005877675.1 Gammaproteobacteria bacterium
TTCTTCTGCTTGCTAAAGGGCGAGCTTCACGCGCGTCTGACGTGCGGCTGCCAGAAGGAAGTCACGCCGCGCGAGGTGGAAGATCACCTCAACGCGACGGTGGACATGTTCCTGCGCGCATACGCGCCGCGCTAGAACGGCTGCCCAAGCTTCGGCGCTCGACATTTCGCGCGCCGACAGCGGTTACACCAGACGCGCTAGCGCCCTGCCTGCGCGCGCACAAGCTCGCGGTTCAACCAGTCGTCGAGCAGGCGCTTGTCATAGCGCAGCTGATCGGTATTGAACGGCACGGTACGCTGCAGATACGACATATCGCGCAGCTTGCTGTCGCCCTCGCGGATCACGGTACCGTCGGCGCCCGTCAGCCGGTAATGCAGGTCGATACGCGGCGGATACAGGTCCTTCATGATGCGGATGTCCTGAAAGTTCGGTCCGCGCCACGGCTCGTAGTCGCCGGCGAGCTTGATATCGTTGATCGTCACTTGCAGCTGCTCGCCCGGCGGCAGCAGATGATCGGCGCGTTTGCGCAGATGCTCGGACAGGGACTTCTGCCAATCGGCCGGCTTCATCCAGCCGCGCCAGGAAGGGTTGTCTCTGACCTCGCTCAGCTGCTTGTCCGGCGCAAATGCGACCTGGATGCGCGTGGGCAGGGTGTCCTCACGTGCGCTGGCGAGATTGGCCACGAGCACGAGCAGTGCGGCGATCGCCGCGCGCGTGCGAACGGCGTTCAGATGGAAAATCGACATGGCGAACTCCTCGGGAATACGCAAGCAAAGTCTACTCTGTATAACGCGCGCAGAAGGCGCATCGTTGCTGCCTGCGACAGGCACCATTTAACGCGCGCTCATCTTGTCCAGACCTCGCCAAGCCGCGCGCTTGGTGGTCTAATGTGCGACAGAAGCAGGGGTGTTCGCTTAGGCAAGCGGCGAGCTGAGAAAGTCCCTTGGTACCTGATCCGGCTCATACCGGCGTAGGGAGCTTCGCAAGGTGCTCGTACCCTCGCTTCGTTTTTGGTCCGCATGTCCGGCGCGAGTCGGGCCGCGGTTCGCTCGTTTCGGCGAGCGAAGAACTGGATTCCCATCTGCACGGGACCGCGAAGGCAGGATGCCGAAGCGAACATTCGCGCAGCGAATGGCCCGAAGGGCGCACTGCGGATGCAGCGCGCGTTATGACGAGACCTGAGTGAGGACAATAAAATCATGAATGCCTTGGCTGCCGACCTGATCCGCGACACCGCCGCGCTGTCGGAAAGCGTCACCCGCCCGATCCCGGGTTCGCGCAAGATTTACATCGAAGGCAGGCGCACCGGCGCCGGATCAAGTCCGGTGCGCGTGCCGATGCGCGAGGTCGCGCTGAGCGATACGCCGCTGCTGTTTGGTGCGGAGAAGAATGCGCCACTCGCGCTGTACGACACCTCGGGTCCGTACACCGATCCGGATGCGCGCATCGATCTCGCGGCAGGCCTCGAACCGCTGCGCGCGCGCTGGATCGGGCAACGCGGCGATTGCGCGTCGCTATCGGGTCTGTCGTCGGAATTCGGGCGCAAGCGCGCGAGCGATCCCAAACTCGATGCCGTGCGTTTTCCGCGCGTGCGCAATCCACTGCGCGCGATCGCGGGCGCGAATGTCACACAAATGCACTACGCACGGCGCGGCATCATCACGCCAGAAATGGAATTCATCGCGATCCGCGAGAATCAGCGCATCGAGGCGCTGCGCGAGGCGCATGGTTCGACTGGGCTCGCCACAGGTTTATTGAACCAACATCCGGGCGAAGGCTTCGGCGCGGCGATTCCGAAAATAATCACGCCCGAATTCGTGCGCGATGAAGTCGCGCGTGGCCGCGCGATCATCCCGAACAACATCAATCATCCCGAATCCGAGCCGATGATCATCGGCCGCAACTTCCTGACCAAGATCAACGCCAATATCGGCAACTCCGCGGTGACGTCGTCGGTGGAGGAAGAAGTCGACAAGATGGTATGGGCGATCCGCTGGGGCGCCGATACCGTGATGGACCTTTCGACCGGGCGCAACATCCACACCACCCGCGAATGGATTTTGCGCAACGCGCCGATCCCGATCGGCACCGTTCCGATCTACCAGGCGCTGGAGAAGGTCGACGGCGATCCGGTAAAGCTCGACTGGGAAGTCTACAAGGACACGCTGATCGAACAATGCGAACAAGGCGTCGATTATTTCACCATCCACGCCGGCGTGCGGCTGCCCTACATCCACGCGAAGTGGTGCCTCGCGCATCACAAGGAGTCGTTCTTGTACGAACACTTCGAAGACATCTGCGAAATCATGAAGGCTTACGACGTGGCCTTCTCGCTCGGCGACGGCCTGCGTCCGGGCTCGATCGCCGACGCCAATGATGCGGCGCAGTTCGCCGAACTCGATACGCTCGGCGAACTGACGCAGATCGCGTGGAAGCACGACGTGCAGACCATGATCGAAGGCCCCGGCCACGTGCCGATGCAATTGATCAAGGAAAATATGGAACGCCAGCTGCGCGTTTGCCACGAAGCGCCTTTTTATACTTTGGGACCGCTGACCACCGATATCGCACCGGGCTACGACCACATCACGAGCGCCATTGGTGCGGCGTTGATCGGCTGGTTCGGCACGGCAATGCTGTGCTACGTCACGCCGAAGGAGCACCTGGGCCTGCCGAACAAACAGGACGTGCGCGACGGCATCATTGCCTACAAGATCGCCGCGCACGCGGCCGACCTCGCCAAGGGCCACCCGGCCGCGCAGGCGCGTGACAATGCGCTGAGCAAGGCGCGCTTCGAATTCCGCTGGCAGGATCAGTTCAACCTCGGCCTGGATCCGGAGAAGGCGCAGGAATTCCACGATGAGACCCTGCCGAAGGATGCCGCCAAGCACGCGCACTTCTGCTCGATGTGCGGACCGCATTTCTGTTCGATGAAGATCACCCAGGACGTGCGCGACTACGCCAAGGATCACGGCGTCGCCAATGAAACCGACGCGCTGCAGCAGGGCATGGCCGACAAGGCGCGCGAATTCCGCGCACGCGGTGGTGAAGTATACTTACCGGCCAGTTCCGACCCGCAAACTTCATGAGATTGCAGTATCCGTTCATCCAGCTGCCGCTGCGCTTCGACGCGGCGGCGCTGGCGGCCGAACTCGCCACACTCGACGAGTCGGAGTGGCGCCCGCACCCGCAGGGTTTCGCCGGCAATTCAGCCTTGCCGCTGGTTGCGGTCGATGGCGATCCCGACAACGACGGCCTGATCGGACCGATGCGGCCGACGCCGTTTCTTGCGCGCTTCCCTTATCTCAACAAGGTGCTCGGCTCGTTCGGCGCGGTGCTCGGACGCACGCGCCTGATGCGCCTGTCCGGTAACGCGGAAGTCACGCCGCACATCGATCAGGCCTACTACTGGACCGAGCGCATGCGCGTGCACGTGCCGATCGTGACACAGCCGGGCGTGCGTTTTTTCTGTACATCAACATGGGCGCGGGTGAATGCTGGATCTTCGATACCTGGCGCCTGCATCGCGTGCTCAACCAGGGCAATGAAATGCGCATCCACCTCGTGGCCGATACGGTTGGCGGGGACGGCTTCTGGGATCTGATGGCCAACTCGCGACCGCACCATGTCGGCGCAAACGGCTGGGAGATTCAGCACATATCGTCCAACGACGGCATGGCGCCTGCGCTGCAGTTCGAATCGGTCAACACCCCGCGCGTGATGTCGCCGTGGGAGCTGCATTCGCATCTGTCGTTCCTGTTCAGCGAGCTCAAGCCGCAGCAGCCGCTCGCCGGCGAGCTGCAGCAGACCGTGCTGCGTTATCTGCGCCGCTGGCAGGCGCTGTGGTCGCGCTATGGCGATGCGTCGGAAGGCCACGCCGAGTTTCGCGCCCTGCTCGATGCGTGGATCGTCGACATGCGCCGTTTTCGTGGCGAGCTGACGTTGCACAACGAACTCGATTTTCACAAAGTCGCGATGATTATGGTGCTGCACTCGGCATGCACCGATGCTTCCTCGCCGGTGATCTTCGGCGAACCGCGCGATGCGCCGGGCAAGCGCGACGCGGAGTTTGAACGGCCGGTGTTCGTCGTCTCCTCGCCGCGCTCGGGTTCGACGCTGCTGTTCGAGACCCTGGCGCAGGCGCAAAACGCCTATACGATCGGCGATGAGAGCCACGGCCTCATCGAAGGCATCCGTGCGCTGCACCCGGCGGCGCGCGGGTTCGAGTCGAACCGCCTGGGCGCCGACGCCGCGGGCAGCGACGTCATCACCGAATTGCGCGCGCGCTTTCGCGCCGCGTTGATCGATCGCGAAGGCGCGCCGCCGCCGGCGTTTCCGGTGCGCATGCTCGAAAAAACCCCGAAGAACTCTCTGCGCGTGCCGCTGCTCACGCGCGTATTCCCCGAGGCGCACTTTGTATACTTGTACCGCGAGCCGCGCCAGGTGCTCGCGAGCATGATCGAGGCGTGGCAATCGGGGCGCTTCCGCACTTATCCGAACCTGCCCGGCTGGCCGGGCCTGCCATGGTCGCTGTTGCTGACACCGGGCTGGCGCGCGCTCGCCGGCAAACCGCTGCATGAGATCGTCGCGGCGCAATGGCAGGCGACGACCCAGATCCTGCTCGACGACCTCGCCGCATTGCCGGCCGAGCGTGTGCACGTGATCCGCTATGACGCGCTGCTGGCCGATCCACAGGCCGAGATCGAACGGTTGTGCGGCGCGGTCGACTTCGTCTGGGATCGTCCGCTCGATGCAAACCTGCCGCTGTCGCGCTATACCGTGTCCAAGCCCGACCCGGAAAAATGGCGGCGCCATGAGGCAGCGATCTACGCGGTACTGCCGCAACTTGCCTCGACGATCGAGCGCGCGGAGCTCTTTTCCCGGCGCTGAAGTGCGTGCGTCACGCGCATCCGGCACAATGCGCAAACTTGGAGTGGAGTAAGGGCCATGGCCGACAATCCCATTTTTCGCGCGCGCCGCGCGAGCTGGCTGGTGCGCGGCATTGGCACGCTGATCGCGCTCTACGTCGGCATCGTGCTCGCGCTGATGTGGTGGTGGAGCTACGAGTCGGCGCAGTTCGACGTGGTCAAGTTTGCGCAGGCGCGTGCGGCGGCGCATCAGCAACAAGTCGTTGTTGGCAGCGTCGTCACGGGCGCACTGATCGGCAGCGGCGAAACCCTGCTCGACAAACGCGGCGGCTATCTGTCGAACGACAAGTTGCCGCCCGGCGTGCTGATGGACAACGTGCCGAACTGGGAATTCGGCGTACTCACGGCGACGCGCGATCTCGCGCGCGAGATGCGCAACAAGTTCGCGCGCTCGCAGTCGCAATCCGAAGAAGACTTGGATTTGAAGGAAGCCGATCCGTTGTTTTCGAGTCCGAACGACCGTTGGCTGCTGCCGAGTTCGGAAGGCCAGTATCGCAAGGCGATCGACCACGTCGAAGGCTATCTCGTGCGGCTCGGCAAGAACGATCCGAATGGCGCGCAGTTCTACGCGCGCGCGGACAATCTCGCCGACTACCTCGATCTCGTCTCGACGCGCCTCGGCAGCCTGTCGCAGCGTCTGTCCGCGAGCGTTGGGCAGATCCAGCTGCAGGGCGACGCGCCGGTGGACCCGAACGCACCCGTTGCTGCGACGAAAAGCCCGCAAGTAGTGAGGACTCCGTGGAACAAGATCGACGACATCTTTTACGAATCGCGCGGCTACACCTGGGCGTTGCTCGAACAGCTCAAGGCGGTCGAGGTCGATTTTGGTCCGACGCTCGAGCGCAAGAACGCGATGGTCAGCCTGAAGCAGGTGATCCGCGAACTCGAGGAATCGCAGAAGCCGGTGATGAGCCCGATGATACTCAACGGCAGCCCATTCGGTTTCTTCGCCAATCATTCACTGGTGATGGCGAATTACGTGTCGCGCGCGAATGCGGCGATCATCGATTTGAAGAGCCTGCTCAATCGGGGATGACACGGCGTGACAAGAGCAATCTTCGTAGGGGCGCGATTCATCGCGCCCGGCTTTTTCGCAGATGCACGCGGGCGCGATGAATCGCGCCCCTACACAAAACTCAACCGACACCGCGTCTCATGAATCGAGTTTTCTCTGACTGGCGCTTCGCCTGGTTCCTGATCCTGCTGCCGGTCGCGCTATTTCTGCCCGCACTGCCTATCGATGAGACGCGCTATCTCACCGTCGCGTGGGAGATGCGTCTTGGTGGCGACGCGCTGCTGCTGCATCTCAACGGCGCGCCTTATTCGGACAAGGGGCCGCTGCTGTTCTGGCTGATCAACGTCGCGTGGCTGGCCGCGGGCCTGCATGTTTGGATCGTGCGCCTCGGCGTGCTCGTCGCCTCGCTGATCTCGCTCGTGCTGCTCGAGCGCCTCGTGCGCCGGCTCGCAACGGATGAGGCCGACGGCGGCCGCGCGCTCGCCACGCGCGCGACGATGATCCTCGCCGGAATCTTGTATTTCGCGCTGTTCGCCAGCGCGATCATGTTCGACGTCGTGCTGACGACCTGCGTGCTGCTCGCGCTGCATGGCGTGCTCGACTTGGACGCGCAGCGCTGGCGCCGCGGCATGCTGATCTTCGCTCTCGGCTTGGGCCTCGGCATCCTCACCAAGGGCCCCGTCGTGCTGCTCGATGCCGGACTCGTCGCCCTGTTCGCGCCGTGGTGGAGCGTGACCGCGCGTGCCCACAAGGCGCGCTGGTACGGCGCAATGCTCGCCGGTGTCGTCGGTGGTGCGGCACTGGCGCTCGCATGGGCGATTCCCGCGGCGCTACACGGCGGCCCCGATTATGCCAACGCGATCTTCGTACGCCAGACCGTCGGTCGCGTCGCCAAGAGTTTCGCGCATCAGCGTCCGTATTGGTGGTATTTCATGGTGCTGCCGCTGATGGTGCTGCCGTGGACGCTGTCGCTGCGCGCGCCGTGGCATGCCTGGCGCGACGGCTTCGCGGCATCGAAGGCTGCGCGCTTCGGTATTGCCTGGTTTCTGCCGGCGTTTGTGGCGTTCTGTTTTGTCAGCGGCAAGCAGCCGCATTATCTGCTGCCGCTGTTGCCCGGACTTGCGCTGTACTTCGCGCAAGTACAGGGGGATGCGCTCGCGCGCGTGCGTGGACGCATATTCGGCGCATTGCTCGTCATGCTCGGCAGTACATTGTTTGCGGCGCCGTACGCCGCTACGCACGCCGCTGCTCTGCCCATGCTTGCGCGCCTCGTCCAAGACGGCAGCCTGACACCGAACGCGCTCGCCGTGATCGGCGGCATCTGGCCGCTATGGGGCGCGCTGCTCGCGCTGCTTGGCATAGTGCTGATCGTGCATCCGCGCGTACATACGCAACTGCGCGTGCTCGCGCTCGCGGGCGCGGCGACCGCATCGATAGGCATGCTCACGCTCGCGCAGGCGGTAGGCCCGACGGTGGATGTCTCGGCCACCGCCGCGCGCATCAAGGCCGCACAGGATGCGGGCAAGCCGGTCGCGCATCTAGGCTGGCATCACGGCCTTTTCGGTTTCCCGGGACAGCTGACGCAGCCTTTGCAAAAAGTAGATTTGGATACGTTGTATACATGGTGCGCCGCGCATCCGGACGGCGAGGTGATCACGTTCTACACCAAGTACGGCATACCGGTGAAACCCGAACTGGAGATTCCTTATCGACTCGGACGGATACTCGTCTGGCGTGCGGCAGATCTGTGCGCGGGACCACGCCCGGTTGCGCCGCGCGACGACGAGGACGAGACGCCGAGCGACTAGTCTTGGTTAGTCATTCCCGCGAAGGCGGGAATCCAGCGCCCTTTGGCGGGTGCAAAGTTGAAGCGGAAGGCACTGGATTCCCGTCAAGAGCACGCGGGAATGACCAATTCATCGCTTCAAAACGCCGGTTTTTCGGGACACTCGTGGTAGCGCGCCACGCACTCGTTGATTTCCTTGCGCGCCGCTGCAGCATCCTGCCAGCCGTCAATTTTTACCCACTTGCCCTTTTCCAGATCCTTGTAATGCTCGAAGAAGTGCGCGATACGGTCGCGCCAGTGCTGCGGCACATCGCCGACGTCCTTGATGTGCGTGTAGCCGTTGAACACCTTGTCGATCGGCACCGCGACGATCTTGGTGTCGGCACCGGCCTCGTCGATCATCGCGAGCATGCCGACCGGGCGGCAGCGGATCACCGCGCCAGGAATCAGCGGCAGCGGTATCACCACCAGCACGTCGACCGGATCGCCGTCGCCGCATAGCGTGTTGGGCACGTAGCCGTAGTTGCACGGATAGCGCATCGGCGTCGACAGCACGCGGTCGACGAAGATGGCGCCCGATGCCTTGTCGACTTCGTATTTCACCGGCTCCGCGTCTTTCGGAATCTCGATGACCACATTGATTTCGTTCGGCACATCGCGGCCGGAAGAGACGCGGTCGAGGCCCATGTGTTCTGCTCCTGTTTGCACTGACGGCGGCGCCACCGCGCCACCGGTCCATCTTAAGGGCCGCGCAGGATACGCGAAAGGTGTTGTCGGCGCATGCGTGTGGGAGCGGCCGTTCAGCCAGCGGTCGGCTGCGCTTTCTAGCGATTAGCCAGGAACTTGCCGTAGCCACCCGCCACCAGCGCCGCCACATCGATCAGCAGGCCCGGCACCCAGATGCCGCGCGGATAGGCCAGATACGAGCCGGTCCATTCCGGCTTGAACTTGTCCTTGAAACGCCGCACACCTTGGTAATTGTATAAACTTCCACCGTAGCGGAATGCGAGCGAGGCAAGGCGCTCGTTGATGCGCGCGTACTGGTTGTCGCCGACGCGCGACAGCGGTGCCATGCCGAGGCTGAAGGTCTTGTGCCCTTGTGCCTGCGCCCACAGCATGACGTTGGCAAACAGATAATCCATCGTGCTGCGCGGCGCGTCGCCGACATGGCGCATCAGGTCCACGCTCGCAGTGCCGTTGGCGCCGTAAGGCGGAACGATATTGGCGAATGCGATCAGCTCGCTCGCGCGGCGCACGAGCGCAAGCGGGCCCCATTCCAGGTAGTCCTCGTCGAAACGTCCGAGCGAGAAACCTTTCTCGGCCGAACCCTTGTACGCAAGCCAGGTGTCGGATACCTGCTTGACCTCGGCCAGCACGACCGAGTCATGCGGCGCCTGCACGATCTCGAACGTGAGCTGTTCCTTGGTCGCGCGGTTGACGGCCTGGCGCAGGTCCTCCCAGCGCTTGCCTGCGAGCGAGAACTCCTCGAGGCGGATCAATGCCAGTTCGCCGAGCTTGAACAAGTCGAAGCCGTGATCGTGATAGTGCGAGAGATCGGGTTCGAGCACTTCGTAGAACACCGGCACACGGTCCTGCGCGTCGGCGTAGCGGCGAAAATCAAGGATCGCGCGGTCGATCGCGGCCTCGGGTCCGCACGGCGAGCCGAGCGCGACGAGGCGGTTACGGATGCTGCCGAAAGCGACCACGGCCTGATGATCGGCAGCCCAGAACAGATGCTTGTCGCGCATGAAAGTCAGATGCGCGAATTCGCCGCCGCCGTGCGCAAGATAGATGCCGCGCGCCTGTTCGAGTTCGACTCGGCTCGGCAGTGTCAGGGGCGGGCGCTTCACCGCGAAGAATTGCCAGATTAGATAGATCACCAGGCCGATCAGCGCGGCGACGATGCCGCGGCCGATGCGCGAGGTGTGTTCGCCGAAGCCGAAATAGAACAGATCGAACGAGTCGTCGCCAAGTACCTGCGCCGCGCCGATCGCAAAGAACACAAGTACACAAATCAGCAGGCCCGCATACCAGCCCAGCGTTGTCGCCGAGGTCAGCGTCATCGCACGCCGCGTGAACACGCGCTTGCGCGTGCGCAGCAGCACTGCAACCGCAAGCAGGAACAGGGCCTCGCCGAAGTGCAGGCCCTTGGTGACCGCGAGCCCCGCGCTGATCAGAAGCAGCCACATCGTCACGCGATAGGCGACGCGCAGGCGGCCGTCGATACCTCGCGCAAGCCCGAGTAACAGGACGCCGGTGAGAATGGAGAACCAGCTCGAACCTTCAACGAACAGGATAGGCAGGCGGGCGCGCACCTCGATGATATGTTCGCTCACCGATGGCATCGCCGCCGAGGCGAGCAGCAGTGCGCCCGCGCCGAAGGTCAGCACAGCGAGCAGGCGCGTGCCGAGATCGGCGAGCAGCACCGCCGGCAGACCGAGCATGCCGAATAGCGGATGGCTGCCGAGGCGCGTGCGCAGGCGCGCGACGATGGCCGAGTTCTGCGTGAACATCTCCGAGCCGACGTAGAGTCCGACCAAGAGCGGCAGCAGGTAATACGTGATACGGAACAGCAGCAGGCCCGACAGGATCACCGGCTGATCGAATCCGGCTTCCTTGAGGGCGAGCAAGATCAATCCATCGAACACGCCGAGGCCGCCGGGTACCTGGCTTGCGAGTCCGAGCACCGAGGCGCCGGCGAATGCGCCGAGCATCAGACCCGGTTTCACGTGCGCACCGGATACGTAGAGGCAGGCCCAGAGCGTCGCCGCGGCGAGCACCCAATCGAGCAGCGAGATAAAAGCGAGCTCAAGCTTGAGACGCAGCGGCGGCAGGCCGAGGTCAAGCGGCAGCCAGCGCATCAGCGGACGGCGCGTGGTCAGGAAAAAGTATAGCGGTAGATAAAGCGCGGCTGCGGCGAGCACGAGATAGGCGATGGTGCGCTCGACCACGCCGGCACTGAGCGGCATCGACTGCGCCGCGAGCGCGAAGATCACCAGCACCGACAGCCCAAGCGGCAACGACAGCGCCTGCATGCCAATCAGCGCCGCTGCGCGTGGCAGCGTGACCTTGTGCGACGTCAGGCCCATCACGCGGATGCCCGCACCCATCGCGCCGGAAAGATTCAGGATATTCGCCAGACTGTTCGCGACAAATGACAGTCTCAGATAATCGCGCAGATGCAGGCCGAGTTTGAGCCAGCCGCCGATCAGGCCATCGACGAGGCCGGTGAACGCGACCGCCGCGAGTGCGAGCGCGGCGATGCCGAGCGCAGGCAGCGTCGGCACGTCGAGCAGGGTGCGCTGGATTTCCGGCAGATCGAACTGGTGGTCGAGCTCGCGCCAGAGCAGCCAGCCCGTGAGCGCCAGAAACGCGAGCGGCACCAGCCAGCGCAAGCGCGCGAGCAGGTTCTTGCGTTCCGTTGCGGGCAGGCTTTCCGCGCTTTCGCTCATGCGGCAATTATCGCATGGCGCGCGCCCGGCAAGGCACGTGCATCAATGCGCGTAACCGGCGCCCGCGCGTACCTTCCCGCGGAACACACGATACGAATAGATCGTGTAGCCGACCACTGCGGGCAGCATCACCAGCGCCCCGACGAGCGCGAAAGTCTGGCTCGATGTCGACGCGGCGGCGTCCCAGATCGTCATCGTCGGGGGCACGATATTCGGCCACATGCCGACCACGAGTCCGAGGAACCCGAGCGCAAAGAAGCACAGCGACAGAATGAAGGGTTCGAGTTCGCGATTCTTCATCACCGCGCGCCACAGCAACACCGCGTTGAGCGCAGCCAGTATCGGCACGGGGGAGAGATACAGAAAACTCGCGCCGGTGAACCAGCGCTCCATCAGACGCGAAGACAGGAACGGCAGCCATGCGCTCACGAGCAGCATGAAGGCGATCACCGCGAGCATCAGCGGGCGCGTCAGATCGAAGGCAATACGCTGCAAGCGGCCCTCGGTCTTGAGCACGAGCCAGCTCGCGCCCAGCAGCGCATAGCCGAATACCACCGCGACGCCGGTCAGCATCGAGAACGGACTGAAAAAGGCAAACGCGCCGGAAAGATACTTGCCGCCCTGCAGCGGCATGCCTTCGACGGTCGCGCCGAGCATCAGGCCTTGCGCGAACGCGGCGAGCAGCGAACCGAGATGGAAGGCAAGACCCCACAGCCAGCGCGCGCGTTCGGCTTTGAAACGGAACTCGAACGCGACGCCGCGGAAGATCAGGGCGATCAGCATCAGCAGCACCGGCAGATAGAGCGAACTCAAGATCAGCGCATAGGCTTTAGGAAACTGCCGTCCCAGATCGGCGCCGCAGTGTTCATCATGAGGTCGCGCTGATGTTCATCGTCGGCGAACGGCGCGAGGATGCCCAGGCCGAGCACGAAACCGTCGAGCAGTACGTACATCAGCACGCCGAAGCCGATCACGAAGAACCACAACACCGGCAGCAGAGTCGCGAGATCCATAGCTCACTCCCCCTTGATATCAGCGGCCGAGAGCGGCCGCGCCGGCGTCTGCGTGCGATCGGACGCGCGCTTCGGCGCCGGCTGCGGCCCCTTGTGCAGCAGCTGCACGAGATACCACGCGCCGAAGCCGAACAGAAAAAAGTACACAAGTACAAAAGTCAGCAGCGAGGCGAATACGCTTGAGGCGGGCACCGGGCTCACCGCATCGGCTGTGCGCAACACACCGTATACAACCCACGGTTGACGCCCGATCTCGGCAACGTACCAGCCGCACAGGAGCGCGATAAAGCCGCTCGGCAGCATCAGGCGCCAGGCGTGCAGATACCAGCGGTGACGGTGCAATGTGTCGCGCCGCCACAGCACCAGGCCGATCGCCGCGAGTGCGAGCATCGCAAAGCCCAGTCCCGCCATTACGCGCAAGGCGAAGAATGGCGCCTTCACCGGCGGGCGATCCTGCGGCGGAAAATCCTTCAGCCCCTTCACTTCGCCGTCCCACGAATGGGCGAGGATCAGACTGCCGAGCCGTGGTACGTCGATGGCATAGTGATTGGTTTCGGCGGTCTCGTCGGGCCAGGCGAACAGCGTCAGCGGCACGCCGCGTTCGGTTTCCCAGCGCGCTTCGATCGCGGCCAGCTTGGCCGGCTGGTATTCGCGCACGGCAAGCCCGGAAAGATCGCCGACGAAGATCTGCACCGGCACCGTGATCGCGACGAAGGCGAGCGCGAGCTTGAGCATCGCCTGCGCCTGCGCGCGATGCACGTCGCGCAGCAGATAGCCCGCCGCAACCCCGCCAACGACAAACGCGGTCGTAATGAACGCAGCGAGCACCATATGCACGAGGCGGTACGGAAACGACGGATTGAAGATGATCGCCCACCAGTCCGTCGGCACGAACACGTCGTTCTGCAACGCGTAACCTGCGGGCGTCTGCATCCAGCTGTTCGCCGCGATGATCCAGAAGCTCGAGATCAGCGTGCCGATCGCGACCACGCAAGTGGCAAAGAAATGCGTGCGATGGCTGACCTTGTTCCAGCCGAACAGCATCACGCCGAGGAAAGTCGCTTCGAGGAAGAATGCCGTCAACACCTCGTAGTTGAGCAGCGGCCCGACCACGTTGCCGGCGAGTTCGGAATAGCGCGCCCAATTCGTGCCGAACTGGAAACTCATCACGATGCCCGATACGACGCCCATGCCGAACGCCACCGCGAACGCCTTCATCCAGAAAAAATACAGATCGCGCCAGAAATCGGTGCGGCGCTTGAGCCATACCGCTTCGAGAAACACCAGCCACCACGCGAGCCCGATGCTGAAGGCCGGGAACAGAATATGGAACGAGATGACGAATCCGAACTGGATGCGCGAGAGCAGCAGGGCGTCGAGCATGATGAATCTGCCGTCAGTTCAGGCCGGCGAACGCATCGCGCGTGAGATTTTCCGGCGCGCCGTCGGTGCAGACCACGTCGTCTTCGATGCGCACGCCGCCGTAATGGCGGAAGCGCTCGACCTTGTCCCAGTCGATATCGCGCGCATGCGGCTTCGCCTTCAGTTCTGCGAGCAGCATATCGATGAAATAGATTCCCGGCTCGATCGTCATAGCCATGCGCGGTTCGATGGTGCGAGTAAGACGCAGATACGGATGGCCGGCCGGCTTTGGAATCGTGCCGCCGTTTTCGTCTTTCTGGAAACCGGCGACATCGTGCACCTGCAGGCCGATCAGATGGCCCAGGCCATGCGGATAGAACACGCTCGACACGCCCGATTCGACCGCATTCTCCGGGCTCATGCGGATAAAGCCTTGATCCTTCAGTATGCCTGCGAGTACATGATGCGCATGCACGTGCAGCTCGGAATAATTTTTGCCTTTTTGCACTTTTTCCACAAATCCCAACTGCGCGTGGTCGACCGCGTCGACCAGGGCCTGAAACTCGGCCGCTTGCGCCGATGCATACGTGCGCGTGATATCGGCCGCATAGCCATGGAAGCTGGCGCCGGCGTCGATCAGAAAGGAATCCGCACGCGCCGGCGGCGCACGGTTGAGATCGGTGTAATGCAACACCGCGCCATGCTGGTTGAGCGCGATGATATTCGAGTAAGGCAGCTCGTTCTCGGTTTCGTGCACGGCGTTGAGGTAGGCCGTGTTGATGTCGTATTCGGACGCGCCGCTGCGGAAAGCGGCCTCGGCTGCGCGATGCGCACGCGCACCGAGTTTTGACGCGACGCGCATCATGCCCAGTTCGTAGTCGGTCTTGTACGCGCGGTGGTAGTGCAGATAGTTGAGCACGCCTTGCGGGTTGTTCGGCGCAAAACCGTCCAGCGCGACGTTGTCCTCGCCGAGGATCGCGCAGCGCGCTGCATCCTGCGGCAGATGCGTGCGCGCCTCGTCGGGGGTGCGGATGATCGCGATGTCGAAGTGTTCGACCCAGTAGCCGGCCGGCGCATCGGGCACCACGTGCCAATAGTCGTGCGGCTGCAGGTAGATCAGTTTTGGCTTTTTGCCCGGCGTGTAGAGGAGCCACGAACCCGGTGCCTTCGTGACCGGCAGCCAGTGCTTGAAGTGTGGATTGACCGCGAAAGGATAGGGCCGGTCGTCGAACAGCTGATAGCGCGGCGTGCCGGCGGCAATGACAAGATGTTCGCAACGCGCCTGATCGGATCCGCCGCGTTGCAGCGCCACGTCGGCGCGCTGTTTCAGCCGTGCGAGGTGATCCGGATAAAGCTTGGCCAGTAGATCGGACATACAGCGCGCTCGCAGCGAATTTTCAGGAACGCTATTGTGCCGCAAACATAAGATGCTTGCCGACGTGTTTGCTTTCAATCCAATAGATGCTTGCGTGATGCATAGCGCATCAGTTCGACCGTGTTACGCACGCCGAGCTTGTCGAGAATGCGCGCGCGATGGTTCTCCGCGGTCTTCGCGCTGATTTCAAGTTTGCGCGCAATTTCCTTGCTGGTGAGCCCTTCCATAATCATGTGGAACACTTCACGTTCGCGCGTCGACAGCGCGCCGTAGGGGTCGTCGAGCGAGCGCTCGGGATGGTGCACCTGCGCGGCGAGCGCCTGCGCCGCCTGCGGGCCGAAATAGGTGCTGCCGGCGGCGAGCGCTTTCACTGCGGCGATCAGGTCGGCAGTTGCGGCATGCTTGAGCAAGTAGCCACGCGCACCCGCGCGCACCGCATGCAACACGTATTCGTCTTCTTCGTGCATCGTCAGCACGAGCAGGCGCGTCTGCGGCAGTTCGGCGGTCAGACGGCGCAGCACTTCGAGGCCATTCAGGCGCGGCATCGAGATGTCGACGATGACGATGTCGGGTTTGAGTTTGAGCGCCTGCTCGACTGCTTCCATACCGTCGGCCGCTTCGGCAACGACCTGGCACTCTCCGCTCGAGCGCAGTACCGCGACGAGGCTTTCGCGCACGAGATTGTGATCGTCGGCGAGCAGGACGCGAATCATGTCGGTATCAGGGGCAGCCGCAGGGTGATCGTGCAGCCAGCGCCCGGGCCCGACTTCAGCACGAACTCGCCGCCAAACAGGCGCGCACGATCGCGCATACCGCCCAGGCCTGTACTCTCGCTGCGCGCGCTCACAGCGAAAGCGGCAGCAGGATCGCAGCCGCGCCCATCGTCGCTGATGCTCAGTATCAGGCGTTCGCCATCGCAGTGCAGCGCGAGCGTGGCGAGTGTGGCTTGCGCGTGCTTGACAACGTTGCCGAGCGACTCCTGCGCGATGCGGAAGATCAGCGTGGCGACATCGGCATTTAGATCGAGCGGCAGCGGATCGACATCGATGCGGATATGCAGCCCCGGTGCAGCGCTGAGCGTGCGCACCAGCCAGCGCAGGGCAGGTTCGAGGCCCAGATCGTCGAGGATCTGCGGGCGCAGCAGGCGCGACAGCGCGCGCGTGTCCTCGAGCGTCGCTTGCGCGAGTTCCTGCGCCTGATTGAGCGCGCTCAGCGCCGTGAGCGCGGTTTCGGCTTGCGCAGGTACCGCACGCACCGCAGCGCGGATCTGGTGGATCAGCGCGGCCAGGTTCTGGCCGATGCCGTCATGCAGTTCGCGCGCGAGACGGCGGCGCTCGTCTTCCTGCACGCGCCAGACCGAGCGCGCGAGGCGCGCAAAGTGCTGCTGATCGGCGCGCAGACGATCGAAAAGCTCGTTATGCCGGTGCATAAGCTCGGCGAGGCGCAGGTTCAGCGCTTCGATGCTTTCCGGTCGCGACTGCGGTTCGATTGGATCCAGCCCCTGCTTCACGCATGGCCTCCATGCGCATCTTAAGGAAGTTTGGTTTGAACAAGTCCATCCCGGACTTGTCAGCCGCGTCGAGTCCTTTGCACACCCGAACTCGATTCGTCGAAGCAAGCACCTGGGTGCTTGCTGGGTGAGGTGTTCTTTAGACGAGATTGCGACAGCTGCGTGGCCGAATCAAGCCCCAGTGCCGCGACCTGCTGCCTTGGTCACGGTGTTGTTGAGGTATTGTTCGAATTGCGCGCGTGCCGCGGGCGGTGCGGCGTCGAGCAGCGCACTGCGCGCCTGTGTCGCGGCGCCGCGTGCGGCTTCCGCTTCGGCGCTGCTGCCGCCTCCGCGACTAAGCGCCTGCGCGCCGAGCGTGTGCAGCATGCTCGCTTCGCGCCAGCGCCCGACTTGGCGCAGCACCGGCAGCGTTTCGCGGTAGCGCGCCATTGCATCAGCGGGGCGCGCCGCTTGCAAGGCTTGCGCGAGCGCGAGTTCGGCGGTGGCAAGGCGCAGCGGCACATGGCCGAGCGTGGCGGTCGCCGCAAGCAGTTCGGCTATGGGTGCATGTGCCGCG
>VBNZ01000112.1:17137-17614 GCA_005877675.1 Gammaproteobacteria bacterium
GCAAGCAGGGCGATCGCGTGCTGCTCCGCGCCAAGTTCGCCGAGCGCGATCGGTGCGAGCGCTTCCTTCGCGGCAGCCGCATTGCCCAGCTCAAGCTGGGTGCGCGCAGCGAGCAGTTGCGCTTCGATCATGCCGCGCTTGTCGGCGCGGCGCGCGAAGATTTCCCCGGCGTGCTGTGCGTAGCCGAGCGCATCGGCATGGCGGCCTTCGGCGAGTGCGAGCTCGGCGAGATAGGTCGAAGTGACCGCCTGCTCCTCGGGCAGTTGGTGATCTTCGGCAGCGCGTAGCGCCGCATCGAGTCCCTTGCGCGCGACATCGAAATGCCCACGCGCGATTTCGAGTAACCCGATGTTCTGATCAATGCGCAGCTTCTTCGGGCGATCCTCAAGTTTCTCGTAGGCTGCGAGCGCCTGCTGCCAGTACACCAGTGCATTGTCGAATTCGCCGAGGCGGTAATAGGTGAGGCCGACATTGTCG
>VBNZ01000302.1:0-1717 GCA_005877675.1 Gammaproteobacteria bacterium
ACATCGGCGGTGTCGGTATTGGTCATCGACTGCACCACGACCGGCGCACCGCCGCCGACCGCAACACGGCCGATCGGCACACCAATCGAGGCGCGCCGCGCCAGGGTTCCAGCCTCGTTCAATCCACTCATCACCGACTTCGCATCCAATCCGCAGATGCCAAGTTTACCTGCTCACCGCACGCTTCAGCCAACGCATGCGCTGTCGCGATCGCCCCCGCGCATCAACCGGGGCGTTACGCCGCAACCGGCAGGGGCAGCACAATCTGCCGGTACAACCCGCCGAGATCGCAGACATAGAAATCGGTATGCGCCAGATCGAGATTTGCCGCATAAAAGCGCACTTCCTCGATTTTTGCCGCGGTACGGTCAAGCAAATTCGAGACGATGATGTAGGGCGCGACGTCGCCTTCCGGCTGCATCTCCGGCGCCACCAGCAAGCCACGCTTCGGAGGCTCCGCGATGCCATGCACGTCAGACCCGGACACGCACACGGCGCTGGCTTCCTGCGTCAGGGTTTCGATACCGGCTTCTACGGTGCCCGTCTGATCCACGCGTAACCAGCGCACGATCCCGATCGCCCATTCCGCTGGCGCGCCCGTGTCTGTAAACGCAACGAGCTCGTCGACGCGGATGCGAACGCCGATGCCGCCGTTCCAGCGCATGCGGAAGCCGCCGCTGCCGCGATCGAGCACTTGCGCACGCACGTGTTGCGCATGCACGCATGCCGGCGCGTCGGTGGATTTGATCCTGCCGTCGTCGATGCTACAGGCATGATTCAGCGCACGCTGAAAGGCCTGGAATTCGACGTCGCCCGCCAGCGCGTAATGTATGGCGTACATGCCGACGACCGTATCGACGTCGAATCTCTCGCTCACCCGGCTCGATGCCCTCTCGCAGCGCCCTGTCCAGACCCTCTGCAGACGTCTGACCAATTCGATCGACAGGTCGGCGCTCACACCCTTCGTAGCGATAGTGATGGTCGTGGTATCGGTGTCGAGGCACTTGTCGAGCTCGGTTTCGAGTTTCGATAGCAGCGAGTTCACGTCGAGCACCCACAACGAGGCTACTTCGGTGTGTTTGCCAAAGCGCGGCACGGGCAGTGCGTGATCGCCGTCGGTGCACACGGCGATCGCACCCTGCGGTGCCAGGCCGCCGGGGTGCAGGTCGCAATGGGCGGCCAGAACAGGCAACGCCGCATGCAGCGCCCGGTTGTCCTTCTGCGTGAAGTTGTAGGGCTTTGCGAATGCGTGCAGCAGCGCCTGCATGTAGGCGCTGCGCGCGCTGGTCTTGCCGCCGTTCCCGCGGGGATCGGCGATCAGCTTGACATCGCAATGCACCGATGCCGCGAACAAAAACAGGTCATGCAGACTGCGCCACACGCCGGGCTCCGGCGCACTGTGCGCCAGGTAGGTGTTCCAAAGACGTGCGCCCTGATGCGTAATCGCTCGCGTTGCGGCCATCGCAACAACGCCACCCTGCAGAAACGGTACCGCGCCGGCGGGCGCGCACAAGTCGCAGATCACCGCGACATAACCGACGACGAGTTCGCGTTCGAGCTCGCGCACGGCGTCGCTGATCGGTTGCCGCGCCGCCGTCATCGGAAATGCGTCAGACTGCGTTTGCGCCGCCATGGTGTCGAGCAGAGTGCAAAGCGGATTGCGCAGCATCTCCAGCGCGTCAAGGCGCTGCTGCGGTTTGAATTGCGTTGCGTTGAT
>VBNZ01000302.1:1733-2822 GCA_005877675.1 Gammaproteobacteria bacterium
TATTGCGCCGCGAGTGCGGTGTCGGTACACGGCAGCTGCGCCATCCACTGCTGCAGCGCCTCGGGCCTCAGATCGAACCTGACGCTTAGCGCCGTGCGCTCGGGGAGCAGAGTTTGCAAACGTGCAAACGACGTATTCATGACCACCCTCCTTCGTTTCTGATCAAGAGGGATGCCGAGCTCGGCTAGAGCCACCACTCGCTTTCACGCAGCATTCGCCCTCTGTTTCTTGGCGCAACCAATCCGGGTTGCGGCAAAAAGAGTGGTGCAATTTGCTTGCCATCCCATCGGCGCGACAGGCGAGCTGCCGCGCTCGGGGTTACGGCGCGATGGTGGTGCTCGCCGGAGTGCGTTGCGGAAACTGCAGCACGCGGCGTGCGTCGTCGTTGGCGGCGCTGCCGTCGCCCTTGCTCGCCGTGGGCAGCGGCAACGCGATGCGCAGGTACAAATCGCCATTGGCCCGGATACGCATATCGGAAATCGTCTGCAGGCGCGCGCTGTCCTGGTTCGGCGTGCCGTCGAAATACAGCAGCTCGATCGCGATCGCTTCGCGATCGAACAGATGCGGTACGGCGATATACGGCTCGATCCTGCCGGCGCCGTCGGTTTGCGGCGGCATCACCAGCAGGCCACGCATCGACGCACGCACGACACCTTTCGCATCGACGCTCGCGACGCTGACCGGATTGGCGTCGCGCCCGAGCATCTCGATACCCGCCTCGACCGCGCCGAGCGCATCGACGCGTAGCCAGCGCACGATGCCGACGATCCAGTCGCGCTCTTCTTCGGCCGCAGACAGCGCGATCACTTCGCCGACGCGTGCGCGCAAATCCTGCCCGGCGTTCCAGCGCAGGCGCCAACCGCCGAGTCCGCGATCGAGCAGGCGTGCACGCGAGGTGCGCGCCGCATCGCTGTCGGTGCCGGCCCAGATCGCCGAGCGGCCGTCATCGTCGAAAGGCCGCGCGCACTGGCCGAACGCCTCGAAGCCCATGCCGCACAGCGCAGCATGCACCGACTGCAAGCCGATCAACGTATCGAATTCGCGGTTCTCCAGGCTGCGCGGAAATTCGCGCTCGATCCGGCCGCTCCA
>VBNZ01000290.1 GCA_005877675.1 Gammaproteobacteria bacterium
GCGAAGGCGGCCGCACCGTCGGCGCGGGCGTGGTGGCGAAGATCGTCAAGTAAATGAAATCTTGGCGCGTCGGAAACGGCGCGTCGTTCAACCAGTTCTTTGAGGAATACGGCAATGGCAGACCAGAAGATTCGAATTCGATTGAAAGCGTTCGATCACCGCCTGATCGATCGTTCGGCGAGTGAAATCGTCGAGACGGCAAAGCGTACGGGCGCGCAGGTGCGCGGTCCGATTCCGCTGCCCACCAAGATCGAGCGCTACACCATTCTGGTTTCGCCGCACGCCGACAAGGATGCGCGCGACCAGTACGAGACGCGTACGCACAAGCGGGTCCTGGACATCGTTGATCCCAACGACAAGACCGTGGACGCGTTGATGAAGCTCGACCTCGCCGCCGGCGTGGACGTGCAGATCAAGCTTTACTGAGATTACGAAGATGACTATCGGAATTGTTGGCCGCAAGTGCGGCATGACGCGAGTCTTCACCGAAGCGGGCGAGTCGATCCCGGTGACGCTTATCGAAGCGACGCCGAATCGCATCACCCAGGTCAAGACGGTCGAAACCGACGGCTACACCGCGGTGCAGGTCACCACGGGTGCCAAGCGCGCTCGCCGGACATTACGCCAAGGCTAAGGTCGAGGCGGGTCGCGGGTTGTGGGAGTTCCGCGTCGATGCGAAGGATATCGGCAAGTATGCGGTCGGCAGCGAGCTGAAGGCCGACGAAGTGTTCAAGGCCGGCCAGATCGTCGACGTCGCGGGCGTGACCAAGGGCAAGGGTTTCCAGGGCACGATCAAGCGCTGGAACTTCACCATGGGCGACGCCACGCACGGTAACTCGCTGTCGCATCGCTCGCCGGGTTCTATCGGTCAGCGCCAGACGCCAGGCCGCGTGTTCCCGGGCAAGAAGATGTCGGGCCACATGGGCGCGGAAAATCAGTCGGTGATGAATATCGAAGTCGTCAAGATCGACGCCGAGAAGCATCTGATCGCTGTGCGCGGTTCGGTGCCGGGTGCGCCGGGCGGCAACGTCGTGATCCGTCCTGCGGCGAAGGGTTGAGGAGTAAATCATGGAACTGCAAGTCGTAGGCGCGAAGAAGGGTCTGTCGGTTTCCGACGACATCTTCGGCCGTGAATATTCCGAAGGCCTCGTGCATCAGGTCGTGGTCGCGTATCGCAACGCAGGCCGCGCCGGCACGAAGGCGCAGAAGTCGCGCTCGGATCTGTCTGGCACGACCAAGAAGTTCAAGAAGCAGAAGGGCGGCGGTGCGCGTCACGGCGATTATCGCGCTCCGATCTTCGTTGGCGGTGGCCGTGCGTTTGCCGCGCGTCCACGCAGCTTCGCGCAGAAGGTCAACAAGAAAATGTACCGCGGCGCGATCCAGGCCATCCTGTCGGAACTGAACCGTCAGGGCCGCCTGCAGATCGTCGAAGCCTTCGGTCTCGACAAGGTCGGCACCAAGGCGCTCGCGGCCAAGCTCAAAGGTCACACCGGCCGCACGCTGATCGTGACCGAGGACGTCAACCAGAACCTGTATCTGTCGGCGCGCAACCTGCCGTATGTCGCGGTGGTCGATGTTGCGGCGATGGATCCGGTGACCCTGGTCGATGCGCAGCAAGTCGTGATGACCGTCGACTCGGTCAAGAAGATCGAGGAGTGGCTCAAATGAGCGAGCTGTTGAAGAACGAGAGTTTGTATAGCGTGATCCGTGCTCCGCATATTTCGGAGAAGGCCGCGCGCGCGCAGGAACACAGTCAGTATGTGTTCGAGGTCGCCGCGAGCGCGAACAAGCAGAAAGTGAAAGACGCCGTCGAAGCCTTGTTCAACGTCAAGGTCGAGTCGGTCAACATCGCGAATGTGAAGGGCAAGGTCAAGGCGTTCAAGCAGCGCACTGGTTCGCGCCAGGGCTGGCGCAAGGCGTATGTCCGTCTGACCGATGGTCAGACCATCGACGTCACCGCCAAGCCTTAATTCGCGCAGTTCTATTCGGAAACCAACGACAATGGCACTGATTACACTCAAGCCAACTTCTCCGGGACGCCGCGCCATGGTGCGCGTGTCGACGCCGGGGCTGTACAAGGGCGACCCCTATGCCCCGCTGACCGAGGCGCAAGCCAAGACCGGCGGCCGCAACCACTATGGCCGTATCACCACGCGACACAAGGGTGGCGGTTCCAAGCAGCATTACCGCGTAGTCGATTTCAAGCGCGACAAGGAAGGCATTGCCTGCCGCGTCGAGCGCATCGAGTACGATCCGAACCGCACGGCGCACATCGCGTTGCTGCTGTTCGTCGACGGTGAGCGCCGCTACATCATCGCGCCGAAGGGCGTGGCGGTGGGCGACCAGCTCATGGCCGGCAAGGACGCGCCGATCAAGGCGGGCAATGCGCTGCCGCTGCGCAACATCCCGATCGGTGCCACCGTGCATTGCGTCGAGATGAAGCCTGGCAAGGGTGCGCAGCTCGCGCGCAGTGCCGGCGCTTCGGTGCAGCTGATCGCGCGTGAGCAGGGCTACGCCACGCTGCGCCTTCGCTCCGGCGAAATGCGCAAGGTGCCGGTTGACTGCACGGCGACGATCGGCGAAGTCGGCAACTCCGAACACAACCTGCGCAAGCTCGGCAAGGCCGGTGCGAAGCGTTGGCGCGGCATCCGCCCGACCGTTCGCGGCGCGGCGATGAACCCGGTCGACCATCCGCACGGCGGTGGTGAGGCCAAGGCCGGACAGGGCAACCCGCATCCGGTGTCGCCGTGGGGCCAGCCTTCGAAGGGCTACAAGACGCGCAAAAACAAGCGCACCACCCAGTTCATCGTGCGCGATCGCAGAGGTTAAGCAATGGCACGTTCACTTAAGAAAGGCCCGTTCGTCGATCTGCACCTGCTCAAGAAGGTGGAAACGGCGTCGGCAAGCAACACCAAGCGTCCGATCAAGACGTGGTCGCGTCGTTCGATGATCCTGCCCGAAATGGTAGGTCTGACGATCGCCGTGCATAACGGCAAGGCGCACGTGCCGGTGCTGGTCAACGAGAACATGGTCGGGCACAAGCTCGGCGAGTTCGCGGTGACGCGCACCTTCAAGAGTCACTCCGGCGACAAGAAAGCCGCAGAGGCAAAGGCGTAAAGTCATGAGCGATTTGCAAGCAAAAGCCATACTGCGCAGTGCGCGCATCTCCGCACAGAAGGTGCGCCTCGTCGCCGATCAGGTGCGTGGCCTGCCTGTCGGACGTGCGACCAACCTGCTCGCGTTCAGCGACAAGAAGGCCGCCGTGCTGGTCAAGAAGGTGCTGCTCTCGGCCGTTGCCAACGCCGAGAACAACCTTGGCGCCGATGTCGACGAACTGAAAGTCGCCACGATCACGGTCGACGAGGGCCCGCAGCTCAAGCGCATGCATGCACGCGCCAAGGGTCGTGGTTCGCGCATCATCAAGCGTACCAGCCACATCACTGTGGTCGTCGGCAGCTAACCGGGAATTATCATGGGTCATAAAGTTCATCCAACCGGCATCCGCCTCGGCATTTCCAAAGACTGGAATTCGAAGTGGTACGCGAACAAGCGCGAATATGCGCAGTACCTGGCCGCTGATCTGAAGGTCCGCGAAATGCTGCGCGAGAAGCTCGCTCAGGCAGGCGTGTCGAAGATCCAGATCGAGCGTCCGGCCAAGACGGCGCGCATCACGATCCATACCGCGCGTCCGGGCGTCGTCATCGGCAAGAAGGGTGAGGACATCGAAAAGCTGCGCAAGGACGTGTCGAAGATGATGGGCGTGCCTGCCCACATCAACGTGTCCGAAGTGCGCAAGCCCGAGATCGACGCGCAGCTCGTGGCCGAATCGATCGCGCAGCAGCTCGAGCGCCGCATCATGTTCCGCCGTGCAATGAAGCGCTCGGTCGGCAATGCGATGCGCCTCGGAGCGCTCGGCATCAAGATCAACGTCGCCGGCCGCTTGAACGGCGCGGAAATCGCGCGTTCGGAGTGGTACCGCGAAGGTCGCGTGCCGCTGCATA
>VBNZ01000291.1:0-450 GCA_005877675.1 Gammaproteobacteria bacterium
GTCTGGATAAAGTCCTCGCCGGTCGCCGGATTCACCTGGCGTCCGAGTGCGCTGACGATGCCCATCGTCACCGTGTTGCCGAGACCGAACGGGCTGCCGATCGCGAGCACTACATCGCCGACTGACGGCGGTCGCTCGGTCGGGATCACGATCGGCATGTTGAAGCCATCGAGGTGCAGCACTGCGAGATCGGATTCCTCATCGCTGCCGATCACCTTTGCCGCGACCACGCGGCCATCCTGCAACACGGCGTGGATATCCTTGGCATTCTGGATCACGTGAAAGTTGGTCAATGCGTAACCGTCCGGATCGACGATCACACCGGAGCCCAGACTCTGCGTCGGCACCGTGCGCGTGATCGGCGGGCCGAGCGGGATCGGGGCAATGCTGTTGCGCAGCTGCGGATCTTTCGGCACAGCGACGAGTTGCTCGACATTGGTCTCAAGCTTG
>VBNZ01000291.1:603-2623 GCA_005877675.1 Gammaproteobacteria bacterium
CGACCGATTGCGGGACAAACAGCGATACGACGAAGGCAAACGCAAGACCCAGCGTGACGAACTGGGCGACGAACTGGAGTGTGCGTAATAAGGGTTTCATGCAGAGATTATCGTTCGCGCAGCCAGAATCGGGCGTGCCGCGTGAGTTTTTCGTTTGTCATCGTATCGGGGGCTTGGTTAAACTAGCATGATTTTTGGGGCAGGCCGCGCGTGCATCGCCGCGTGGGCTACGCCGATTCATCTGCAATTATTGTTTCTTTCGGAGTGCCGGATGGCGAATGTAGGCGTGAACCAGGGACGCCGGCGCTTCCTCACTGCGACGACTGCGGTCGTCGGCGGTGCGGGAGCGGCAACTGCGTTGGTCCCTTTCATCAAGTCGTGGTTGCCGAGCGAGCGGGCAAAGAACGCCGGCGCGCCGGTGCTGCAGGACATCAGCAAGGTCCAGCCGGGACAGCGCATCATCGTCGGCTGGCGCGGCCAGCCGGTATGGATCGTCAACCGCACCAAGGCGATGCTCGATACGCTGCCGCAGGTGAAGAATCGCCTGCGCGATCCGGATTCCAAAGTCGCCGATCAGCAGCCGAAGTTCGCGCAGAACGAAACGCGTTCGCTCAAGGACAAGCCCGAGTGGTTCGTCGTCATCGGCATCTGCACGCATCTGGGCTGCTCGCCCGACTTCGTACCCGAGATCAAGGCCGAGCCATTCGATCCGGAATGGAAGGGCGGCTTCTTCTGTCCCTGCCACAAGTCGCGCTATGACATCGCCGGCCGCGTGTTCCAGGGCGTGCCCGCGCCGATGAATCTTGTCGTGCCGCCGTACAAGTTCGTCGACGACAAGCACATCCTGATTGGCGTGAATCCGGAGGGGGCAGCCTAATGGCCAACGTATTCACCGCTATCGGTGGCTGGATCACCGACCGTGCGCCCGGCATGATGCCGGCGTACCGCAAGCACATGACCGAGTATTACGCGCCGAAGAATTTCAACTTCTGGTACTACTTCGGCTCGCTCGCTCTGCTCGTGCTGGTCAACCAGATTGTCACCGGCATCTTCCTGACGATGTTCTACAAGCCCGGCGCGGAAACCGCGTTCGCTTCGGTCGAGTACATCATGCGCGATGTCGACTGGGGCTGGCTGATCCGCTATATGCATTCGACCGGCGCGTCGATGTTCTTCATCGTCGTCTACCTGCACATGTTCCGCGGCTTGATGTACGGCTCGTACAAGAAGCCGCGCGAACTGGTGTGGCTGCTCGGCATGCTGATCTTCCTCGTGCTGATGGCCGAAGCGTTCATGGGTTACGTGCTGCCTTGGGGCAATATGTCGTTCTGGGGCGCCAAGGTGATCATCTCGCTGTTCGGTGCGGTGCCGTGGATCGGCGACACGCTGGTGCAGTGGATCATGGGCGACTACAACCCGGCCGATGCGACGCTCAACCGCTTCTTCTCATTGCATGTGATCGCGTTGCCGCTGGTGCTGCTGCTGCTGGTTGTGCTGCATATCGGCGCGCTGCATGAAGTCGGCTCGAACAATCCCGATGGCGTCGAAATCAAGAAGAAGAAAGGATCCGACGGCAAGCCGCTCGACGGCATTGCCTTCCACCCGTACTACACGGTCAAGGACCTGTTCGGCGCCGGTTTCTTCCTGATCATCTGCGCGTTCATCATCTTCTATCAGCCGACAGTCGGTGGCTGGTTCCTCGAGAACGACAACTTCATTCCGGCGAATAACCTCGTCACGCCGGCTGAGATCAAGCCGGTGTGGTAC
The DNA here is from genome assembly GCA_005877675.1 of Gammaproteobacteria bacterium. Classification (GTDB taxonomy): domain Bacteria; phylum Pseudomonadota; class Gammaproteobacteria; order Xanthomonadales; family Rhodanobacteraceae; genus Rudaea. Next base: position 2,371 of record VBNZ01000291.1, read on the forward strand.
TTCACACCGTTCTACGCGATTCTGCGCGTGATTCCGGACAAGCTGATCGGCGTGCTCGCGATGTTCCTGTCAATCGCGGTGTTGTTCCTCGTGCCGTGGCTCGACCGCGGTGCGGTCAAGTCGATTCGTTATCGCGGACTGGGCTACAAGATTGCATTGATGGGATTCGCGCTGGTGTTCATCCTGCTCGGGGCGATCGGTGCGGGCAAGACGACCGAATGGATTCCTCAGCTGTTCGGCGCGAGCGCAGACG
>VBNZ01000295.1:0-1444 GCA_005877675.1 Gammaproteobacteria bacterium
TGCCTCCCGATCTCCCTGAGCGAGTATTTCGCCCAGTACCACACAAGCCAGCCGATCGCTGCGTGCGATACCCGAAGGGTCAGGGTCTGCAAATACTCGCCAGTCATCAGCACTGAGAACCCTCACAAACTGACTTAGGGGGAAGGTGTCTCGTGAATATACGCGGAGCCACGAAAGTGTTTCAGCTGCATCAGCTTGTCGCAGAATAGTCGCGACGGGCGGGTGATAGTGAGAAAGATAGTTTCCGGCGCGAGCGAACCCCACAAGAGCGGCAGCAGTATTCGCCGGAAAATCATCAGGTGATTGCACTCCCAAGCCTTTGACATCAGACACGCCAAACATCAACGCAGGAAGGTCTTCCTTGTTCACCTGATACCACAACAAATCGTGCATTCTCATTTCTGCTCCGGAAAAAGTTCGGCAAGTTCCATATGCTTTGGCTCCGCAAATGCTGACTCTAGAGCGGCGTTGGTCGCACCAGTCCTGTATGCGTTCAGCGCCGTCTTGGCTCTTGTTACAGCAGTGAAAAGGAGCTGTCTTCTGCTCAACCGGCCTTTCAATTCTTCCGCTCCAAAAATGTGTACGGCCCGAAATTCCGTGCCATTGGAGGAATGAATCGTCATAATGTGAATCAGACTGCAGTCTCCAAACGTTCCGCCCTCTGGACCGTGTAGACAAACGTGCTCAGTGAGTTCGATTGCGAATAGGCGCTCCGCAACTCCGTTTGCGGTGTCGCGCTTGCCACAAAGAATGCCGATCGAATCGCCCTTGAAAGCGTCCATCTGCAATGCGATTTTCTCCAGCATCAGCCCAAACTGTTGGTCGCGAGAAGAGCAGTCATGCATATGTGCGGTGGAAGCGCCCTGTACCTTTGGGTTGTAGTTGGCGGTCGCCTCTAGCGACTTTTCGCCTTCAGCGGGAGGCAATAGTTTGTCTGCAACTTGCGCAATTCGTTGGCCTATACGGTAGTGGCGTTGCAATGTGATAGTCGCCAAGCCAAGTTTGTGGCCTATGTCCAGCCCGTCTCGCTGGTAGATGCCTTGCTTGACATCGCCACAGACACAAATCTTGTCGCTCAGTGAAAGCAGGCACTCCAACTCGTCGCATGAAAAATCTTGCGCTTCATCCACAAAAATTCCATCGTAGAGCTTTTGCGCGGGGAGCTTTTTGTTCGCATCTCGGACCAACTCAATCGCTCGCAGGCGAGTGGCATCGTCAAAATTTGATCCGTTTGCGACCAGAGACTTTCCTAGGTAATGGCCAATATGTTCAGTTGCCCAAGAGTGAAACGTGCGGACTTGCTGACCATCGATGATGCCGTTCCCAGCGACTCCATTGCGCATAAAATCTGCAAGGGCTTTTGTGAAGGACACAATTAGAACGTTTTTTTCGCCCTTGCCAGCTATGAACTGCGCACGTAGTAACAGTAAGTTGGTCTTGCCCG
>VBNZ01000295.1:1476-3497 GCA_005877675.1 Gammaproteobacteria bacterium
TGCCTTCGGGCGGCAGAAGAATGAATTTCTTCTGATCGTCGTCAAGCTCATCTTTTGATCGCCATCAACTCGTGTTCATTTCTGACCTTCATTAGTCTGCGTCTTTTCGTTATCGTCGGGGTGCTCTGACTGCATGATGTCTACAATCGTATTCAAGCACTCTGCTGCGCGAGCAACTACCTGTTGCGACGCAATTTCGATACCTTCCGCTATAGATGTAGCGCAAAGGTTTTTTTGCTCAGCGATATGAAAAGTTGAGTCGATGGTGGTTGCTGTTGATAAGACGTGTATGGTCACGGAAGTATCGTAAAGTCCTCCTTGCCATTCGAAGCCTACTTCAAAGGTAAGTTTCCATGATTCTGAAAAAATGAACTGAAAGCGAAAGGTAGATGCACTCCCGGTCGGTGTTAGCTCGATGGGGACCTTGCTACCGCAAATCGGAATCATCTCTTGGCGAACTGATTCACAGAGGCGCTTCTGAAATGCTTGTCGATCGAATGATAATTTGCCATCTGCCGCTAGCTTTGCCTGCGCACCTCCGAAGCCGGTCGATTTTGCGAGTTTGGCTTTCAGAATTTCGATCGGACTGCCTTCGATTTGCAGGGAGAAATCACTCCAATCAACAATTGAAAGGCGCGTGGTTAGGTCTTTCGTAAGACATCTGGCAGAAAGCCCCTTGTATCTGGAAAGCCGACTCGCGTCAGTATCCTGAAATGACGGACTTTGGGTTAGAACTGCTCGTGCAACTAGCCATCGATTTCCCGCCTCGACTTCGGCTTGGAAAATCGGGCGCTTCATCACCATGTCGTGGAGAACAGCTCCAACTTGGTAGAAGTTGAGACCCCGCCACAGGTCAGGAGACGGCGAGTCCAGTCGAAAGAGGTACTCCGGTGAACTGTATTGTGCGGTTGCGATGAACGGCCGTTTGGCACCATGGTCAGTAGCGTCTGCTGACTCTTCCTCTGCATGTGCAAATTCCCGCGCCACGCCTAGGTCTATCAGCTTCAGTTCCTTGAAGTTGTCTGATACATGGATATTCTCTGGCTTGATGTCACGATGGACGATGCCACGACTTTCCAAGTACGTTACCGCATGCACCAATTGTTCGAGCAGCAATGGCACGCACTCGTCCGGCACCGTTGCGATATTTTTCTTCAGCGATTTCCATGGAATAAATTCCATTTCGACGAAGGCAGTTTCTTCTGCCTCTGTGATCGCAAAAACATCAACGAGAGTAGGACATTTGTGTCCAATCAGAGAGCGTTGAAGCTCGAGTCGAGCTTTTTCTGCTTTAGCATTTGGACCTTGGACAAAGTTTGGTGCGTAGACCTTCAAAGCGCGAAAGCCAGTCGGAGTCTGGACTCGGAAAAGCGCTGAAGAACCGCCAGAGTCAATAAAGACCGGGTCGGCATATCCATTCAAGTGCTTTAGATGATTGCTCAAGCGAAGTTTCGCGTCGGCTACCATCTCGTCTAGTGCGCTAAGCATTCGTACTACCCCGTGCACGCATACTCGCTGTAAGCATGCACGGGAAGCTTACGTGAAGCGGGCTGGCTAGCCCAGACCATTATTGGAATGCGGCTCACCGACGCCAGTGATCCGTTTCCGGGCAGCAAATTTCACTAAGGTAGCTAAGAAGGTAGCTGATGCGTTATTTGACTCAGCACGTTACAGAATAATGCGTTATAAAATAATGATATAGACTGCAGAGATCAAAAGTCCATGAAATATCCGCCGTTCACCGGAATGTTCGCACCGGTAATGAAACCGGATTCGTCGGCGCAGAGAAAATCGACCACGCGGGCAATCTCGACGGGTTCGCCTAAGCGTCCGACCGGAATATTCGCGATTATCTGACTGCGCACGTTCTCGGGTACGGCGCGCACCATCGCGGTGTTGCAGTAGCCGGGCGACACGCTGTTGACGGTCACGCCCTTGCGCGCTACCTCGCGTGCGAGCGCCATGGTGAAGCCGTGCATACCGGCTTTCGCAGCGGAATAGTTGGTCTGGCCGAACTGTCC
>VBNZ01000295.1:3631-4529 GCA_005877675.1 Gammaproteobacteria bacterium
GCGTGATGCCTGCGGCATTGACGAGGATATCGACAGCGCCGCGATCGGCCTCGACTTTTTTTGCGAGCGCCGCGCAGGAATCGAAATCGGCGACGTTGAACGGCTCGAAGAAGATATCGTCAGCGACATCGGCCGTTTCCTGCCGGAATTCGGTCAGGCGCTCGGGCCGGCTACTGAGATCGGCGGCGACGACCGTGTGCCCGGACTTCACCAGATAGCGGCAGATTTCCGTACCGAGCCCACCGATGCCGCCGGTGACCAGCGCGATGCGTTTAGTCATGTGTCTTTGCGTCCCCTAGGTAAGCTCTGAGCTGGTTCGAGCTTCTATTTTGCGCAACGCAAGCCGTGCTGCGTCGCAATGTCTGCGCGCCAGGTTTGGGTTCAGACGATAAACGCGCCGCTCAGGATTTGTTTTCTTTGGTCCCGCCAGCACGCGCGGAATTCGCGGCCGCCTTGAGGAATCCGTCCTGGACGGATTTCCACAGGTCGAGATTGCGCTCGGTCATATCGTTCAACATAGACCACGGCGTTTGACCGAGTATATTGTTGAGCTGGCTGCGAAACTTCTGCTGCTGGTCGAGGAAGATCTGCAGGCTCTTCTCAAGGTAGCTGCCCATGAAACCCTGCATCGAATCGCCGTAGAAGCGGATTACTTGCGACAGCAGCTGGGTGGTGAACATCGGCTGACCTTCGCCTTCGTGCTCGGCGATGATCTGCAGCAACACGGTTCGCGTCAGGTCTTCGCCGGTCTTGGCGTCGCGGACTTCGAAATCCTCGCCGTCGAGCACGAGCTGCCGAACTTCCTCGAGCGTGATGTAGCTCGAGATCTCGGTGTCGTAGAGCCGGCGGTTCGGATATTTCTTGATAATGCGGGTTTGTGCCATGCCGCAAAACTAGC
>VBNZ01000295.1:4536-6046 GCA_005877675.1 Gammaproteobacteria bacterium
TTTGCGTGACGATTTGCTGCGCAACAACTCACGGCGTACGCCATGAAGAGCGCTTCAGCGGCTCGCCTGGAACGCCAATTCCATCACATTTTGTGGCGCTGCGACGCGAGCAGCACTGCAGAAGAAAGCGGGTTAGCGCCCGCCTGAGGCGCTGGGCCCACCGGGGCTGTCATTCCCCACCACGGCGTTCGTCGCCGGCTTTTCCTGCGAATGCACGACTTTCGAATCCACGACGAAGATCGTGATCACGCTGTCCTTGCGCTTATAGGTCCAGATTTCCATCGGCGGCGACGAAGCATCGCCAGGAATCTTGTCGATCTTGTCGGGCGACCCGGCGGCGTCGCGCACCTTGGAGGCGTTGTCTCCATCGGACACAAGTTTTTTGCCGACGAGCACGGATTGTGCGCTACACAGGCTGGCGCAGGCGAGCAATGAAAGGGCTAGTAGTTGGGCTTTCATAGGCGATCCGAATGGCTATGACAGCGTAGCGTTATCGCGTGACTGAACCGTGACACTGTCGTACGGAGCCCCCTTCGCACGACGTTTTGCTACACATCGAAGCATAGCCGAGAGGGGGCCCGTCTTCCGTGACTGCGATCGCGGAATTGTGGCAAGCAGCGGTCTGCTCGCACAGATATACCGCTGCGGTTTTCGAACGAATATGACGCAGCTGTGAAGTAGTTCCTCGCAAGCCGGCTACGCGGTTCGGTTGCTGGCGACTGCTTTGACCCACTGCGATCTTGCTGCGTGCTCGTCAAAGCACGTGCGAAGGTGGGGTGTTGGGTGTTGCGCCGTCCATGGCGCTCGTATTCCGGATCAGATTCACAGGCCGCCCGCGCTGCGGGCGGTTTGGTAGACGTATCGTCAAATGCGTCTCTCTACCAACCCATGTATTGCCCACCATTGATGGACAGATTGGCGCCGGTGATCCAGCGCGCCTCGTCCTTGACGAAGAACTCGACCGCATAGGCGATTTCCTCCGGCTCGCCCAAGCGCCCAACGGGAATCTGCGCGGCGATCTTGTTGCGCACATCCTCCGGCACGGCCATCACCATTTCGGTCGCGACATAACCCGGCGAGACCGTGTTGACCGTGATGCCGAACTTCGCGTTTTCCTGCGCGAGCGAAATCGTAAAGCCGTGCATGCCGGCTTTCGACGCTGCATAGTTGGCTTGGCCGTACTGCCCCTTCTGGCCGTTGATCGAGCTGATCTGCACGATGCGGCCCCATTTGCGATTGCGCATGCTGTCGATCAACGGGCGCGTGACGTTGTAGCAGGAGTTGAGATTGGTATTGATCACCTCCTGCCATTGCAGCGCCGACATCTTGTGGAAGGTCGTGTCGCGCGTGATGCCGGCGTTATTGATCAGAATGTCGATCGGCCCGATTTGCGATTCAATCGACTTGACCATCGCCTCGGCCGAGGTGGGATCGGAGACGTCGCCAGCGGCGACGCACACATCGACGCCCGCTGACTTGAGCTGCGCTGCCCAGGCTTTCGCCTTGGCCT
>VBNZ01000295.1:6080-7524 GCA_005877675.1 Gammaproteobacteria bacterium
CGCCCGTGACCAGTGCTACGCGTGTAGTCATAACTCACTCCCTCCCGTTGAACTTCTTATAGCGCAAAGGATGCGTGCGCATCGCTGCGTCGAATCGATTGTACACGCTCAATCTTTACCGCTTGCTTGCGGTGCGCATGCCGCAGTGCGGCGTAAATCAGCGAGATCGAAATGCTGCGCTGCGAAGGCGAGCAGAGCCTGCGGACGCAACGCGGCCGCGCGCGCAGCTTCGGCCATGCCGAGAAACGCAAACGCCGCGCGCAATGCCGGCACGGGATCGCGCGGATCGACCTGGCGCGCCGCATCGGATTTCGAGAGTTTGTGCCCCTGCGCGTCCAGCGCGAGTGGCAGATGCAGATACGCTGGCGTCGACAGGCCGAGCAGCTGCTGGAGGTAGATCTGTCGCGGCGTCGAATCGAGCAGATCGCTGCCGCGTACAACTTCGGTGATGCGTGCCTCGGCGTCGTCGACTACGACCGCGAGCTGATAGGCGAACCAGCCCTCGATGCGGCGGATCACGAAATCGCCAACGTCGCATGCGAGTTGCTGTGCATACGGCCCTTGCAGCAAATCGGTGAATTCGATGCGTCGATCCAGTACGCGCACACGCCACGCAGGCGCGCGCGCGCGGTCGGGCGCCGCGACGCAGGCACCGCGATGTAGGCCGCCGTAGACTTCAAGATTGGTGCGGCTGCACCAGCACGGGAAAATCTCCGCGCGCGTGCGCAGCGTATCGAACGCGGCTTGATACGCCGCTTCGCGCCGACTCTGGAACACGACCGGTTCGTCCGAAACCATGCCGAACGCACCCAGCGTTGCGAGTATGTCCTGCGCCGCGCCGGGAACCTCGCGCGGCGGGTCGAGGTCTTCCATACGGACCAGCCACGCGCCATCCTGCGCGCGGGCGCGCACGTAGCTGCCAACGGCAGCGACGAGCGAGCCGAAGTGCAGCGGGCCGGTCGGAGAAGGGGCGAAACGCCCCCGGTATGTCATGCGCATGAGCTGTGCATCGCGTCGTCGATTCTGCTTGAGCGTAGCGAATTCGCCCACATTGTTGCAGTACGCCGGTTTCCGCGCTGGCGCGGCCATTCAATCGAGGAAAGTCATGTTGCGCATAGTTCTGTTCGTGCTCACCAACCTCGCGATCATGCTCGTGCTGAGCGTGGTAGCGTCGATCTTCGGGCTCGATCGCTGGGCCTACGCGCACGCGCACATCAACATGTCAGGCCTGCTCGTATGGTGCGCGCTGTTCGGCATGGGCGGCTCCCTCATCTCGCTGCTGCTGTCGAAGACGATGGCGAAGATGTCGGTCGGCGCGCAGGTGATCACACAGCCGCGCGACGCGAATGAGCAGTGGTTGTTCAGCACGATCAGTCATCACGCGCAGAACGCCGGCATCGGCATGCCGCAGATCGCGATCTACGATGCGCCCGACATGAATGCG
>VBNZ01000124.1:0-4633 GCA_005877675.1 Gammaproteobacteria bacterium
GATGCCCAGATCGTGCGCCATGCCGGCGAAGGTCCAGCTCGCTTGCCATTCGTCGGCCGGCTGGTGATAGTGGTTGGTCACGTAATCCTTGCGTGCCGCCTCGCCCGCTTCGATGCCGCCGTTGACGAGATCGTTGCCCGACTCGTATGACAGCGCCGGCACGCCGCGCTTGGCGAAACCGAAATGATCGGAGCGGAAGAAGTGACCCGCTTCCGGATGCGGATCGGCGGAAAAGTACAGGCCCGCGGCTTTGGCGTCGGCGACCAGCGCGTCGAGCAGATCGGACTTGGCGCTGCCGGACTGCGAGAAATTCTTCGCCGGGCCGACCGGATCGAGCGCATCCATATTGATGTCGGCGACAGTCTTGGCGAGCGGATACAGCGGCTTCGAGGCGTAGTACTCCGAACCGAGCAGACCCTTCTCTTCCGCCGTCACGTTGAGGAACACAACCGAGCGCTCGGGCTTGGGCGCGTGCGCAAACGCGCGTCCGAGTTCGATCAGCGCGGCAGTGCCGGTGCCGTTGTCGACCGCGCCATTGTATATTTTGTCGCCTTTTGCGTCGGGCTCGCCGACGCCCAGGTGATCCCAGTGCGCGCTGTACACGATGGTTTCATCCGGACGCTTGCTGCCCTCGACGCGGCCGACGATGTTCTGCGAGGTGATCACGTTTGAATCGACCGCGTAACCGGCCGAGAACGTGATGCCCTTGAGTACCGTCGGCTTGAAATCGCGCGTCTGCGCCAGCTTCTTCTGCGCCTCGAAATCGAGCCCGGCGCTCTTGAGCAGCGACACGGCCAGATCGCGCTGGATCCAGCCTTCGAGCTTCGGATGCACCTCCGACGGCTTGTCGCGCACCACATCGAACATCGTATTGGTGTTGGAATTCTTTACCGTAGCCCAGCCGTATGAGGCCGGATCGGTCTCATGCACGATCAGCAGGCCCACGGCGCCGCGACGCGCGGCTTCCTCGTACTTGTAGGTCCAGCGGCCGTAGTAGGTCATTGCCTTGCCGCCGAAATCGCCCACGCCGGTTTCGAAATCCGGATCGTTGATGAGTACGACGGCGATCTTGCCGTGCAGATCGATGCCCTTGAAGTCGTCCCATTTGCGCTCCGGCGCGGTGACGCCGTAGCCGCAGAACACGACCGGCGCATTCGCAACGGCAACCGACTTTGCGCCATCGAGCGGCGCACGCACGGAAATCTCGGTACCCTGCGTCAGCGTCTGCGCCTTGCCCGTGATGGTGAAGGCAAGCTTGGGCGCGCCCTTGATCTCCGCGCGCAGCAACGGTACGGCCTGCGTCCATTCGCGCTTGCCGTCCTTGAGGTCGCCACCGGGCGCGAGGCCTGCAGCCTTCATCTGCTCGATCACGTAGGCGACGGTCTTGGTCTCGCCCGGCGTCGCCGGACCGCGGCCTTCGAATTCATCCGAAGAGAGTGTCTTCACTTCGTCCGACAGACGTTTCGGATCGAAGGTCGGCGCTGCGGCGGGTTTGCCCGCAGCAAAGGCCGCGGAAGAAATGGCAAAAGCGATGGCGCTGGCGAGCAAGGTCTTCACGGCAAGAATCCTCTTATGGGGGGATCGATCTTAGGCGGCGCGCCGGAACGCGTCCAGAACCCGAAGACGCGCCTTTGGATACTTGCGTTGCATCGTGCTTTGTGGCTGTCCACGCGTGAAAACTCTGACTTCGCCGCATATCCCACGTAAAATACTCAGTTCAACCACCAGCATCACGGATAGTCCCATGGGCAGAGGCCCCAGTATCGAAGGCCGCAAGAACGCCGAAGACGCTCGCCGCGGCAAGCTGTTCACCAAGCTGATCCGCGAGATCACGATCGCCGCGCGTGGCGGTGGCGCCGATCCGGCGACCAACCCGCGTCTGCGCGCCGGCATCGACAAGGCGCTCACTGCGAACATGACCAAGGACACGATCGAGCGCGCGCTCAAGCGTGCTGCGGGTGCGGACGCCGACAAAATGGAGGAAATCCGCTACGAGGGTTACGGCCCGTCGGGTGTCGCGCTGCTCATCGATTGCATGACCGACAATTCGCAGCGCACCGTCGCCGACGTGCGACATGCGCTCGGCAAGCACGGCGGCAATCTCGGCACCTCGGGTTCGGTGGCATTCCAGTTCAAGCACGTCGGCGAATTCTTCGTCGACACGAGCAAGCCCGGCAGCGAGGACAAGCTGCTCGAAGCCGCGCTCGACGCCGGCGCCGACGATGTGCAGAGCGAGGACGGCGAAAGCCTCGTGCTCACTTCGCCGGAAAATTTCGAGGCAGTGAAGAAGGCGCTCGCCGGCGCCGGATTTACCCCGTCGAAGGCAGATGTGATTTGGCGTCCGGAAAACCGCGTCGCGGTCAACGCCGAAGTCGCCGAAACCCTGCGCGACCTGATCGACTGGCTCGACGAGCTGGACGATGTGCAGGAGGTGTATCACAACGCGGAATTGCAGACCTGACGGCGCGCCGGCGGCCCGGCATCGTGTCCAGTCTGGATTTTCTGCGGTCGCCGCTGTTGCTCGCGCTCGTGTTTGCCGCACTGTTTTGGCCCGCCGGTCAGCACGAGGCGCGGTTCGGCGGCGCCAATCACGGACCGCTTTGGGCGTGCGCAAGTGCAATCGTCTCCGCGATCGTGCTTCTCGGTTTGCACGGCACCTGGGGTTGGCTTTTATTGGCGCAGATCGCGCTATTGATCGGCATCGGTTTCTTCCGCGCCTGGCGCGATTCGTGACCTGCTTCAAAAGTTGCCCAACATTTTAAGTTGTGAGCTGTGCTTTGCAGCGCAATTGGCAATCACCGAGAAAATGGTCCTTGGGATCGGTGTTCCACACCGGCCCCAAACACGAAAAAGTCGAAGCGTTAAGCCTGCAGCACCTTACGCAGGGCACTCGCCCAACTCTTCGGCTCGCTCCTGCGAATCGCTACGCGTGGCGCGCCATGCCAATCCGCCGCCTGCTTGATCGCGGCCACGACATCGTGTGTCATCGCTGCGTCGGCTTGGACGCCATCTTCGAGATAGATCGCCTTGACCTCGAACGTTCCTTCCGCGCGGTGCGCCTTTGCATCGAGACGTCCGACCAGGCGCCCGCGTTGCAGGATCGGTAGTACGAAATAACCGTAACGCCGCTTCGATGCAGGCGTGTAGCACTCGATGCGATAGTCGAAGCCGAACATGGTGCTCGCGCGCTCGCGATCCCACACGACCGGATCGAACGGCGACAACAGCACCGTATGCGTCGCGCGCAAGGCCCCACGACTTGCGCGATCGAGCAGCACCGCGTGATCGCGATGCACGTAGGCCGGGTTGTCCCAGCCGCGCACCTCGATGCGGATCAAATCGCCTGCCTCGACGAAACCTTGCAAATCGGCGTCTTTGATCTTCTTGCCGGTGCGGAAATAATCCGCGATCCAGCGCGCCTGGGTGACGCCGAGCGCACGCACCGCGCCCAGGATGTACTCGCGCCGCACGGCCTCGGCCGCGAGCGTTTCAGCAGGCACCGCATGCTTCGCGCGCGCAAGCACGCGCTCGCGCAGGTCGTAAACGCGCTGGAAGTTCTCGCGCCGCGCGATCATCAGTTCGCCGAGCGCAAACCAGGCTTCGAGCCAGCGTTTCTCGTCCTTCCACTCCCACCAGCCCGGCGTGCGTTTTTCCTTCGCTTCAAAATCCGACGCCTTCACCGCACCGTTGACGCGGATGTGTTCGAGCAGGCGCGTCATGCTGTCCTGATGCTCGCGCTGCACGCGATGCGCGCCACGTTGTGCGAAGTGACTCTTGCGCAGACCGTGGTGATCTTTGTGCACGGCGAAATCGCGCATCGGCGCAAAGCAGGCCTCGTGCGCCCAGCATTCGAAAATCGCGCCGCGCGCGAGCAGTTCGTCGAGCCAGCGCGCCTCGTAATGCCCCAGCGACGACGTGGATGGTGTCGATCTGCAGCAGGCGCATGCGCTCGATCGCCGCGAGCACGTGCGCGCGCCGCGCGCGGGCGCGCATGGGCGCGAGCAGGCCTTGTGCGGCGAGATGCAGATTGCGTGCCTGCTGCAGGCTCAGGGGTTTGCTCATGGGTCAGCCTTCCTTAATACTCGCGCGAACTCGCTGGCGCACAATTAGTCCATGTCCTGTGTATTCATCCGCCTGGAGGCTCTCTCATGAACACGCTGTCGACTAAGATTTTGTTCTGCACATTGTCCGCGCTGTCGTTCAGCGCTGCCGCGCAAGGTGCACCGCAAAGCGGCGATAATGTCCGCCACTTCGTCGATGCGCAAGGTCGCGAGGTCACGCTGACATCGGGGCAACCGGATCCCGACCAATTCGGGCCGCGTCCGAGTTTCGAACAACTCGACCGCAATCACGACGGCGTGATCACGCCCGACGAAGCCGAGGCCTATTTGCCGCTGGCCAATGATTTCGACAATGTTTCGTTCCCGCACGGCGGCCGCATCTCACGCGCGGAATATGCGCGCTGGGACAAGCGGCGCTAGGAATCTTCGCCCAAATACTGCCAAAGCCAGCGCGGCACGGATGGACGCACCCCGCGCTTGCACGCAAAGCTCTCCGTGTTCACGGCGCCAAATGCAAAACCGCGCGGATTGCTCCGCACGGTTTTTTTACCATGATGAATTAATGGTGATGC
>VBNZ01000124.1:4674-9521 GCA_005877675.1 Gammaproteobacteria bacterium
AGCTGCCGTAAAAACCGAGCGAGACATATGGCCAGCCCCAACCGCCATAGTATGGGCCCCAGTACGGACCGGGACCGTAGTCGGCCGGATAGTAGTAGTCGGGCGAACTGTAGTAATAGCCGTCGTCGTAGTCGACAGCCGCGTTGCCGCTCGAGTAGACAGCGCCGGTGCGGTGATAGTACGCGGGGTCATAGACGCAGCCGCCGAGCGCAAAACCTGCACCCAGCAACGCAGCTACACCAGCGATCCTGATTGCGCGTTTCATGGAATCTCTCCTCCTGTTCACACTGAGGACTTATACGCCGTCATCGCTAAATCCGCGCTGAGCGGTTCGCCGCCATTCAGAAATCGACACTCTCGACGACTCAAGCCAGGATGCGCGCCACCCACTGCGCGAACGCGTGCATATACTTGTCGAGGAACTCATGCGTCCTGGGTACGAGCGCGCCCGACTCCTCGAACAGCTTGTCGACGCCGCTGAGGTACGCCTCGCGCTGCAGCATCGGCACGTCGAGAAACACCATCGGCTGGCGCAGATGATGATTCGCGCCGAAGGCGCCGATTGCTCCAGGCGAGCAGCTGACTATCGCCGCCGGCTTGCCGCCCCACATGCTCTTGCCGTACGGTCGCGAGCCGACATCGATCGCGTTCTTGAGGCCGCCCGGGATCGAGCGGTTGTATTCCGGCGTGACGAACAGCAACGCCTGCGCACGGTGTATGCGCTCGCGGAACGCCGACCACGCTGCCGGCGGCGTATCGGTTTCGAGATCCTGGTTATACAGCGGCAGGTCGCCGATCTCGACAATCTCGCATGCGAGCGGTGCGGGTGCGAGTTCAATCATGGCTTTGGCGACGCGGCGGCTATAAGCCTCCTTGCGCAGGCTGCCGACGATGACGGCGACATCGGTGCTCATATCTGCTCCTCTAGATCAGAGACGGAAACTTGGATGGCTCAACTGTTCGAGAAAGTAGCTGATCGTGCGCGGCGCTGCGACGACCGTGAACGCGATGCCATAAGCCGCGCCCCACAAATGCGCGCTGTGATTGATATTGTCGACCGCCTTGCGCTCCATGTAGAACGAGTAGATCACGTAGGCCACGGCGTACAGAATCGCCGGCATCGGCACGAACCATACAAGGATCGTGGCCCAGGGTTGCATCAGAATGAAGGCGAACAGTACGGCCGAAACCCCACCCGACGCGCCGAGGCTGTGGTAATTCGCGTTGTCGCGATTGGCGAGATAGGTCGGCAATATCGCAACCACGATGGCACTGACGTAGAACAGGGCGAAGCCGAACGGCCCGAGGATGGTGGTGTACAGCGGTTCCATCGCGCGACCGAAGAAGAACAACGTCAACATGTTGAGCAACAGATGCGTCGTGTCGGAATGGATCAGGCCGTGACTGACGAGACGATAGTACTGCCCACGCTTCACTGCTGGCGGCCACAGGATCAGCTGCTCGATCAGGCGTGGGTTGTTGAACGCCATAAAGGACACGATGCAGGTGATGGCGATGATGATCAACGTGGTCATGCGATATTCCCGGTTGTGGTTTGGGTTTTCCTTACATGCGCCTGAGCTATGCTTGTAGCCTTCGAGCAAGCCGTCGTGAGCGAAGGCGCGGTTCTAGATGAGATCGGGCGTGACGCCGGAGCGCAGGAACCGGAGTGTACAGTCGAGTACGTGAGGATTCCGAGCACCGCCGGCGCGAGCTGCCGAGCGCAACAGCCGCTCGAAGGCTACGCGGCAATGGTAGAGGATAATTTGTGCTGACAATCTACTGGGCCGACTCAAACACGCCGCTGCGCTGGCAGGCCGGCAGCAGCATCCCGGCAACCGCTCCGCTATGGCTCGATCTCGTCGATCCGAGCGACGAGGAGCGCCGCTACGCCGAATCCGTGCTCGCGGCGAAGTTGCCAACCCGGGATCAGACCAGCGCGCTGGAGCTGTCCAACCGCATGCGCGCGACGGCGACGACGCTGCGCCTCAACCTCCCTGCTTTCGTGCGTGCGGAACAAGGTCAGGGGGCGATGACGCCGCTCGGCTTCGTGCTCACTCCGCAGCTGCTCGTCTCGGTGCGCTACGCCGAGTCGCTCGCGTTCAATGCAGTCGACCAGGTCATACGCGGCGCCGACGCACCGGACAACAGCGTCGACCTGTTCGTCGCGCTGCTGGAAACGATCGTCAATGTCGGCGCCGATCGGCTACAGGAAATCGCCGGCGATCTGTCACGCCAGTCGCGCGCGATCTTTTCCGAAAGCGGCAGCCATTCGCGCCAGCTGCGCGGCGCACTGTTCAAGGTCGGCAGCATGCAGCGCCAGGTGACGCAGATTCGCCAGGCAATGCTCGGCACCGCGCGCATCGTCACTTGGCTGCGCGACGGCGCGCCCGATTGGGTCGGCGCCGACGCGCATGCGCGCCTGTGCACGGTGCACACGGATATCGGCGCCTTGACCGAGTTCGATCAGCAGCTCAACGATCGCATCCAGTTTCTGCTCGATGCGGTGCTCGGCTTCATCAACAACGACCAGAACGACATCATGAAGGTGCTCACGGTGATCACGGTGGTGACGATTCCGCCGATGATCCTCGCCGGTATCTGGGGCATGAACTTCAAGTCGATCCCCGAGTACAACTGGGAACACGGCTACGCGTTCGGTTTGACGATGATCGTACTGAGCATGTTGCTGCCGCTCGCGTGGTTCCGCTGGAAGAAGTGGCTGTGAGCGATTCGCCAGCCGGATGACTTCCGGCATTGTCGCGCGCGCGCCGAGCGCGCGACATTGAGCTGGTTCGATGGGGATCGACTTATGCTGCGATGGCTGATAGTCGCAATCGGCGTGTTCTGCACCGGGCGCGCAAGCGCGGGCGATGTCATCGCCATTGCACCCGGAGTCGATCTGATCGCCGGAAGCTTTGTCCCGAATCGTCAACCCGACGGCAACAGCCTGGTCTTGCGCGCGCGCGACGGCCTCGTCGTGATCGACACCGGTCGTCACGCCGGGCACACGCAGAAAATTCTCGACTACGCGAAGATCGTGAATCTGCCGATCAAGGCCGTAATCAACTCGCATTGGCATCTCGATCACATCGGCGGCAATCCGCGCGTGCGTGCGGCGTTTCCCGAGGTGAAGATTTACTCGAGCGGCGCAATCGACGAAGCCATGCACGGCTTTCTCGCGAATTATCGCAAGCAGCTCGAAGGCGCGATCGCGCAGTCCAAGGACGATGCGCAGATCGCAGCTTGGCGCAGTGAAATCTTATTGATCGACGCAGGCCACGCACTTTATCCGGACGTCGTCATTGAAAAAACACAGACGCGGCGCATCGCGGGGCGCGAGCTCGTGCTGCATCTGCAAGCGCATGCCGTCACTGCAGGCGATGTCTGGGTTTTCGATCCAAGCGCGCGTGTGCTTGCCGCGGGCGACCTCGTCACGCTGCCCGTGCCGTTTCTCGACACGGCCTGCCCGGCGCGCTGGGATACAGCACTCGACGATCTCGCGCACACTGAATTCAAGACTCTGATCCCCGGCCACGGCGCGCCGATGTCACGCGCGCAATTCGCGACGTATCGCGTGGCCTATGCAAATCTGCTTGCCTGCGCGGCAAGCGATAAAACCAAGACCGCCTGCGCCGACGGCTGGCTTGCTGATGCGAAAGCGCTGCTCGCCGACGCCGATCCTGCGTTCGTCAAGCGACTGCTTGATTACTACATCGACAATTCGCTGCGTGTACCCACTGCGCAGCGCGACAAACTTTGCGGCACCGCGGCTTCCACCTGATCCTCGACTGCTTCGCGGAGAACGTATGCGCCCCCTTTGCGGAATTGCGATATGGCTGCTCGCTTGGAATGCACTCGCGGCGACACCGCCACCGAAATTCGGCTGCCCCGCCGCGCTCGCCGAATATCACCAGTTCGATTTCTGGATCGGCCGCTGGGAGGTGCGCGATCCGAGCGGCAAAGTCGTCGTGGGTCACAGCCTGATTGAATCCGTTGCCGATGGTTGCGGCGTTTCCGAGCACTGGACCGGTACCAAAGGCAGCAACGGCGTCAGCTACAACGCCTGGGACGCGCAATCGAAGCGCTGGCATCAATTCTGGATCGGCAACAATCCCAACGGCGTGCTGCGCCTCGAAGGCGCTATCCAGCACGGCGATATGGCGCTGATCGGCAGGAAGAGCAACGCGCAGACTGGCAAGTCGCAGCTGCAGCGCATTACCTGGACGCCGAAAGCCGACGGCAGCGTGCGGCAGCATTGGGAAACATCGGACAATGACGGCAAGACCTGGGCCGATGCGTTCGACGGCATCTATCGCAAGGAACCTAACTAGGGGCGCGTGATTACGCGTAGCGGCTTGGACGAACTTTGAATATCCGCGGACGCGACAGCGTGTCGTTGGGCCTGAAACGGCGGAATGTACGCAAGGTAGCCACCGATACGCTTTGGCTCTAATCTTGCGCGAGAGCCCAGGGGGGAACTGCAGATGCTCTCGTCTCCGCTGCATCCGGAAATTGATCACCGCACTATCAAGCTGATCGTCGGCGTCATCGCATTGAGTTTGGGAAATCTCACGAGCTTCTTCTCCGGTACGGCTATCGCCTCAATCAGCGAGTCGTACTACATGGGCGGTTGGGCGCAGAGCACACTGGTCGGGTTCCTGTTTGCGATAGCCGCCTTCCTGCTTGCATACAACGGTCTATCACTGAGCGAGATGGTGCTGAGCAAGATCGCGTCCGTCGCGGCGCTGGGTGTTGCCCTGTTTCCTTGCCGCTGCGGCAACCACGTGGAGATCATCCTCTATGTTCATGCCGCTTCCGCCGCAGCACTGTTCGGGATATTGGCG
>VBNZ01000124.1:9574-18517 GCA_005877675.1 Gammaproteobacteria bacterium
CGCTTTGCGGTGGCGCGATACTTCTGTCGATCCTGACTATCGCCGCGGACGGTCTGCTCGACGGGACCTTGAGCGCAGAGATGCCAAGATTGGCGTTCTATGCCGAACGCACGGCGCTGATCGCCTTCGGCGTTTCCTGGCTCATCGCAAGTCGCGTTTTACCCTTCATCACACGCGAAGACGAACGATTCAAGGTTCTCTGACGATTTCATCGTCCAAATCCCAGCTACTCGCGTGCAATGGACTTGTGCGGCAGCGGCGCGAGTCATTGCTTCGGCAGATCAGCAGTTCATGTACTTCCAGTTGCGCTGCTTGCCTTCAGCAATCCACTCGACCGCTTGCGCAAGACGCTTGGCGCGCGTCTCTTCGCGCTTGGCCTCGGTAATCCAATCGACATATTCGCGCTTGGCGCTCGGACTGAAGGCTGCGTAGACCGCCAATGCTTTCTTGTCTTTCTTCAGCGCGGCCGCGAAATCGTCTGGCGTTTCGGGTGCCGGCCTCGCCGTCTTCTTCGGCACGACGGCCCTGGGCTGTGCCGCGCGGATTTCGCTGTCCTGCATCGCGCGCTTTATCAGCGCAAGCAGTTCCTTTTTTGGCGGCAAATCCTTGAGCGTGGTAATACGACCGAACTGCCCCATCGCCTCGCCCTCCCTGGACTCAACGTAGCCCAATTCGCGGCCCTTCCAGAATCCGAACGCGCAGTGCTGTTTGAAGGCTGCGATGCCGCAGAGGATTTTGCCGCGATAGAGAAACGACGGCATACCCCACTTGATCGCTTCCTCGGTATCGGGACAGCCGGCGTGTATCACTTCGCGCACATGCGTGAGGATCGGCTGCGCGAACGCAGCCGATTTGGCGATATAGGCGTCGACTCGTGGATCGCGCTGACCCATGTTCACCTCCGTAGGGGCGCAATTCATCGCGCCCGGTATTTGTTCTGCGAGAAGAGCGCCGGCGCGATGAATTGCGCCCCTACATCAAATTATTGCGACGCCTCTGGCCGCATATACGGAAACAGCAACACATCACGTATCGACGGCACATCGGCCAGCAGCATCACCAGGCGGTCGATGCCCACACCGAGTCCGCCGGTCGGCGGCAGGCCGACTTCGAGCGCGCGGATATAGTCGGCGTCGAAGTGCATCGCTTCGTCGTCGCCGGAGTCTTTGGCATTGACCTGCGCCATGAAGCGCGCGGCCTGATCTTCCGGATCGTTGAGCTCGGAAAACCCGTTCGCCAATTCCTTCGCGCCGATGAACAGCTCGAAGCGGTCCGTCACTTCGGCATCGTGATCGTTCGCACGCGCGAGTGGCGAAACTTCGGTCGGATAGGTCGTGATAAAGGTCGGCTGAATCAACGTGCCTTCGACGGTCTTCTCAAAAATTTCGAGCAGTATCTTGCCCCAACCGTACCCGGCCTTCACGTACACGCCGAGCGCCTGCGCGTGCGCCGCAAGTTTGGCACGGTCACGAATGTCCGCGCGCGCGATCTGCGGATTGTGTTCGAGCACGGCGTCTTCCATCTTCCAGCGCTTGAACGGCGGACCGACATCGATCTCGCGACCTTCCCAGGTCAGCGCAGTGCGCCCGACTTCGCCCGCGGCGGCACTACGGATCATCACCTCGGTCAGATCCATGATTTCGTTGTATGTGGCGTAGGCCTGATACAGCTCGAGCATGGTGAACTCGGGATTGTGCCGCGTCGACACGCCCTCGTTGCGGAAGTTGCGGTTGATCTCGTACACGCGCTCGAACCCGCCGACGGTGAGGCGCTTCAAATACAGTTCGGGTGCGACGCGCAGATACAGATCGAGATCGAGCGCATTGTGATGCGTGATGAACGGCCGCGCGGTCGCGCCGCCCGGAATGAGGTGCATCATCGGCGTCTCGACTTCGAGGAAGCGCCGCGCATCGAGGAAATTGCGGATATGCCGCACCACGCGCGAACGCAGTTCGAACACGCGGCGCGATTCGGGCGTTACGATCAGATCGACGTAGCGCTGGCGATAGCGCTGTTCGACATCGGCCATGCCGTGCCACTTGTCCGGCAGCGGACGCAGCGCCTTGGTCAGCAGACGCAATTTTTCCACTTTTACACTGAGCTCGCCGGTCTTCGTGCGCATCAGCGGGCCTTCCGCGCCAACGATATCGCCGATGTCCCAGGACTTGAACGCCTCATAGGTATCGCCAAGCGCATTGGCCTGCACGAACAGCTGGATGCGCCCGGTCATGTCCTGAATCTGCACGAAGCTGACCTTGCCTTGGCCGCGCTTGAGCAGCATGCGGCCGGCGACTTTCACCTGGCGCGCGGCGGTTTCGATCGCGTCCGCGGGTTGGCCTTCATACTCCTTCTGCAGATCGCCCGCGAAAGCATCCGGCGCGAAGTCGTTCGGAAACGCCACGCCCTGCCCGCGCAGCGCGCGCAGTTTTTCGCGGCGTTCGGCGATCAACTTGTTTTCATCCGGCGGCAGGCTTTCCGTGGTGTCAGTCATGAATTCGAGATTTTCCGAGCAGAAGGGTTAAGCAGTTGATTTTAACGCAGTTTCGATAGGCGGCATAAAATGTGATGTAGTTCACATTTATAGTATACTTCTGCTCCCGCGAGGCATTGATCGTTGCAGCCGGACGGGATTTCGCACAACAACAAATCAATCCATAGGGAGGGCACCATGAAAGCACGATATCTCCAGCCTGCGCTGGGTTTGCTGCTGGCGTTGGTCTGTACCGCATCCGGATCGATCGCAACCGCAGCCGACAAACCAGCCGCCAAGGCCGCGACCGGCAACGTCGCAGATCGATGGGTTCTATGGGTCAAGCCGGGCCACGAAAAAGAGTTCGAAGCCGGGGCCAAGGAACACGTCGCGTGGCGCAAGAGCGCCGGCGAGCCCTTCAGCTGGGCAGCCTACCAGCCGATTGTCGGCACTGACCTGACCTACTACGTGTTCCGCTCCGACGACCATCAGTGGAAAGACCTCGATGCGGACGATGCATGGAGCATGAAAGCCAAGGCGGACGACGCGTACGAAAAACAGGTGGCACCGCACGTGGCAAAGGTTGCGCACTTCTTCGAGGAGACAGACAGCGCTCACAGCCATATGACCGGGGATCCGAAGGACTACAAATACTTCCAGGTCATCACGCGCAATCTCAAGTCCGGATCGCGCGGCGACGCGATGGCGGCGATCGACAAGGTGCACAAAGCGCTGACCGAACAGAAATGGCCGTATCCGTATCGCTTGGCCTGGCAGGTCGGCGGCAAGGACAGCCTGCGCATCATCTTCCCCACAAAAAACTATGCCGGCATGACTGATCCCAGCCCATCGTTTTTTGAAGTGCTGACCAAGGCTCTAGGCGCTGAAGATGCCGCTGCGACGCAAAAGCAGTTCGGCAGCTCGTTCGAGTTTGTCGACGATACGATTTTTGTGGCCCGTCCGGACCTGTCGACGCCGAAGTAACGCAATTAGGATGCGCCCCTCCCAAGTTACGGGAGGGACGCACAACCCGTTCACGCATCGATGCGCTTGGCGCCCGCTTCGAGCCCGGACTTCAAGCTGCCTTCGATGAATTCGTCGAGATCGCCATCGAGCACCTTCTGCGTGTCGGTGCGCTCGATACCGGTGCGCAGGTCCTTGATACGCGATTGATCAAGCACGTAGTTGCGGATCTGGCTGCCCCAGCCGATATCGGACTTGGTCGCTTCGAGTTTGTCCTTCTCTGCATTGCGCTTCTGGACTTCCAGCTCGTACAGCTTGGCCTTGAGCATCTTCATCGCGCGATCGCGGTTGGCATGCTGCGAGCGTTCGGTTTGGCAAGCGACAACCGTGTTGGTCGGCACGTGGGTGATACGCACCGCCGATTCGGTCTTGTTGACGTGCTGGCCACCCGCGCCGGACGAACGGTACACGTCCGTTCTCAAATCGGCCGGATTGATCTCGATATCGATATCGTCGTCGACTTCGGGCGAAACAAAGATCGACGTAAACGAGGTGTGGCGACGATTGTCTGAATCGAACGGCGATTTGCGCACGAGGCGATGCACGCCGATCTCGGTCTTGAGCCAGCCATAGGCG
The DNA here is from genome assembly GCA_005877675.1 of Gammaproteobacteria bacterium. Lineage (GTDB taxonomy): Bacteria > Pseudomonadota > Gammaproteobacteria > Xanthomonadales > Rhodanobacteraceae > Rudaea. The sequence continues at coordinate 13,644 of VBNZ01000124.1, forward strand.
TAGTCGCCCTCGACGCGGAACGTCGCGCTCTTGATTCCGGCGACTTCGCCCGCGGAGACTTCGAGCAACTCGGTCTTCCAGCCACGTCCCTCGGCCCAGCGCAGATACATGCGCAGCAGCATCTCGGCCCAGTCCTGCGCCTCGGTGCCGCCCGCGCCGGCCTGCACGTCGACGAAGGCGTTGTGGGCGTCCATCTTGCCCGCGAACATACGCTGGAATTCCAGCGCCTCGACGCGTGTGGTCAGGCCATCGACATCGGCCGATACCGCGACTGCGGTGCCTTCATCGTTTTCCGCATCAGCCAGCTGCAGCAGCTCGTCGGCGCCAACGAGTCCATCGGTCAGTTCGCGAATGCCATTGACGATCTTGTCGAGCGTCGCACGCTCCTTGCCTAGCTGCTGTGCGCGTTCCGGGTTGTCCCAGATGTTGGGATTTTCGAGTTCGCGGCTGACTTCTTCGAGACGTTCGGATTTCGTCTCGTAGTCAAAGATACCCCCTAAGCGAGGCGATGCGTGCCTGCAGATCCGCAATGCGGGCGTGAATGGGGTTGGTTTCGATCATGAGCGGCGGAAACTGCAAAAAACGGCCGAGCATGATAGCAAATCGCAACGCGGCTGGACCTATGTGGCTTGCCGCGCCGAAGCTTAGGCGGGCAGCGTCGGGCTTGCTTCGCGCAACAAGGCGATCATGCCAAGATCGCGCGGGGTGCGCAGGAACAAGGCGTACCCGAGATAAGTTGTGAATGCGGGTATGCGCGTCTGTTCCGGCATCTCGGGACATCGCGGCGGCGTTCCCAGCAACAGGCGCAGCACGTCGGTGCGGTCCTGGCGGATCGCCTGCAAAATGGCCGTTTCGCCTGACGACGGAATGATCGCGTTGACCGACTGACCGGCAGCAATGATCTGCGCAACCTTCGCCAGATCGTTGTTCTCGACCGCCGCGCCGAGGGCTTCGAGCGACTCGAGTTCAGCGGGCGCGAGCGATGCGACGTAGGCGTCGCGCGCGCGTTCGTGCGCGTTGCGCGCGTCGCCGTCTTCGAGGGTCATAAAGTCGGTGATCAATGCGATCGCGACGCCATTGCGATCGAACGCCCAATAACTCGGATACATGCCGTCGCCATATCCGCTGCGAAACATCACGCAGTTCGCTGCGCCTTCGCCGGACTGGTACACGGCATAACTCGCCGTATCGAGTTCCGCGCTGAGCACAGCGTTGAAATGCTCGTCGAACTCGCCGCCGTGCGCATCGATCCATGCGGCCGCATCGGCATGCATATAGCAGCCGAGGCCGGCGCCGACTGGATAACCGAAGAACTCGTCGGCTCCAAGCGTCGAGGCATCCTGCTTCGGCCACATTGCCATCTCCCAGCGCAGCGTTCCGAGGTCGACTTGCGCCGGATCGCAGAACAGGATCGCTGCAAGCGCCACGGTGGCGCTGTCCACCATCATCTCGACCGGGAAACGGCCGCACGCCACGCCGCGCGCGAGCGGCGTGCGCGAAGGATCGGTCGCGGGGTCGCAGACCACAACCCGACCGCTGGTGATGCCGACCTCGCCGCACCGTTCGCGCTTCAGCTTGCGCGCAGCGAGCGTTTTCGCGTCGAGGAAAAAAGTCTGCAGATTGGCGGCGTTGAGCCAGCTCATGCGAATTGCTCCCGAGGGGTCGTGGCTGCTTTTTTCGATCTTTACTGTCGAACACCTGTCAAAGACGAAAAAGCGTTCGAAATCAGATCACGGGACAGTTCAAGCCGGTTGCGCGTGGCGAATCAGCAGACACCCAATGACTGTGCGCTGTGCCACTCGCTGACAACCGGGCTCATACGCGCGCGGGGAGATGATCAAGATCGGTCCGACGCGCTACCGCAGTATCTAGGTCGCTTTGGCCTGTGCGAATTGCAACATGCCATCAGCGCGGAAGCGTCTATCGGTCAGTCATCCGAAGCGCGGCTTCGTGCCCCAGATCGCCGGCCATTGCGGCGGAATTTCGCGGCACACGAAGATTTCGTAATCCCACGCGGACTCTTCGTTATCCACGCCGAGACTGTTGCGGAAGCGTCCGGACGAGGTGCACTTCGCCGCCGATTTACTCTCGCCCTCAGCCGTGTTGCCCAGTTCGATGATGGTCTGCGGCGGCGGGTCGCCATAGCCGCGCAGCCAATAGGTGTTGGTGCGGCTGATCACCCGCGGCAACCCCAAGGCCGGGCCATACAAATTGAGCGCACCGGCTTCGCCGTAGTTGTTGGTGAGTATCGCCGTGTGTGCGCGCTCTTCCGGCGGCAATGCGCGATAGATTTCCGCCACGCGCTGCGCCAATTCTGGCCAGCCGATCTGTTCGGCGAAATCGCTCTGCACCTTGCGCGCGATGCGCCAACCGGCGGAGTTGACTGGGGAAATCGGCAACGTCAGCACCGCGCTGCCGGCAAACGCGAGGGCCAGCACGACCACGCTTGCCGCGTAGGCCGCGCTGCGCCCGCGTGAACCTAGCCTGCTCCTCCACGTTTCCAACGCGACCGCACCTGCCGCGAGCAGCATCGGATACGCCGGTGCGACGTAGTAACCGCGGCCGCGCGTCGCGGCAAACGCGAGCAGCGCCGCGGCGAAAATCCAGGCCAGCGCGCGGTACGCTCGCATGCTCCTCGCGAATGCAAGAAAGCCCAATCCCGCCAGCCACAGCGGCGTCAGCAGCGGACCGGTGTTCGAGTAAAGTTGTTCCAACCAGAAACCATCGGTGCGATGCCAGCGGATATCGCGCTCATGGATGGTCTTGACGAAATCGAGGTAAACGAAGTCGTGCTGCGCCTGCCACAGCAGATTCGGCGCGAACATCACCAGTGCGAGCAGCGCGCCCGCCCACGGCCACGGCGTCAGCAACTGCCGGCGCAACGGCGTCGCCAACACGCCGACCAAGAGACTGACCGCGCAAATCGCAATCGTGTAGCGCGTCATCAGCCCGAGTCCGAATACCAGACCCAGCGCGAGCCACCAGCGTCCGTCACCGCTGTTGATCAGGTGCAGCGTGAAATAGGCGATCGCCACCCACCACAGAAAATCGAGCGAGCTGTACATGAACAAACTGCTCATGATCAGCGAGAACGGCATGCACGCCGTCGCCAGCGCCGCAACGAACAGCGCGAAACGCCCACCCCCAAGCTCGCGCGCGATCAATCCGGCCAGCACCATCGCAGTGCACTGCGCGAGCGCAGCAAAAAAACGCAACCCGCTCAGCGCCGTGCCGAACAGATGCAATTCGATCCAGCCCAGGAATGGCGTCAGCGGCGGATACGGCACGTAGCCCCAATCGAGATGACGCGCATCGTCCAGCACCTGCAGCTCGTCACGATGGAAACCGTATTGCGTATTCAGCAACAAATGCAGCGCGAGGCGCGCAGCAGCAAGGACTAGCAACACCATCAAGTCACTGCGCGGCTTCACCTGGGTTTGCATCGCGGTCCCTCACGCTGATTTTGGAGCGGCGAGTCTACCTGATGACCAGTCCGCCCAATCAAGTGATGCGCGACGCCGGATCAGCAGTCGCATTGCGCGCAGCGTCAAATCAGTTTCCGCTCGCCCGGACCTGCCGAGCGAGCGGACAACACCGCTATTTCGCCGACGGCAATGCTTTCGCTACGTCGGGCAGCAGGTCCGCGCCAACCGGCACCGTGATGCTCGATCCGGCGAAGTCCGTGCCGATCGGCTCGTAGCGTCCGCCGAGGCACTTGGCGGCAAGAAACTCTTCGGCCACCGCATTGAATGCCGTGTTGTTCTCCGGCCGCCGGAAGCCGTGGCCTTCGTCCGGATAGAGCACGTAGGTCACAGGTATGTGCTTCGCCTGCATAGCCTTGACGATCTGTTCGGACTCGTTGACGTTGACGCGCGGATCGTTCTTGCCCTGCCCGATCAGCAGCGGCTTCTTGATCTGGTCGACGTAGGTCAGCGGCGAACGCTCTTTGAGCAGCGCGCGGCCTTTGTCGGTATCCGGATTGCCCATGCGCGTATAGAACTGTGCGCGGAAGGAAGCCCAGTACGGTGGGATGCTCTGCAGCAGCGTGAACAGATTGGACGGCCCGACGATATCGACGCCGCAGGCGAAGGCATCGGGTGTCATCGTCACGCCGGCCAGGGTCGCGTAGCCGCCGTAGCTGCCGCCCATGATCGCGACCTGTTCCTTGGTTGTGAAGCCCTGCCGAATCGCCCAGCCGACCGCATCGAGCAGATCATCGTGCATCTTGCGGCCCCACTGCAGATCGCCGGCGTTGGTGAAGGACTTGCCAAACCCGGTAGAAGCGCGATAGTTGACGCTCAGCACCGCGTAGCCGCGATTGGCGAGCCATTGGTGCGTGCCGTTGTAGCCGTAGCCATCGCGCCCCCACGGACCGCCATGCACATGCGATGCCTTGCCGCTGCCATTTGTGTCGGCTTCGAGCGGCAGCGTGTAGTAGCTCACGAGCTTCAAGCCATCGCGCGCCGGAATCTCGACCGGATGCATCGGCGCGAGTTTGCTCTGCGCGAGTGCCGGCCGCACGTCGAACCAGAATGCGGCTTTGCCGGCGGCGCGATCGTAGAGATAGACCTTCGGGGACGCATCCGAGCGCGTCAGTGCGACGACCCAGAACTTGTCGTCATAGCTTTGACTGACGATATTGATCTCGCCGTCGCCCACCGTCTTCAAGTAATCGAAGTCCTTCTGCACCGCAGGATCGAGCACGGTCCATTCGTTGCGCAGGTAGTTCACCGCAACCGCACGCACGACGCCCGTCTTCGGATCGGCGAACGCGCCGCCGACATCCGCGCGCTTGTCCTCGTGCACGAGCGAGCGCTTGCCGCTGGCCCAGTCGACGGCAAAGAGTGCGGCCGTGTCGCGATCGCGGCTGTCGA
>VBNZ01000124.1:18597-28078 GCA_005877675.1 Gammaproteobacteria bacterium
TTGCTCGCAAGGCGCAGATTGAAATCGTGGTCTGCGGTGAATCCGGCGTAGCTATCGTTTTTGTACAGGCGCGTGGCTTTGCCGCTACGCAGATCGACGCGAACCGGATCGAAGTATTTTGGATTGCGATCGTTCGCGTTGATCAGCACTTCGTGCGGATGCTTCGGCGTCAGCATCGCGACATCGGCACGCGCGTTTTTGTACGGTGTCAGGTCGGTCACCTGGTTGCTTTCGAGATCGACGCTGTAGACATGGAAATTTTCATTGCCGCCCTCGTCCTGCGGATACAGCAGGTGCTTACCGTCGTAGGCGAAATTGAAGCCGCGGATGCCGCGCTTGCGGTCGTGCGTGACCACCCTGGCCTGCTCGGGGTGCTCGCGCGGTGCGACAAACACATTCAGCACGCCCTCGTCGGGCGCGACGTAGCCGAGCCAGCGGCCGTCGGGGCTGATTTCTCCGGCGGCGCGTTCGGGATTGCCGAACAGCAGCTTGCGTGGAATCAGCGTCGGCGCCGGTGCTGCCGCGGCTTTCGTGGTCGCAACCGGCGCTTGAGGTTTGTTGGCTGTTTGCGCACAGGCACAAAGCAGTGACGCGCAGGTGGTAACCAAAGCGAACAGGTGAAAACGTGGTTGCACGAGCTTCTCCCGTTGGGTGACAGCGCAAGATTCTAGGGCTTCGGCTCTGTGCAGGTACAGAAATCGCTGAAACCCGTCGTGACGCCACGCTCTTGGTCGCGAAGTCACGCCGGCTCGATATGCCGTATGAGCAGGCGCAGCGACTGCGTGCCGTTCCACTCGTTGATGTCGAGCTGAAACGCAGCGCGAACCCGCGCGGGTGGCGGGGTGCCGTCGTACGCACCGAAATGCATCGCGTCGAGTGCCTGCTCGATCTGCGCGTGCTTGAGCCTGAGGCGCAGATGTGTCTCGCCGAGCACCTTCCAGGATTCGACTGCGAACTCGCCATCGAACAACGGCTCGGCGAAGGCCTGGCCCCAGGGACCGGCGTATCGCAGTTGCTGTGCGAGTTCGAGTGAGAAATCGGCTGCCGCCAGTTCACCGTCGGTAAACAGCACCGCATCGAGCTGCGCGGGCGCGAGCTGCGCACGCGCGACGGCATCGAATTCCCGCGCGAGGCGCGCAACGTCGGTGCGTTGCAGGGTCATGCCCGCGGCCATTGCGTGGCCACCGAAACGCTGCAGCAAACCCGGCGCACGAGCATCGATTTCTGCGAGCGCATCGCGCAGATGAAATCCCGCGATCGAGCGGCCCGAGGCTTTTAGCTCATCGCTGCCCTCGCCCGCGGGCGCACACGCGATCACCGGGCGATTGAGTGTCTCCTTGAGTTTCGACGCGACGAGGCCAACGACGCCGTGATGCCAGTCCGGTTCGAACAGCACGAGGCCGAACGGCAGGTTTTCGCCGCCATGCTGCAAAATCCACTTCTGTACCGCAAGCTGTGCCTGCTCGACCATGTCGGCCTGCAGCCCCTGCCGTTCGGCATTGATCGCGGACAGCGTCTGCGCGAGCACGCGGGCGCGCGTGAGGTCATCGGTCAGAAGGCATTCGATGCCGATGCAGATGTCTTCGAGCCGCCCTGCCGCATTGATGCGCGGTCCGACGACGAAGCCAAGATCGCTCGCGACCGCCCGTACGGGATCGCGCTTGCCCGATTCGAGCAGCGCGACGATGCCTGCGCACGCGCGACCCGCGCGGATGCGCTTCAGGCCCGCCTCGATGAGGATGCGGTTATTGCGATCGAGCGGCACGAGATCGGCGACGGTGCCTAGCGCGACGATATCCAACAGGCACGACAGATCTGGCACGCATGCCGGGCTCTTCAATCGAAGCAAACCATCCGCGTTCACGCAGATATGCGCGCAATGCGAGCAGCAGGTAGAACATCACACCGACACCGGCGAGCGCTTTACTGGGAAAAGCGTCACCTACCAGATTGGGGTTCACGATCACATCCGCGTCCGGCAGCGTGGCGCCGGGTAGATGATGATCAGTGACGATGACTTTCATGCCGTGCGCGCGCGCCGCAGCGACGCCCGCATGCGAGGCGACGCCATTGTCGACCGTGATCAGCACGCCATCGCGCCATGCGGGCCTGCGCGCGAGCAGTTCGTCGACCAGCGGCGCGCTCAATCCGTAGCCATGTACGAAACGATTCGGCATGCCGTAATCGACTCGCTTTGCGCCGAGCAAACGAAGGCCACGGATCGCGACGGCCGTGCCGGTCGCGCCGTCGGCGTCGAAGTCGCCGACGATCAGGATAGGCTCATCATCGCGCAGCGCAGCGGCGAGCAATTCGCATGCACGATCGATGCTGCCAAGCTGGTGCGGCGCCAGCATCGACGCAAGGCGATGCTCGATGTCCGCGGCGCTATGAATGCCGCGCGCACGATAAATGCGTCGCAGCACTGGATGCAGCGATGTCGGCAATTCGCTATCGACTGCGGGCAATTCCCTGCGCGCGATGCGCGGCTTGCCGATCACGGCTTGACACGGCGCCAGAACCGCCAGCGATGCGCGGGTTTGTACGTCACGCGCTCGCCGTCGAGAAAATGCAGATGCACTTCGGCGAGTTTACGCTGGGAGAGCAACGCATCGAGCGGCGCGAGCCAATCGGTTTCGAGCGCACTCGCCTCTCGCTGATCCATCAAATCGAGCAGCACGCTCTGCTCCCTCTCCCCCAACGGATTTATTGTTGGGGGAGAGGGTTGGGGTGAGGGGGCGCTTTTGCTGGCGGCTGCCCCTCGCAAGAGCGAAGAGTCTCCCTTGTCCTGCGCCCTCTCCACCATCTGTGGCGAGGGAGAGGGGAAAAGCATGGAGAGCAACGCGCCTTGCCCCCTCTCCTCCAACGGCTCCACCGTTGGGGGAGAGGGCTGGGGTGAGGGGGCGCTTTTGCTGGCTTCTTGCTGTCTCGTCGCGAGCCGTGCGAGTGCAGTCGCAGTCTCGTCGTTTGTGTAGATGCGCGCAAACCCACAGCGCACCCACTGCGGCAACACCCCTGCGCCCCAAAACCACACGCTGTTTACCGGCGGCAGGCCGCGGCGCGCGCGCTGGGCATTGAGCGGATGCTGGGTCAGGACGATCTGCGCTTCGTTGAGCAGGCTGCGCCACTGACGTGCGTTGTCACCTTCGGGCAAGTGGCGTGCAAGATCATCACCAAGCGCATCGGCGGGGTCGGAGAACTTCGGCAGCTTGGCTTCGCGCGGACAACGCAGATACCAGCGATCCGAGCGCGCAGGTTCGAGCGGAAAGCCTCGCGCGTGAATTCCTCTACTTCGTCCGCGGACAGCTGCAGGCTCCCGCAAGCGATCAAACGCAGCGTCACCGCATCAACCATCACATACGCCGGATCGCAGCGCAACCACAACGCGCTGTCGGCATCGTTCGCATCGACGCTGCGCGTCAGCGCGGCGATCGGCAGCGCAGGCCCGAGAAATTCGAAGTGAGCGCGCAGCTGCGCTTCACGTCCGACCGGCGCGTCGGTGTCTCGATCACCACGTGTCAACCAGCGCCGCAATACATTGGACTGCACGTCCAAAAATTTCCGTTCTGCTAGCAGCAAGGTGAAGGACTTCATAGCAGCGGCAATCACAGGCTATTTCATTTTTCCAAAAAAACCTGTGATATCGAAGTAGAGCGTCTTTTTCTTCCCAGACACTTCGATCTCGAGCAGATCGAACATCTTTCCGTTTTCGCTGGCTACCGCCTGATTTTTGCGGGTATAGCCTGGGTAGTGCCGCTCGATCCAGTCATATTCAGCACTTACTCCAGTCATTTCGTTGGCGCCGACAATCACTACGGCTTTTTCGATGGTCGACCCATCACCGCCGGCGAACGTGATCCGACTCGAAGATGGCGCGGTCGACGGCGTGGCGTTGTCGCGCGTCTGAGTTGCTTGGCAACCGCCCAACATCGCCGTGGCAAGCACGAAAAGCAGTTTGCTTCGCATCCCTTTCCCCATCGTCACACGGTGTACTTCACGCTTATGATTTCAAAACTGCGCACGCCGTTCGGCGCCTGAAACTCGAAGCTGTCGCCTTCGCTCTTGCCGATCAGCGCGCGCGCGAGCGGCGAGTTGACGGCGATGAGGCGTTGCTTGATGTCGGCTTCGAGGTCGCCGACGATCTGATAGGTAACCTCATCGCCGCTGGTTTCCTCGACCAGATCGACGGTCGCGCCGAATACGATCCTGCCGTTGGTGCTGAGGCGCGAAATGTCGATCACTTCGGCGAAGCTCAGCGCAGCTTCGAGTTCCTTGATGCGGCCTTCGATGAATCCCTGCAATTCGCGCGCGGCGTGATACTCGGCGTTTTCCTTCAAATCGCCGTGCGCACGCGCTTCGGCAATCTGCGCAATGATGCGCGGCCGCTCCTCGGACTTCAGCCGATCGAGTTCGCCGCGCAGGCGCTCGGCGCCCTTCGCGGTCATTGGCGCACGCTTCATGCCAGCCCCTTCGAAGTAAAAATTTTCATACTGTCAATTCTCTGTGTAGTTCCTGCAAACTGTTGACTTCGCCGCCGCCGCGGAAATCGAGCGAATGCACGAGCGCGCGCGCGCCGGCGACGGTGGTGGAATACGTGATGCGCTGCTGCAGCGCTTCGCGCCGGATCGAAAACGAATCGGTGATCGCCTGCCGCCCTTCCGTCGTATTGACGATGAATACGATCTCACCGTTCTTGATCAGGTCGACGATATGCGGCCGCCCTTCGAGCACTTTATTGATGCGCTCGCAGGCGATGCCTTTCTCGTGCAGGTATTCGCAAGTGCCCGCGGTCGCGACGAGGCTGTAGCCACGCTTGACCAGATCCTGCGCGACCACGAGCAGGCGCGGCTTGTCCGCATCGCGCACCGACAGAAACACCTTGCCGAGTTTCGGCGCCGTGATGTTCGCAGCCTCGTGCGCGCGCGCGAATGCGGCGCCGAAACTGCGGCCGACGCCCATCACCTCGCCGGTCGAGCGCATCTCTGGGCCGAGGATCGGATCGACATTCTGGAACTTGATGAACGGGAAGATCGCTTCTTTCACCGAGTAGTACTTCGGCACGACCTCGCGTGTCGCCTGCTGCTCGGCGAGCGAGCGTCCGACCATGCAACGCGCCGCGATCTTGGCCAGCGACACGCCGGTCGCCTTGCACACGAACGGCACGGTGCGCGAGGCGCGCGGATTCACTTCAAGGATGAAGATCGTGGCGCTGCCGTTGTTGTCGTCGCCCTGGATCGCAAACTGGGTATTCATCAGGCCGACGACTTTCAACTCACGCGCCATCTGCGTGACTTGCGCGCGCAGCTCGTCCTGGATTTTCGCCGAGAGCGAGTACGGCGGCAGCGAACAGGAGGAATCGCCCGAATGCACGCCGGCTTCTTCGATGTGCTCCATGATGCCGCCGATCAGTACATTGCCCTGCGCGTCGGCGACGATGTCGACATCGACCTCGACCGCATTGTCGAGGAAGCGATCGAGCAGCACGGGCGAGTCGTTCGATACGCGCACCGCGTCGGTGATGTAGCGCTTCAGATCCGCATCGGAGTGCACGACTTCCATCGCGCGCCCGCCGAGCACGTAGCTCGGGCGCACCACGAGCGGATAGCCGATCTCGCGCGCGTGCGCGAGCGCCTCGTCCGGCGTGCGTGCGGTGCGATTCGGCGGCTGCGTCAGACCGAGCTTGGCGACCATTTTCTGGAAACGCTCGCGGTCTTCGGCAAGATCGATCGAATCGGGCGTCGTGCCGATAATCGGCGCGCCGTTGGCTTCGAGCGCGCGCGCGAGCTTGAGCGGCGTCTGCCCGCCGTACTGCACGATCACGCCCTTGGGTTTTTCCTTGTCGATGATCTCGAGCACGTCCTCGAGCGTGAGCGGCTCGAAGGTCCGAAGTGTCGTAATCGGTCGACACCGTCTCCGGATTGCAGTTGACCATGATGGTCTCGTAGCCGTCGTCGCGCAGCGCGAGCGCCGCGTGCACGCAGCAGTAGTCGAACTCGATGCCCTGGCCGATGCGGTTCGGTCCGCCGCCGAGCACCATGATCTTGTTGCGCGCGCTCGGGTTGGCCTCGCACTCTTCCTCATAGGTCGAATACAGATACGCCGTCGTCGTCGCGAACTCAGCCGCGCAGGAATCGACGCGCTTGTACACCGGACGCACGTTGAACGCGCGGCGCAACGTGCGCACGGCGGCCTCGTCGGTGCCGAGCAGCGCGGCAAGGCGCGCATCGGAGAAGCCCTTGCGCTTGAGCGCGCGCATGCGCGCCGCATCGATCGCATTCAGCCCGGCCGCCTTGACCGCCGTTTCGATTTCAACGATCTCGCCGATCTGATCGAGGAACCAGCGGTCGATATGCGTCAGCGTGAAGATTTCGTCGAGCGACAGCCCCGCGCGGAACGCGTCGCCGACGTAAAAAATGCGATCGGGCTTGGGCTCGCGCAACTCGCGCTTGAGTGTGGCGAGATCGTCGGCGTTGGTCGGATCCAGTGCGGTCGGATTGAGCCCGTCCTTGCCGGTTTCGAGTCCGCGCAGCGCCTTCTGCAGCGATTCTTGGAAGTTGCGCCCGATCGCCATCACCTCGCCGACCGACTTCATCTGCGTGGTCAGACGCGCGTCCGTCGCGGGAAATTTTTCGAACGCGAAGCGCGGAATCTTGGTGACGACGTAGTCGATCGTCGGCTCGAACGACGCCGGCGTTGCGCCGCCGGTAATTTCGTTGCGCAGTTCGTCGAGCGTGTAGCCGATCGCGAGCTTGGCCGCGATCTTGGCGATCGGAAAACCGGTCGCCTTCGAGGCGAGCGCGGATGAACGCGACACGCGCGGATTCATTTCGATCACGACGACGCGGCCGTTCTCGGCGTTGATGCCGAACTGCACGTTGGAACCGCCGGTGTCGACGCCGATCTTGCGCAGCACCGCGATCGACGCGTCGCGCAGGCGTTGGTATTCCTTGTCGGTCAGCGTCTGCGCCGGCGCCACGGTGATCGAATCGCCCGTATGCACACCCATCGGATCGAAGTTCTCGATCGAGCAGACGATGATGCAGTTGTCGGCTTTGTCGCGTACGACTTCCATTTCGAACTCTTTCCAGCCGAGCACGGACTCCTCGACCAGCACTTCGTGCACCGGCGAGAGTTCGAGACCGCGATTGATGATCTCGACGAATTCCTCACGGTTGTAGGCGATGCCGCCACCCGAACCACCGAGCGTGAAACTCGGGCGGATGATCGTCGGAAAACCGACCTTGGTTTGAATCTCCAGCGCCTGTTCCAGCGACCTGGCGACTTCGGCCTTCGGGCATTCGAGTCCGATATCGATCATCGCCTGACGGAACAGCTCGCGATCCTCCGCCATGCGGATCGCCTCGCGTGAAGCGCCGATCAGTTCGACCTTGTACTTCTCCAGAATGCCCGCGTCGGCAAGATCGAGCGCGCAGTTGAGCGCAGTCTGCCCGCCCATCGTCGGCAGCAGCGCATCGGGCTTTTCTTTCGCGATGATCCTTTCGACCGTCGCGCGATTGATCGGCTCGATATAGACCGCGTCTGCGGTTTCCGGATCGGTCATGATCGTCGCCGGATTCGAGTTGATCAGCACCACGCGGTAGCCTTCGGCCTTGAGCGCCTTGCACGCCTGCGCGCCGGAGTAATCGAACTCGCAGGCCTGGCCGATCACGATCGGACCGGCGCCGATGACGAGAATGGATTTGATATCGGTTCTTTTGGGCATGGCTTCAACGGGACTCGGGACTCGGGACTCGGAGCTCGGGTTCGAGCTTGCGTATCAGCGCTTGATGCAGCCGCTGCAGCATTTGACCGACGCGGTCGCATTCATCAAGCGCCTCGGCGCGGATTACCGGGTCGCCGATATCCAAGTCAGCGGATAGCAGGACCTGGGTTTGCAATTCTGCCGCCGAACCGAGCGCCATCGCCACGAAGCGAGCGTAGTCTTTTGTAGAACTTCTGGCGTTCCCTTCGGCGATATTCGAAGGAATCGACACTGCGGCTCGCTGTAGTTGCGATGAAAGGCCGTAGCGTTCCTCGCGCGGGAATGTCCCCGTCAGTCTGTAAACGCTTTTGGCCAACGACATGCCGAGTTGCCAGACCTCTAGTTCGCGAAAATGCGAGGCGCTCATACTCTTTTCCCCGAGTCCTGAGTCCCGAGTCCCGAGTCCCGCATCTGCTTCACGAAACGATCGAATAGATAGCCGATATCGTGTGGTCCCGGGCTCGCCTCGGGATGACCCTGGAAGCAAAACGCTGGCGCGTCGGTCAGCGCAAAGCCCTGCAGCGAACCGTCGAACAATGAAGTGTGTGTTACGCGCGCGTTCGCCGGCAGCGTTGTGGGGTCCACGGCAAAGCCATGGTTCTGCGAGGTGACGAGTACGCGGCCGTCGTCGTGATCTTTGACCGGATGATTCGCACCGTGGTGGCCGAACTTCATCTTCAGCGTCTTTGCGCCGACGGCGAGGCCCATGATCTGCTGGCCGAGGCAGATACCGAAAGTTGGAATCTTGCGCGCAATGAATTCGCGCGCCGCAGCGATCGCGTAGTCGCACGGCGCGGGATCGCCCGGACCGTTCGACAGGAACACGCCATCGGGCTTGAGCGCAAGTACGTCAGCCGCGGAAGTCTGTGCCGGCACCACCGTCACCTCGCAGCCGCGATCTACCAGCATGCGCAGGATGTTGCGCTTGACGCCGAAGTCGTAGGCGACGACGCGATACTGACTTGTTGCAGCCGCGAAGGTCGTGCGATCGAGGTCGTAACTGCCGGCGTCGAAGCGATAGCTCTCGCGCGTGCTCACGACTTTGGCGAGATCCATGCCATTCAGGCCCGGAAATGCGCGTGCCTTGGCCAGCGCGTGTACGTCGGACGCACCGGCGCCGGTCACGATGCAGCCGTTCTGCGCGCCTTTGTCGCGCAGGATACGCGTGAGGCGGCGCGTGTCGATATCGGCGATCGCGACGATGCCCTGGCGGCGCAGATACGCGTCGAGCCGCTCGGTCATGCGCCAGTTGCTCGCAAGCCGCGGCAGATCGCGGATCACGAGCCCGGCCGTCTGCACGCGCGCGGATTCTTCATCGACCACATTGACGCCGGTATTGCCAATGTGCGGATAGGTCAGCGTGACGATCTGCTGCGCGTAAGAGGGATCGGTCAGGATTTCCTGGTAACCGGTGATCGCCGTGTTGAATACCACCTCGCCAACGGTTTCGCCGTCCGCACCGATCGAAATGCCGCGGAAGGTGGAGCCGTCTTCAAGTGCGAGGATTGCGGGTGTCATCAGGGAACCTCTGAACAAGCTACTGCGCTCGGCATCTCGCACGCCGGCGGTGCTCGGAATCCTCACGTACTAGTACGCTTCAATTCCTGCGCTCCGGCGTCGCGCGACCTGTCCCCGCTCGTCACGCTTGTTCCGAAGTTCCCAAGATCGCCTGTGGGTCTTCAGATACGCGTTCTTCGGGTACAAGCTGACCCGCGGGCTGGA
>VBNZ01000124.1:28217-28698 GCA_005877675.1 Gammaproteobacteria bacterium
CTGCTTTCTGGTTGCGCGCGCGCAACTGCCCGAGCAGGCGGCGAGCGAGCTCGAGCGCGATTTTCCGAAGTATTCGGGCGCGGGATTTTTTCCGTACGAGGACAAGGACTGCGGTCCGAGCATCAACCGCCTGATTACCGAATTGACCGATCCCGCGGTCGCGAGCGCCGTCGGCGCCAAGCTCGGCATCGAGCGTCTCGGCCAGTATCCGACGCTGGTCACGCTATGCCGTGCGCTGAACAAACGCCACGGCACGATCCACACCGACAGCAAGTCCAAAGTCGCGACCGCCCTGCTCTATCTCAATGAGAGCTGGCCCGATACGAGCGACGGCTGTTTTCGCTTCTTGAATCGCATCGACAACATCGACGATGTTGCGGCGCCCGAGATCAAGCCGCTGTACGGCAACTTCGTCGTGTTCAAGCGCGCGGACAACTCCTTCCACGGACATCTGCCGTTCGAGGGCGAGCGCCGTGTGATT
>VBNZ01000304.1 GCA_005877675.1 Gammaproteobacteria bacterium
GCATCGAGCGTCACTACGATCTCGTAACGTTTGCGTTGCGCATAGCGCATGCCGGTCTGCGTTGCGCCCCAGGCGCCAAGGTTGAGCGGCAGATCGATCACGGTCGCGCCCGCGGCGCGCGCCTCGGCCGCGGTCGCATCGCTGCTCGCATCGTTGACTACCAGTACGTCGCAGCACCCCTGCGCCAGCACGCCGCGCACGACTTCCGCCACGGTAGCGGCTTCGTTGCGCGCGGGGATCACGGCGAGCGCTGGCCGCAGAGCTGGAATCGGTATGGGCAAGCGTGGTCAGGCCTTTGAAAATCAAAGCATTGTCCGGCCCCGGTCGGACCCTGTCAAACCTGACGGCGCAGTTCTGCGCGAGTCTAACCGCAGCAAGTTGCTGCCGCGCCGGCCTGCTGTACCGGCGGACACTTGACGCTGCCATAGGAGCAAAACACGCAGCAATCGCCCGGCAGCGGCTGCAGCAGGCGATGGCAGGCCACGCATTCGTGGAAGTAGAGGCAGGCATTGACGGGCATGACTTCCTCGCTCGCATGGCCACAGGCCGGGCAGGTGAGGATCGATACACGCTCGATGGGTTTGCCTGCCATTGCGATTACAGATGCCGCGTTTCGGCGGGTGCGTTCCACCAGTTGTTGTTGCGTCCGTCGCAGTAATGCACCGGCGCATCGACCAGCTCGGCGGGGTCGACATTGTCCAAACTTGCCAGGCGCACCGCCACGTAGGCGCCGCCGATCTGCTCGATGTATCCGCGCCCGAATGGGCGTACGCCGCAGTGGCGGCAGAACAGATGATGCGCGCTATTCGAACCGAAGCTGTAATCGCTGAGTGCATCCTCACCTGCGAGCAGGCGGAACGCATCGGGTTTGGCGATCGCCGACCAGTTGCGGGTCTTGGTGCAGATCGAGCAATTGCATTTGCTCGTGCCTTGCGTCAGGTCGATATCGGCCTCGAACTTCACCGCGCCACAATGACAGCTGCCCTGATACGTTTTTTTCATCAGCATTTCTCCGCAGGAATCGATAAGTCGTGTGCCAGCCAGGATCACAATGCACCGCTGCCTGATGTTGCCGAATACAGTATCGCAGAGCGCTACTGACAACATCGTGGCAGTAGTCACACGACTATGCCGTCAGCGAAGTTCCGAGCTTCTGTGTCATCTCGATATCAATGATCGCCGGATCCCATGGCAGCGGTTCGCTGCGCCCGGTCGGCAGGAATCCCATGCTGGCATAGAGAGCTTGTGCCGCTTGATTGTGCGCGCCGACAAACAGGTACATCTCTTGCCGCGCCTTCGTTGCCGCCCAATCGAAGAGTGACTGGACGAGTATTTTGCCCATGCCGCGCTGACGATGCGTTGGTGCGACCCACATGGAGAGTAGCGCAATGCGTTCTCCTCATCGTGACCTGCGATCATGCCGATCCATTCCGTCTGGCGGTCCTCGGCGACGAGAAACGTTCTCTCCTGACCCAGCGCCGAGGCTTGCGCGCGCCTGTCGTACTCCTCATCGGTCAGAGCAATCGCTTGCGCCAGCGTTTGTCCGAACGCCTTGGGTGTGTCGGCGAGTGCGCGTAATCGAATCGCACGCATTGCCACGCCTTCGTGCGGGCGGATGCGGCGGATCGTGATCGGGATGTCAGCGGCGAACATCAGGCGTTCGTCACAGGTCGCGTCCATTGAAACGAAGCATCGGTATCGCGTCAAGATCCATTTCTTCGTCGCAGCGCAGATCGATCGCTTCTATCAGGTTTCTCAGGCAGCCAAGTATTTAGTCTGAGCAATGCATCGGCTAAATAGCACTGCTGAAACCAACATGAGCACAAAGCCGGCAATGACTTCAGACCAGATCGTGACATTGGTTGCGAATGTGTGCTCGGAGCAAAGCGCAAGCGTGTAGTGGCCAAGACCGTCCAGCCCGAGGGCGCCATATGCAGCAATAACCTAAGCCAGTAATGGCGAGCCACGCGAGATAGACCTTCTCGCGCGTGAGCCAATTTGGCATGTTGGGATAGAAGGCGATGAACTCGGCATTGTGCGCGAAGTGCGCGAGACTGGCAGTGAAGTAGATAGCTATGAGCGCCAAGACCGGCTTGGTAAAGGGCGATAATGCGCGACTACGATTCATCGGATGCCTACTCGAGCTAACCACTCACACTCGCGCACAGCGATTCGCTGCTGTTTTGATTTCGCTGCTCGGCGGTTCACAGGCCGAAGCCGACAAAGAAAAGCACCGACGCGCATGCAACAAAAAACGAAGCAATCGGCAGGCTCAGCCAACGCATACGACGGGTCTTCGCGGCGGTGATTAATCCTGAGAGGAGTCCGACAAAACCCACAAGCCAGGAAACTAGAATTTGCCAGGCGCCCATCTGACTTGAAGTTTCTCGAAAAAAGAAGAAGGCGAGGCATGCAAGCGCGCACTGCAGCGGCAGCGAGTAGAGGGCAATTTTCCCCGAGACTTCCAACTCGCGCATAGCGCGTACTGCTTGAGCTGAGCGGCCGCTGCCGCGAATGGATTTGAGTGTACACCGCACCGATACGCAGCGGTCTACTAAAGCGAATAGTTGGCGCACCGTAGCGTCAGGCTCAGGTAACTCGTCGGCGTAGCCTGGAAAGTTGCGCTCCAGATACGAGCGCCGCTGCCGCAACGCATAGCTATGCGCGACTACGCGGTTTGAGCGAATGTCGGCGCTGCGTAATGTAATTCATCTAGGACGAATACTCGCGCATTTGCGAATAGAGAGGAGTCAGTGTATCGATCTCGTACGTGCTGCCGTTGAAGACGTAGGCAGTTTCGAAGTCTTCGTAGCTTCGGGCGCGCCAGAGGAGGCCGGCAACATCAATGACCAGCGAGTGACCAACACCGCCACGAAAGATCACGGAGCCATCGGTGCCTTGGTACACCTTGCAAGTCCACGGGCGCTCCTCGGGGTGCGCCGCCATGAATGTTTCGATTTCGCAGACGAGCCGGGCAAAGAGTCGAGCGCGCTCCGCGGCGGGTGCGCGCAGTGTTTGCGCAATGGCGTTGCTGAGCATCGGGTCAGCGGCCGAGATAAGCACGCCAGACTGAAGGGATTCGGGGCTGGCGGTTGAGTTCAAAGGAGGCAATTTGAAATTTCCCGGCGCCTAACGCCAGCGATAAGCGGCCGCTGCCGCGATGCGCACTATGGCGGTCCGCTCGAACGAATAGTCAGGGCGCAGAGAGCGCACTGATCGTAACGTAGTACCCGTCCGGATCCCGGACTGAGAACTCCATGGTTTCAGTGTTTGGATTCATGTGGGGTTCTTCTTCGAATCGCGTGACAAGAGCGCGTGCCCTTTGCAACGCCGCGTTGAAATCATCGACGCGAAAAAACAGCAGGAGTCCGTTGCCGGGCGTCGCGTGATTGGGACTCGTCAAGGATGGATGTTCGTGGGCGCCCCACCCGTGGAGGCAGAGCAATACCGTTCCGTCCGAGTCGAGGAGTTGCCCAAAGTACTCGTGGGCGGGCGATGTCTGCGATTGGCCGAGCAGCGACTGATACCATTTGAAGCTGGCAGATACATCGCTTACGCCGATGATAGTCCACAGGCGTTTCATGGGCGGCTGACGCTGGAGTAAGCGGCATGCGCCGCGATGCGCAGCAATTTACCGTGACCTCTCGGCAGCAATCTGCTTGAGGGAAAGTTAGGCATCAGAGCGCTCGCCGTGATAAGCGAAGCGAACAATATGAGGCGCGCCACGAAGCAGGTACACGCCAAACACGAGGCCGATTACGCCGCTCAGCAAGTAGTGCCAAGCCGGAGAGATGTCCGGACGATAATGTGGAACAAAAAACAAAAGAATGGCGGTCAGCAAATAAAGCACTGCTGCACACGAAACCAGGAGCCCGAACACTCGGACGGCCACACCAAAGGCTTCTCTAGGACGCATAGTCTGATGCCCAGCGCGCGAGGTAAGCGGCCGTTGCCGCGATGCACCGCATATTAGCGCAACCGCTCCGCAATGATCCCAACCGCTCCGCAATGATCCTTGGGCGAGCCCCTACACTCGGCACAAGCGGGCGGATCAAGGATCGGCTTGGCCGAGAGCTTAAGGCATATTCGCTGAGACTGAGTGCCCTGGTCACTGACCGGCAGGCGGTTGCCAAAGTTCTACCTTGTTTCCTTCTGGATCGATCACCCAGGCAAACAGCCCGTACTCGGAATCGTCAATCTTATCGAGAACGTTGCAGCCTTCTTCGCGTAAGACTTTGACCAGGGCGCGCAGATCCTCCACCCGGTAATTGACCATGAAAGGCGCGGCGCTGGGCGCAAACTGCTCGCTTTGCGCCGAGTTGATATGCCAGGCAGTTGTTCCGGCAACCGGCTTGCCTTCAGCGTCGGCCCAGCTGAAAGCCGCGCCACCCCATGCTTGGACATCGATTCCGAGGTGCTGCTTGTACCAAGCCCGTAGTGCCGGAGCGTCTTTGGCTTTGAAGAAGATGCCGCCGATGCCAGTGACTCGCTTCATAGAACCTCCGAGGATGGGTGGTGGTGAGGGAGTGCGTTTTTCTGCGGCCTAATGCTTGAAGTGGGCGGTTGCTGCCGCGATGCGTAGGGCGGGCATGTTAGCGCAACTTCCTCGCGGACCGCTTGACTGATTGAATGGACTCCTCCCGCCGGTATATCGGCATCGAAGTGCCAAACTGGATGTGACGCATTCAGTTGACCACACGAGAGGAGTCCGCCATGCATGCTACGACTGTCGCTATCGATTTGGCAAAAGAGGTGTTCGAACTCGCGTTCGCCGATGCGCAGCATCGGATCGTGCAGCGCACGCGCCTGTCGCGTCGCGCCTTCGCACACGCGCTGGATAATCGTGGTCCGCTGCGCGTGGTGATGGAAGCCTGCGGCAGCGCGCACTACTGGGCGCGACGATTCGCCGCACAGGGCCACGCGGTGCGCTTGCTGCCGGCACGCGACGTGCGCCCGTACGTGCGTCGCAACAAGACCGATCGCACCGATGCAGCCGGGCTGCTCGAAGCGGATCGTTGCGGCGAGATCGATAGCGTGCCGATCAAGTCACCCGAGCAGCAAGGGGTGATGGCGTTGCACCGCATCCGCGAACG
>VBNZ01000305.1:0-1133 GCA_005877675.1 Gammaproteobacteria bacterium
AGCAGATGTTCTGGACGTTTCAGCATGTGCTGTCGTGGACCAATGCACACCTGCGCTTGATCGATCGCCGCCGCTGCCGCATGAACGATGTGCCGGTGCACGCGGCGCCGGAAACCGACGGTCCAACGCAAACATTGCGTGCGGCGACTTTTTTGCATTATGGCGAACCCGATATCGCGACCAAGGTCGACAAGATCAACGCGTATTCGAGCGGGCTCGTCGTGGACAAACTGCGCCGCGGCCAGCGCTTCATCGGCGTGCGCATGCTGCTGTATCCGCCGGTGTTCTTCTTGCGGCAATACGTTTTCAAGCGCTATTTCCTCAACGGTTGGGCCGGCTTTATCAGCGCGGCGACCGGCGCGTTCTATGTATTCCTCAAATACGCAAAAGTATACGAAGCACGGCGGCGCGGCCGCGATCAATAGACCGCGGGAGCACCGGGCGGCCGTGTTTTGAAGCGCTTGTGCACCCACAGGTATTGCTCGGGCGCTTCGTACACCATGCGCTCGATCGTGGCATTGACGCGCGCAGTGTCGGCGGCGGCATCGGCGCTCGGAAAGTTTTCGAGTGGCGCCTCCAGGCGCAGCGCATAGCCGCCGCGCGGCAGGCGCCGATGGAAAAACGGGATCACCGCGGCCCCCGAAAGGCGCGCGAGATGATGCGTCGCGGTGATGGTCGCTGCTTGTATCCCGAAGAATGGAACGAACACGCTGTCCTTGCCGCGCATGTCCTGATCGGGCGCATACCAGAGTACGCCGCCGCGCTTTAAATGCTTGACCGAACCACGCAGATCTTCTTTACGGAACATCGCTTCGGCGTAGCCCAGGCGTGCCTGCAGCACGCAGTGGTCGAACACCGGATCGTCCATCGTGCGGTACATGCCGGCAATGCGGAAACGCTGCGAGACGAGGCGTGCGCACAGTTCCAGATGCGAGAAATGCGCGCCGACCAGCAACACGCCCTGGCCGCGCGCGCGGCAGGCTTCGAGATGCGCGATGCCTTCGATCGTGCATGGCACACGCGCGAGGGCGCGCGCGTTGCCCATCCAGGCGTAGGCGAATTCGACCAGCATCATGCCAAGATCGCCGAGCGCGGCGCGCAACAGGCGTGTGCGCGCGGCCGTGTCGGGTTGC
>VBNZ01000305.1:1179-3817 GCA_005877675.1 Gammaproteobacteria bacterium
GCGCCGGGTAAGGCAGCATTGCGACGAGCCGGATCACGCCGATGCCGGCCCAGGAGAGCCAGTGGCGAGGCGAATACAGGGAGGGGGCGGACGGCGGCGATGCGGGCATCGTGCTGAGTATACGAGATGCGCGCGCGACGCCCTCGCCCTTCCACGCACCACTCGCAGTTTCCGCTGCCGTCCCGTCTTCCGCCCACCGTCTCCCGGTATACTCCGTCACCCTCGCTCATGCCGCAACCGTGCCGCTACGCCGCTTCATCTACACGCTGACGATGTACCTGCTCACGCCTGCGATTCTGTACCGGCTCGCGGTGCGCGGCCTGCGTTATCGCGAATATTTCGAACGCTGGCGCGAGCGGTTCGGCTTTTCCCGCGTGAAGGGCGTGCGCGACAGCATCTGGATTCACGCCGTATCGATGGGCGAGGTCAACGCGGCGCTGCCGCTGATCGACGCGCTGATGCAGCGTTATGAAGGCGCGTCGTTCGTCATCACAACGGTGACGCCGACGGGGTCCGAGCGCGTGCGCCGCGTCTATGGCGAGCGCGTGATCAACCTGTATCTGCCGTACGATCTGCCCGCGTCGATACGGCGCTTTCTCGATCGCATCCGCCCGCGCGTCGCGCTGATCATGGAGACCGAGATCTGGCCGAATCTGTTTCTCGAATGCGAGGCGCGCAGGATACCGTTGATCATCGCCAACGCACGCCTGTCGGAAAAGAGTCTGCGCGGCTACGGCCCGATTCGGGCGCTCGCGCAGCACGCCCTGATCAGCGCGCGCTACATCGCCGCGCAGTCGGCGACCGATGCAACGCGACTGGCGGAACTCGGCGCGCCGCCCGAGCGCCTCGGCGTGATCGGCAATCTCAAGTACGACATGACCGTACCGCCGCATCTGCTCGAGGGCGCGGCGCGGATGCGCGACCGCTGGGGCGCGCGCAGACCGGTATGGATTGCTGCCTCGACCCACGACGGTGAGGAGTTGCCGGTGCTCAAGGCGCATGCCGAGGTATTGCGGCGTTTTCCCGATGCGCTGCTGCTGCTCGCGCCGCGCCACCCGGAACGTTTCAAACCGGTTGCGCTGGCCTGCCACAACTTCGGCTTCCTCACGCGCACGCGCAGCGAGGATGATGCGGCCCTGCCCAGCACTCAGTGCTTCGTTGTAGATACGCTCGGCGAACTGCTCAACTTTTATGCGGCGGCCGATGCCGCCTTTGTCGGCGGCAGCCTCGTGCCGATCGGCGGGCACAACGTGCTCGAACCGGCGGCGCTCGCGGTGCCGGTCGTGGTCGGGCCATATATGTTCAACTTCGCCGAGATCAGTGCGAGCCTGCTCGAAGCCGGCGCCGAAGTGCAGCTACTCGACGGCGATGAACTCGGCGGCGCGATCACGCGCCTGTTCGCTGACGAAGCACAACGTGCGCGCGTCGGTCAGGCGGCCAAGTTTGCATTCGAACGCGAGCAGGGCAGCGTGCTGCGCACCGTGGCGATAGTGGAAGACACGCTGCGTCGTTGATGGCGCACAATAGCGCCATCAACGACGATGGCGTCATTCGAGCAGCGCGTTGACCGCGTCGACGTCTTTGGCCGCGACGATGCCCGCTGCCTGCTTGAGCTGCAGGCCGTCGAGCACAAATTGATGGCGTGCGCGCGAATACGAGCTCTGGGCGTTGAGCAGGGTGCTTTGGCTCGTCAGGACATCGAGGATCGTCTTGGTGCCGACCTTCGAGCGCGCTTTTCGCGGAAACAACCGCAGCCTTGGTGGCTTCGACTTCGCTGATGTCGGCGACGACCGCACGATAGGCGTTGCGCGTATTCGCGACCACGCCGCGGCGCTGCAGTTCGAGCTGATCCTGCGCTGCATCGCGCTGAAACGCCGCCTGGCGCGTTTGTGCGGTGGTGAGTCCGCCGGAAAAAATAGGGATATTCAAGGTGACGCCAACAACGGTCGAAGTCGACAAACTGTTGCTGTTCGGCAGGCCGGCGGTACTGCCGCTTCCCCACGCTGGTGCGTCGCTGCGGGAGAGTGATCCGCTCAGCGTCGGGTAGTGACCGGCGCGCTGCGCGGACACGTTGTGGTCAGCCGAGTCGACATTGCGTTGCGCTGCGAGGAGCGTCGGATTCTGTTTGGTCGCGATGCCCACCCAGTCTTCCATTGCCGCAGGTTCTGGTTTCACCAGCGGCAGCGGATCGCGCAGCTTCTTCAATTCGCCGAAATCCTTGCCAATGATTTGCGACACGCTTTCGCGTGCGGTTGCCACAGCGTTCTGGGCGGTGATCACCTGTGCGACCGCAGCATCGTGCTGCGCGCGCGCGACATGCACGTCGGTGATTGCGGAGAGACCGACCTGAAAGCGCTGCTCGGCCTGATCAAGCTGCTTTTGCAGCGATTTCTCGTTAAGTTGCGCGAAACTCAGCTGGTCTTCCGCCGTGAGCACGCCGAAGTAGACGGTCGCGGTACGCACGAGCAGATCCTGCGAAGCCGCATCGTAGGTATTTTGCGCGCCTTCGGCCTGTGCGTTGGCGCCGCGCCAGCGCTCGATGTTGGCCCAATTGAACAGCGATTGCGACAGCGACACGCTCGCCGTGCGGCCACGTGCCGTGCCGTCGCTGCGTTGTAGCACGAAATTACTCGAACCA
>VBNZ01000305.1:4120-6115 GCA_005877675.1 Gammaproteobacteria bacterium
ACCGGGCCGGCATGATTGAGATAGGGCAGGTCGGTCTCGAACAACACCTGTTCGCTCCACTGAGCGTCGCTGGCGCGCGTGAACAGCACGGCTTGCTGCACCGGCGACGCGCCGATGATCGCGAACAGGCGGCCGCCAGGTTTGACCCAATCGCGCCAATGTGGCGGAAGCGCTGCGACCGCGCCAGTGACAAGCATCACATCGAACTGCTGACCGGGTACGTAGCCGCCGACTGCATCGGCGACATTGACGCTGACACTACGCGCGCCGGCACCGGCGATGCGCACGCGCGCCGCGTCGGCGAATTCGCCATGCTGCTCGACGCTGACCACCTCGGCGGCGAGGCGCGCGAGGCACGCGGTCAAAAATCCCGAGCCCGTACCGATTTCGAGTACACGCTCGGTTTTCGTGGGCGACACCGCCTGCAGTACGCGTCCTTCGACTACCGGCTTCATCATCACCTCGCCATGCCCGAGCGGCAGCTCGAGATCGGCGAACGCAAGATTGCGGCAGGCGGGCGGCACAAAGTCTTCGCGCCGGATTGCGGACAGCGCTTCGAGCACGCGCGAATCCAGCACGTCCCAGGGACGCACCTGCTGTTCGACCATGTTGCGGCGAGCGAGTTCGATATTGAGTGACATAAGGGTTTCCGATCAGGCTGGAAGCTGGCTTCAAACCCGGCAATTATAAGATCGCCGTTGAACAATTGCGCCCGAAGTGCCGGAAGTCACCTAAACCTTCGGCGCCTGGCGTGCATCGAGACTCAGTGCGCATGCGCATTTTGCGGTGCCATGCGCGCAGTCTGCGGTGTCGCGTCGTGCCGCTTGATGCGGAACCAGGCTGCATACAGTGCGGGCAGGAACAGCAAAGTCAACGCCGTCGCGACGAGCAGGCCGCCCATGATCGCAACCGCCATCGGCCCGTAGAACGCGCTCTGCGTCAGCGGAATCATCGCGAGAATCGCCGCGAGCGCGGTCAGCACGATGGGACGGAAACGCCGCACCGTCGCATCGACTACGGCGGTCCATTTCTCGTGGCCGGCCGCGATATCCTGCTCGATCTGATCGACCAGGATCACCGAATTGCGCATGATCATGCCCATCAGCGCGATCGTGCCGAGCATCGCGACAAAGCCGAACGGCACGCGGAACACCACGAGGAACAGGGTCACGCCGATAAGTCCAAGTGGCGCTGTCAGGAACACCAGGGCGACGCGCGCGAAACTGCGCAGCTGAACCATCAGCAGCGTCAGCACGACAATGAGGAACAGCGGCATGCCGGCGTTGACCGAGCCCTGGCCCTTGGCGCTTTCCTCGACCGCGCCGCCGACCGTTAGCAAATAACCCGGCGGCATCGCTGCGCGGATCGCTTCGAGCTGCGGCTGCACCTGCGCAGTCACTGTCGGCGCCGTGGTGGTGCCGTAGATATCGCCACGCACAGTCACCGTGGGCAAGCGGTTGCGGCGCCAGATAATGCCTTCCTCGAAGCCATAGCTCACGGTCGCAATCTGTTTCAGCGGCACGCTCGTACCCGATGGTGTCGGCACAGCCAGACTTTCGAGCAGGGACAGGCGCGCGCGTTCGTCGACCGGGCCGCGCAAGCTGACTTCGATCAGCTGATCGCGTTCGCGGTAGTACGTCACCGGCACGCCCGACAGCGAGGATTGCAGGAAATTCGCCAGATCCTGGGAGGACACGCCGAGCACGCGCGCGCGTTCCTGGTCGATAGCGAGGCGCACGACTTTGGACGGCTCCTCCCAGTCGAGATTCACGTTGCGCAGCGTGGGATTGTTGCGCATCACATCGGCGACCTTGCGCGCGATCTCGCGCACGGTAGGAATGTCTTCGCCCGAAACGCGGAATTGCACCGGATAGCCGACCGGCGGGCCGTTCTCCAGACGCACGACGCGCGCGCGCAACTCGGAGAAATCGCGATCGAGCATTTCGATCAGATCGGCGCGGATGTGTTCGCGGTCGCGCGTCGATTTAGCCAGCA
>VBNZ01000306.1 GCA_005877675.1 Gammaproteobacteria bacterium
TATTCATCGCGGAGTTCCAGCCCATGTTGGCCATGAACAGGAACAGCGTGTCGATCGGATACGGATCGCCCGCCCAGGCATTGCGGATCACGCTCTGCAACATGCCGTGCGCGGCGAGCGGATGTTCCCACGAAAACGCCTTGTCGATGCGCCGCGGCTTGCCCTCTGCATCGACGACGAGTTCCTCCGGCGCGTGCACGTAGCCGAGCGGTGCGGCGTCGAGCGAGCCGTTTTCGCGGCGCGTCCGGCCGGGTCGGTTCGCCGGCGGCACGGGCTTCGGATACGGCGGCTGATAGCGAAAGCTGCCGGGTGTGTCGATCGCGCCGAGTAGCAGCTGCAACACATGCAGCATGCGGCAGGTATGGAAGCCGTTGGCGTGGGCGGAGATGCCGCGCATCGCGTGCAGCGCGACCGGGCGGCCGATCATCTCGGCATGTTCGCGGCCCCAGGCATCGGTCCAGCGCTGCGGGATTCGGATTTCCTGCTTGAACGCGACGTCGGCGATTTCTGCGGCGATACGCTGAATCGTCGCCGCATCGACGCCGCACTGGGGCGCCACGGCGTCGGCTGCGTATTCGTCCGCAAGAAAGCGCTCAGCGAGCAATTGGAACGCCGGCACCGCCTTGCGGCCGTCGGGGAGCATGAATTCACCGACGATCAGCGGCGCAACGTCGATGGCATTGGCCCGCTCGATGCGCCATCCGTTCGCGGCACCGTCGGTGTTTTGCTCCCTCCCCCCCGACGGCGTCGGGGGGGAGGGTTGGGGTGAGGGGGGCTCTTGATCTTGCGCGGACGTATCCGGCACGGGCGAGGAGCGCCCCCTCACCCCACTCTCTCCCCCGACGATAAAGCTGTCGGAGGAGAGGGCTCCAACAGAGCGCACCGCACACAGCGGCTCGCCTTCCGCGTCGCGCGCAAACAACCCGTCATCGGCGCCGCCGGAATTGCGCACAATGAGATAATGCGCATTCGTATACTTGACCAGATAGTCGAAATCGATCCAGTCGTTGAGCAGCAGCTCACGGATCAATGCGCCGACGAAGAGTCCGTCCGTGCCGGGGCGTATGCCGATCCACTCGTCGGCGATCGCGGCGTAGCCGGTACGCACTGGGTTGATCGCGACGATCTTCGCGCCGTGCCCCTTGAGCTTGCCGAGGCCGAGCTTGATCGGATTGGAATCGTGATCCTCGGCCACGCCGAACATCAGCAAATATTTGGACTGCTCCCAGTCAGGCTCGCCGAATTCCCAGAACGAACCGCCGAGCGTGTACATGCCCGCTGCGGCCATATTGACCGAACAGAACCCGCCGTGCGCGGCGTAGTTGATCGTGCCGAACTGCTGCGCCCACCAGCCGGTCAGCGCCTGCGACTGATCGCGCCCGGTGAAGAATGCGAGCTTGTCGGGGTCGGACTTGCGGATATCGCCAAGCCACCGTGTCGCGAGCGCGAGCGCCTCGTCCCATTCGATCTCGCGAAACTCCCCCGCGCCGCGCTCGCCTACGCGCAGCAACGGCTTGGACAGGCGCGCCGGCGAATAGTGCTGCATGATTCCGGCAGAGCCTTTCGCGCACAGCACGCCTTTGTTGACCGGATGCGCGGCATTGCCCTGGATATAGCGTACGCGGCCGTCTTTCAGATGCACTTTGATGCCGCAGCGGCACGCGCACATATAGCACGTGGTCGTCTTGACCTCGTCGCCAACAGGTTCGTTGAGTTTGAGATTTGCGTGCGGCATGGGCCGAGGGCTGCTGCGGGGGGCACAATGGTAGCGGATGCGCACAAACACGGCGCGCGCGGTCAGAAGTTCGGCCTTTTTTTGCCGCTATCGCATGCCTACACTCGCGTCCCATTAGGCACGGAGATGTCCATGCGGTTGTGCTTCCTGTTGTCGTTCGCATTGCTGCTGCCGTTGCAATTGCTTGCTGCCGCGCCTGTTTGGGAAGATCACCCGGAGTGGCGCAGTGAGTTCAGCCGCCGCGGCGTCGCCGGCACAGCCGATACGTCGTCTTCGATCGCCTGCGTGCCGAAACCGGCTTTCGACCTGCATCGACTTTCAAAGTCTTCAATGCGCTCGTTGGCCTTGAGACCAGCTCAGTCGTGGACGAATTTGAGGTCTATCCCTGGGACGGCAAGCCGCACTCGAATCCCAAATGGAATCGCGACACCGATCTCGCTGGCGGCATGCGTAGTTCGACGTTGTGGTTCTATCAAGCGATGGCACGGCGCATTGGCGCGACCCGCATGCAAGAGTGGATCGACAAGGCCGGCTACGGCAATCGCGACATCGGCGGCGGCATCGATCAATTCTGGCTCAGCGGCAAGCTGCGCATCAGCGCCGTGCAGCAGATCGAATTTCTGCGCCGCCTCGCGACGGGTGCTTTGCCATTTTCGCCGCGCGTGCAGGAAACGGTTCGTCGCATCACCGTAATCGACGCGGCGCCGGACTACGTGCTGCACGGCAAGACCGGTTGGTGTGGCAACGATAGCGGCCAGCCCGATACCGGCTGGTTCATCGGCTGGCTCGAACGTGGGGGCCGGCGCTGGTTTGTTGCGGTCAACATGGATCTGCCGAGTTATACCCGCGACGGCAGCGTCGAACTCAATGGTCCCAAGCGCGAAGCGATCGCGCGTGCCGTGCTCGCGCGCGTCGGTGCGCTGCCCGCGAACGGGTAATTGCAGCGCAGCATCGCGTAACATAGCTGCATGGATCGCTACGAACGCATACTGACGCTGCACCGGATCCTGAAGTCCGCGCGCTATCCGGTGTCGCTCGCAAAGTTGCTGGACGAACTCGGCTGCTCGCGCGCGACCGCGTATCGCGATATCGCGTTTCTGCGCGATGCGCTCGGCGCGCCGATCGAGAGCGACGGCGAGAACGCCGCGTTTCGCTATGCGGCCGACGAGGCGGAACGCTTCGAGCTGCCGGGATTGTGGCTGACGAGCGAGGAGCTGCAGGCATTGCTTGCGCTCAATGAACTGGTCGGGCGCACCGGTCCGGGCGTGCTCGCTTCGGCGCTCGCGCCATTCCGCTCGCGCATCGATCGGCTGTTGTCAGCCCGGCGCTTTCCGCTCGAACGCATCCGCGTGATCGGCTACGGCACGCGCAAGGTCGACGAGGCGACGTTTCGCCACGTGGCGAGCGCGGTGCTCGAACGTCGCCGGCTGAAGTTCAAGTATCGCGCGCGCTCGACCGACCAGCCGACCGAGCGGGAGGTCTCGCCGCAGCGCCTGACCCATTACCGCGACAATTGGTACCTCGATGCGTTCGATCATGCGCGCAATGCGCTGCGCAGCTTCGCGCTCGATCGCGTCAAAGGCGCGCAGCTGCGCGAAGACGCGGCGGTCGATCACGACGAGGCGGAACTCAACCAGCACCTTGCCTCAAGCTACGGTATTTTCTCGGGTCCGCCGAAAGCCTGGGCGACCTTGCGTTTTTCGCCACATACCGCACGCTGGGTTGCCGACGAACACTGGCATTCGCAGCAGCAGGGCGCCTGGCTCGGCGATGGGCGCTACGAGTTGAAGGTGCCGTACAGCAACTCCAAGGAACTGCTGATGGACGTGCTCAAATACGGTCCGGATGTCGAAGTCGTGGCGCCTCTGTCGCTGCGCGAGGAGGCGAAGA
>VBNZ01000287.1:0-3010 GCA_005877675.1 Gammaproteobacteria bacterium
TGTGATGTCCCAGAGATGGCTTTGCTAAGTCGAGCCAGTTTTTCGAGGATGGAATCTGCCGTGGCGGTCCAAGAGAACGGCCGCGGATGTTGGTTCCAGTGGTCCGAGAATTGTTCGATTCGTCGCCGTAAATCGGTGACCGAGTCGAAGGAGCCACGCCGGATCGCGCGCTGGGTGATGATGCCGAACCAGCGCTCGACCTGGTTGAGCCAGGAACTGTAGGTCGGCGTGAAGTGCAGGTGGTATCGAGAGTGCTGTACCAGCCATCTGCGCACGGTCGCGTGCTTGTGCGTGGCATAGTTGTCGACGATCAGGTGAACATCAAGCTGCTGCGGAACGCTGCGCTCGATATGCCGCAGGAAGGCCAGGAACTCCTGATGCCGATGACGCGGCTTGCATTGCGTGATGACGGTGCCGTTGGCCACATCCAATGCAGCGAACAAGGTCGTGGTGCCGTGGCGAATGTAGTCGTGCGTGATGCCTTCCACATAGCCCAATCCCAGCGGCAGAACGGGCTGTGTGCGCTCCAGCGCCTGTACTTGGCTCTTCTCGTCCACGCACAGCACCAACGCATGGTCGGGCGGGTTCAAGTACAGACCCACGATATCGCGCACCTTCTCCACGAAGAACGGATCATTCGACAGCTTGAAGGTCTTGGTTCGGTGAGGCTGTACGCCAAACAGCTTCAGATAGCGTTGCACCGAACTCTTGGCAACGCCGGTCTCGTCCGACAGCCCGCGCACAGTCCAGTGCGTAGCAGCACTGGGTTTGCGCAACAAGGCCGCGTTAAGCAACTGCGCAATGCGTTCGTCGTCGTGCGTACGCGGGCGACCCGACTTGAGGGCGTCGTGGAGTCCTTCCACCCGCGCATCCCGGAACCGCTTGCGCCAATTCGACACCGCCGCCGACGTCACTTTGCTACGCCGCGCGATCTCACGGATGGCGATACCTTCGTCGCTCCACAAAATCATCTGCGCGCGACGCACCAAACCATGCGGAAAACTGCGTGAGCCTGCGATGGCTTCCAACTCACCGCGCTCCTGCGCCGTCACGTTCAACGGCAGTGTCGGTCGTCCCATCATCGTTCGGCCCATGCTCAAGAAGGATAGCTTCTTGACATCGGTCATGAACATAGTTTCTTTTGGGACACTACACTAGTGTGATGTCCCAGAGATGGCTTTGCTAAGTCGAGCCAGTTTTTCGAGGATGGAATCTGCCGTGGCGGTCCAAGAGAACGGCCGCGGATGTTGGTTCCAGTGGTCCGAGAATTGTTCGATTCGTCGCCGTAAATCGGTGACCGAGTCGAAGGAGCCACGCCGGATCGCGCGCTGGGTGATGATGCCGAACCAGCGCGGGATTGTTCCATGTCACGATAAAACATCGCCGCGGCGTTGCGTGCGGCCTTCACGCCCGGATCGTCAGGTGTTTCTTCAAGTTGCATCAGCCGGATGATGTGCGGGAAATAGATTTCATCAGAGCGATGTTCAAGTTGACGTGCCAGTGCTCGTGCCGCTGGTTGCGTCGGCCACAGGGCGGGATTGGGTTTCAGGTCTTCGAGATATTCGAAGATTTGCGTGGAATCGAAGAGCTCTAGATTGCCGTCTATCAGCACCGGCACTTGACGCTTTGGATTAATGCGCGTGACGTCGGGATGTTTGGGGTCGTAACCGCGTACCGGATCGTATGGGACCATCACAAGCTCGAAGTCGATGGCCTTCTCGTGCGCCGCGATCTCGACCTTCGCGCCGAACATGCTGAGTGGCCCAGAAAAAATTTTCATTCTTACCTTCCCAAATTGCCCACACGAAGTCCGCCGCACACGTGCTCTGATTGTAACCGGGCATCACTTGTCCAATTTCGATCGCGTGTCGGTTGTACATCGTCGGCGAGGCCCGCAGCGCAAGCGGCAGACGTCGGCTCGGCCGACGATGACGGACCCGGTTGACGCAAGATGGCTGGCGACCGACCGGTTTGACGAAAGGTGTCATCAATCCGACCGACCGGCTTTGGCCGTTTGCAGCGGCGAGGGAAGGATGGCGATCGACCCAAACGAGCCTGTCGCAAACGACAGCGGCTCAAGCTTCAAATGGTATGAGAACGATCTTTATCGCCCCAACAGGATCAAAACACCTGCCGCGACGGCGAGAATTGCCATGAGTAATCCCAGCGCCGAGAAACTCAGATGAAGAAGCGGAATTAGTCCGCTCAGAATCAGCCAGATGCCCAGCAAGAGCATCCCGAGACTCTTGGTCAGTTTCATAGTTCGGAAATTTTTGCTCAGGTTCATTCGAAGGACTCCTTAACGGATACGGCCTTGAGAAGTGCGCGACTGACCTTAAAGTCTACACCGTAGCGCCTAGCCCCTTGTTGCCGATCGCCAGCGTCTGCAGGCAGGTAGTTTGCGATTTCGGTAGCGACGATCCTTGTCGGTCATTTTGAAATTAGCACTAACAAATGGACGTCATTGCGACCGTGTTGATTGGGATCAAGCACTTTGCCGTGACGGTATCGCCGCATGATGCGGTTTGGGTCTTCGGCGCGCTGTTGATCATCCGCGCGTGCAGATATGCCGGTATGTGGACCTATGCTCTGATAGTGCTGCCGGGTACTTTGGTGCACGAGCTAGCACATTTTGTCGTGGCATTCGTCCTTGGTGCGCGGCCGTCGTTTCCGTCGATAGTCCCGAGTCGCACGGAACACGGATGGCGACTGGGATCAGTGGCATTCCGGGTTGGCTACGCACGTGCTCTGCCAATCGGGTTGGCGCCGCTGTTGCTCGCGCCGCTGGCTTTATGGTGGGCGGGATCGTTCCTGCATCCGGCTTCCTGGCCCCTGTATGGTTTGCACGTGTGGATTGTTGCAGCGCTGCTGACGGCAAGCTTGCCGTCAACGACTGATTTCAAATTGGCGCTCCCCGCACTGGGCGTTGTCATGGTGATCGCCGTGATCGCCTTGATGGCTTACCGCTACTTGTAGTTAACCGGGAGCTTAGGCCGATATCGACAGACGC
>VBNZ01000287.1:3205-5190 GCA_005877675.1 Gammaproteobacteria bacterium
GTCGACTGAGCATTGCGGGCGTTCGCGAGTGGTCGATATGGGATGTGACGAGTGATCTCGATCAATGCGCGATGCGTGCGCAGTCACATACTGCTGGTTGGCGGTGCTGGTCCTTCAAAGTGAACATCAGCATGAGTATTCCCGGAGTGACCCTGTATGAACGCATCGGCGGTGCCGAAGCCGTCGCTGGGATGGTCGATCGCTTCTATATGAAAGTGATCGCTGATCCGAATCTGAGGCCTTATTTCGATCATGCCGCTCTGGACAAATTGCAGCATATGCAGGTCGAGTTCTTCTCGGCCGCGCTCGACGGTCCGATCCGCTATACGGGTCGACCAGTAATACATGCACATCACGGATTAGGCATTACGCGACAACACTTCCAACTCTTTGTCGAGCATCTGTTCGAGACCCTGGCGGATTACCCGCTCAGCGAACAAGATCGCTACGAGATAATCTCGCGCATCAATACCTACTCCGATGACGTACTCGGCAGCGGCAGCGGGCCGGTAGAGTGAATTGGGGCCTGCGATGCATGCTGCAGCGTAACGGCCATCTATCGCTGATTGCTCTTCGGATACGTCTCCTCCAGAGCAATGGAGCCCGTTTCCAGCAGGGACTTCAGGTTCGAGAGAATCTTCGGCCAGCCGCCTGACACCGCCACGATGAGTTTCGAGGGGTCACGTTCGATCGTGTGAGTGATCGAGAGCTTGACCGCCGAGCCACTCGGCTCCAGCTCCATCGTGCAATACGAATCGCCTTCGACCTTGAGCTCTGGCTTTTGATTCTCCCAGCGGATTACCAAGCGACGCGGCGGCTCGGCGTCGACAATCTCGCCGGCATCGAAGATTTGCCCGTCACCGGACACCAGCTTCCATGAGGATCCCGCCTTCCACTGGCTCTCGCAGTGCATGCCGAACCAATACTGCTCCATGAACGCCACGTCGTCAGTCAGTGCTGACCACAGCTTCTCAGGCGTGGTACGAATATAGGTCACATACACGAAGGTCGATCTAGCCATTGGTTCTCTCCAGTCTTTGTTTGAGTTTTGAAAGCGCCTTGAGGCGAGGCTTTTCGAATTTGGCAATCCAGCGTTCGTAGATCTCTTGCAGCGGCACCGGATTGAGAAAATGCAGCTTTTCGCGACCGCGCCGCGCGATGGCGACCAGGTTCGCCGCTTCCAGAAGGTCCAGGTGCTGGGTCACGCCCTGCCGCGTCATGTCGAGGTGCTCGCACAGTTCGTTGAGAGTGCGTCCATCGTATGCGTGCAGTAGATCCAGCAGCTTGCGCCGACTGGGGTCGGCCAGGGCCTTGAACAGCAGGTCGGTATCATGGCGCTCTGGCATACACTATATGCAAGTAATCACTTGCCTAAATGATAGGCAAGTAACTACTTGCATGTCAAGTACCGGATCAAAATCGGTCAATCTGGGCGCAAATCTGCGCTTGTCTTGTCCGTTTTTAAGGTGGCTGTATTGCGTCCTTCGATGGCTGCTGACTCCGCTTTTTGCCGACTCGCGCAGCTCGACCCTTGCCGACTATCCCGAATGACCGCTCCTTGACTCGGGCTTCGCCGGCGTTTGACCCGGCGAAGCAAATCGGCGGGGCTTGTTGTTGCGCTGGTACTGTAGTACCTTGTTACCTTGTTACCTCGTATGGCTTATCGGCGTTGCCCGACTCTGGCCGCATAAATCCAACGTTTTTTAAGGGCTTTCCACCTTAACCTCATGTAGGAGACTACTTTGAACAAGAAGACGTATCTGATCGGCTCCATAGCCGCAGCTCTAGTAGTTGCTTGTGGAGTTGCCATAGTCCACACACAAGCTCAAGAGCATGGAGGCCACGACCCTCATGCGGCGCATGGAATTCACGACGTGCCCAAGCAATCACCGAATTCAACCGGAGACTCACACATGTACGCAGAACGGGAATTCATTTTCGACTTGCCCGGTACGGTCGCTGCTCTCACACCTTATTTCGGTCCA
>VBNZ01000287.1:5224-6215 GCA_005877675.1 Gammaproteobacteria bacterium
AGTTTGTGCACCCTGATGGCCGCGCACAGGTCGCGGGCGTTATCTTTCAAACAACATCCGAATGGGGTTCCCCCATTTGGATAATGGACCGCTACGAGCCAGAACAGGGCAGGGTTGGTTACGTCATCTTCATCCACGGGGTGGGTGTGACTCGCTACGACATTTCGCTGATTCAATCCAACCCGACCAATGTTCATGTGCGTGTTTGGTGCAGCCGCACCGCGATGAAAGGCGCCGACGCCAAGTATGTCGCTCAATTTGAACAGTCATTCGCAAGTCAGGGGCCTGAGTGGCAGCAGGCGATACGAGGCATCCTTCCACGCCAGATCTTTCTGGACCCCAAGCTCCTACGCGAATCGAGAGCACCGATCCAAATGCCAAAAAAACCTTTCACGCAGCGAAAAGTGGAATTTTTTTGATATGCCAGCCGATTGCAGCCTGTTTCGTCTCATTGATAGGCAAATGACGACGGAGCTGCGCCGCTCCGGCCACGATCATCCTGAAGGCTCGCTATTGCCAAGCAACGTGCGACGAGCGCGGGCAACCTTCGCGCACCAAGACCTATTCGTTGTTGGCATGATCGTCATTCGATATCATGCGGCATCAAAGTTGGCCAAGTTTTATCGCCTGTGGGTGGAGCCTGCGGCCCGCAAATCGGGCATAGGGCGGGCGCTAATGAACGTCGCCGAACGACATGTCGTTAAACGCGGTGGCCGCATCATCGAATTCGACACCGGATTGGACCTTGCTCCTGCCGTTGCCCTGTACCGAAGCTTGGGATACGACGAGACGCCGCTGCCGGAATTGAACCAAAATAGTCTTCTGTTCCGCAAGTCGCTGGTGCAACGCTAGATTAATCACTCATTTATAGATAAGAACAGTTCCGCTATGACCGAAGAGAAGATAATTGAGCGCGTCCAGACCGGCGTGCGGATCGAAAAGCGAATTCTCAAAGTTCTCAAGAGTCTGGCGGAGATGTTGGACTTGTCCC
>VBNZ01000287.1:6302-7479 GCA_005877675.1 Gammaproteobacteria bacterium
AGCTGCGCGACATTTATGGACTCGACCTTGTGGCCGATGACAGCCACAAGTTGAAGGAATGAGAATCGATAGGGGGTGTCACTTCATGATTTCACGTCAGTGGCGAGGCTTGGAGCGTCCGCAGGCGATTTCTACCGTGTCCCGACCAAACCTCTATTAGCGTCCATGATGTAGAACATCTGTGTTGCCGCCTCAATAGGCTTTTCCGCGCGCCGACACAGGCCAGACCACCTCGACCTTGCCTTTGCGCACGCCGACATACCAGTCGTGGATATTGCAGGTGGGATCGCAATGGCCCGGAACGAGCCTGAGTTTTTCGTTGATGCGAAGAGCACCGTGCCGGTCTTCGATCACACCGTGTTCGTCCGAGGCGCTTAGGTATTTCACGTCATCGCGGCCGTGGACAACGGGAAGGCCGCTATCGAGCGACTGCACCTTGAGCCCCGCATCACAAACAGCCTGATCAGGTTTGGCATGGCTCATCACTGAGGTCAGAATGAAAAGCGCGTTTTCCCATTCGTCCTCATCTATGCGGTTTCCGTGCCGGTCCTTGATGCGCCGCACTGCAATTCGTTGTAAACACCGGAATTCGATTCGAAATAGTACGAGCCCGTACCGCCACCCGACACGAGTTCGGGTTTCAGGCCGGCTGCATGCAATCCTTCGACAACGGCCTTCACTAGGGCAATTGCGCCATCGAGCTTGGCCTTGCGCTCGTCGTAGTTTTCCAAGTGCTGCATAGCGCCTTGATATGCCTGGATGCCAGTGAATTTCAGGGCTGGTTCCGCAGCGATGGCTTTGGCGATCCCGACTGCCTCTCCGACTGTCTTGACACCGCAGCGGCCCGCCCCACAGTCGATTTCGACGAGGCACTCCAGCGTCGTCCCGTGCTTCTGCGCCGCTGCCGAAAGTTCGGCCGCGTTGGCCACGTCGTCGACGCAGACGATAGTGCGTGCACCATATTTCGGCAGGCGGGCGAGCCGATCGATCTTGCGCGGGTCGCGCACCTCGTTCGAGACGAGGATGTCCCGGATACCGCCGCGCGCAAACACTTCGGCTTCGGACACTTTCTGGCAGCAGACGCCGGTGACGCCACCCAGACGTTCCTGCCACTTTTGCACGTCGACCGATTTGTGCATCTTGCCGTGGCTGCGATGACGCATTCCGTGCGCCTTCG
>VBNZ01000125.1 GCA_005877675.1 Gammaproteobacteria bacterium
CTGTGGTTCGGCCAGCGCGCGCGCCTGCACGATCGCGTGTGCTACGAACTCGTCGATGACGTGTGGACGAAGCGGCTGCTCTATCCGTAGGCGTGATTGGTAGGCGTGATTGATCCGCAACCGCAGTGCACTATCCGCTGCCGGTTGCAACCACGAGCGCCGCACACGTATCCAAATGCGCAGGCACCCAGCGCAGGAGGAAAACATGCGAGCGATGATTGCAGCAGCAGTGGTTTGCGGTCTGATGATCGTGACGCAGTCGCCGGCGATAGCGACCGACGCGCCCGGCGAGCGCACGACGAGCGATGGTTTTCATCTGCGCGCGGGACCAAGGACGACATCCGATCTGGTTGTCGCAATTGCGCGAGCAGATGCCGAGTTGTTCGCTGCGGTGTTCGATCAATGCGATGCGCTAAAGCTCGCCGATATGGTCACGGACGATTTCGAATTCTTGCATGACAAAGACGGCCTCACCGAAACCTCGGGCGCGAAATTCGTCGCCGACATCAAAGCGCATTGCACCCGCGTGCAATCGGGCGCTGACTTTCGCGCGCGCCGCGAGCTGGTGAAAGACAGCCTGATGGTGTATCCGCTCAACAATTACGGCGCAATCGAAACGGGCGTGCATCGCTTCTACAAGCTGACACCGGGCAAGCCCGATCAGCTCACCGAAACCGGGCGCTTCACGCATGTGTGGAAAAACGACCACGGCCGCTGGAAGCTCGCGCGCGTGCTCAGTTACGACCACCAGCTCGCCGACTGATCGTTTATGCTGGGCGGATGGGCCCGCAACGCATCGTTTGCCTCACCGAGGAACCGACCGAAGTTCTATACGCGATCGGCGAGGACGCTCGCATCGTCGGCATTTCCGGCTTCACCGTGAGCCCCGCGCGCGCGCGCCGCGAGAAGCCGAAAGTCTCGGCGTTCACGAGCGCGAAGATCGGCGAGATTCTGCAACTCGAACCCGATCTCGTGATCGGCTTTTCCGATATCCAGGCCGATATCGCGCGTGAACTTATCGCAGCCGGGGTCGAGGTGTGGGTCAGCAATCATCGCTCGGTCGTGGGCATTCTCGACTACATTCGCCGCCTCGGCGCGCTGGTCGGCGCGGCGGACAAGGCCGAAGTACTCGCGCGCGATGCGGAGGCGAAAATTGCCAACGCGGAAAATGCAGCAAAGTCCCTGTTGCGCCGCCCACGTGTGTATTTCGAGGAATGGGACGATCCGCTGATCAGCGGCATCCGCTGGGTTGCAGAGCTGATCCGCATTGCCGGCGGCGACGATGTGTTTCCGGAGCTTGCGCAAAAATCGCTCGCGCGCGATCGCATTCTCGCCGATCCCGCCGAAGTGATCCGCCGCGCGCCCGACATCATCGTCGGCTCGTGGTGCGGCAAGCGCTTTCGTCCGGACAAAGTCGCCGCGCGCGCGGGCTGGGATGCGATTCCGGCGGTGCGCGACGGCGAACTGCATGAGGTCAAGTCGCCGATCATCCTGCAGCCCGGTCCTGCGGCACTGTTCGACGGGCTCGACGCACTGCAGCGGATCATCCAGGCGTGGACGCTGCGCGCCGCCTGAGCGGCAGTTCGCGTCCCAAAGGTTGTGAATTTTTTTAGATCGGGCGCGCCCGCAAGATTCTTGTTGCACAGCAATAAAACGAACGTTTGAATGTTTCGAAGCTTTGCTCTATCTTTTGCCCAGCTCGCGTCGGGCGTTGCGAGCGCACACAACAACTACGCATCTGTTTCCGCACTTCTTACTGGGAGAGGGAATATGCTTCGGTCTGTGTCATCTCGCCTTTTGGGCGTGCTCCTGTCGTTCGGTCTCGTCGCGCCTGCATGCGCGGATACTTACACGCAAACGAAATACCCGATCATGCTCGTACATGGCCTGTTCGGTTTCGACAGCCTGCTCGGCATCTACGATTACTGGTACGGCATTCCGTCGGCGCTGCGTTCGGGCGGTGCGACGGTGTATGCCGCCAGTGTCGCGGCGACGAACGATTCGACGCAGCGCGGCGAGCAGCTGATTCACGATCTCGATACGCTAAACGCGCTGCACGGCAAGACCCGCTACAACCTGATCGGTCATAGTCAGGGCGGCCCGACTTCGCGCTATGTCGCCTCGGTGCGCCCGGACCTCGTCGCCTCGGTGACCTCGGTCGCGAGCCCGCACACGGGCAGTCCGGTCGCCGATGCGGTGGGTTCCGTGGTCAATTCGGAAAATCCGCTGACGCCTGCCGTGGCTGCGGTGGTGGATGCATTCGCTGCGGTGATCGGTTTTCTTTCGGGCAACAGCGATCCGCAGAATGCGATCGGCGCGCTGACTGCGAATTCGACCGCAGGCTCGCTGGCATTCAATCGACTGCATCCGGAAGGCCTGCCGCCCGCGAGCAATCCCTGCGGCGCGGGCGCGGCAAGCGTCAACGGCATCAGCTACTACTCGCTGAGCGGCACGTCGGTGGCGACGAACTTCTTCGACATCAGCGATCCGCTGCTGATCGCTACCAGCGTGTTCTTCTGGGGCGGCTCGAATGACGGCCTGGTCGGGCGCTGCTCGAGCCACCTCGGCGTCGTGCTCAAGGACAATTACGGCTGGAATCATCTCGACGCGGTGAATCAGATCTTCGGTCTGCGTGGTCTGTTCTCGGCCGATCCCGCCAGCGTGCTGCGCGCGCAGGCGAACCGCCTGAAGAACGCCGGATTGTGAAAGCTTGGCGTTACGCCGCCGCGATCGTTGCGATCGCGGCGGCGATTTCTATTCTGCTGTGGTCGCTGCGGTCGCAGTCACCGATCGAGCCGCCACGCGCGCCCGGCGCGATGGCGGCGCGCTTTGCAACACATGCATCGGGCGATGCGCGTGCGCCGGCATCCGGCGACACGGCGTCGACGCCGGTAGTACAGGAAGACTCGCTGCGCGACACCGAGGTCGACGGCGGCATCACGTTCGATGCGAACGGCAGGCCACGCGCCGATCGCGATCTGCGCCGACTGTTCGATTATTTCCTCGCGCGCACAGGTGAGCGCGAACCTGCCGCAATCCGCGCCGATCTGCGCATGCATCTGCGCGACGCGCTGCATCTGGATGCGGGCGCGCAGGCACAGGTAATGGACTGGTTCGACAAATACGTGGCCGTGCAGCGGGCGACGGTCGAGATGGTGCGCAGCGGCGATTTACGCCGTGACGCGGCACGCCTGCGCGATCTGCATCGCGGACTGCTCGGCGATGAGCTCGCGCGCGCCTGGTTCGGCACGGACGATGACTATGCGAGCTATACGGCAGAACGCCTAAGGCTTGCGCAGGACAAGAGCCTAAGCGCGGCCGACAAGACTCAGCGTTTGGCAGACATCGAAGCAAAGATGGATCCGGTCGAGCGCGAAAACTATCACGCCGCCACTGATTTCCAGGTCGCCTCGATGCAGTCGCGCGAGTTCGCGGCCGCCGGCACCGACGCGACGACGCGTCACGACGAGCGCGCCGCGCTGTGGGGCGAAGAAGCCGCGACGCGCCTGGGCGCACTCGATCAGGCCGAGGCCGACTGGAATGCGCGCGTCGCCGCCTATGCGCGTGCGCGCGATGCGTTGCTTGCAAATTCCGCACTGAGTTCCGATGCGCGCGAGACACAGCTCGCCGCGCTGCTCATGGGCTTCTCAGAAGCCGAGCGGCGCCGTGTGCTGTCGCTGGCGCAGGCGAACGCGTTGCCGCCGCATTGAATCGCGCCAGGAGAGGGCAGCGTTCTCTCTCGCTGGTTATTTTCGCGGACGCGCAGAGCTAGAGCGGGAGCGCAGCCTCCGCTGGATAATTTTGGGTTCAGACGTTCGCTAAAGCCGCGCGGCGAGATCGCTCAGCGGTGCGATGATCAGATAGCGCGCGAGTATCAGCGCCAGCATCGCGAACCAGCACGAAAAATCCAGCCCGCCGAGCGGGGGCAGAAAACGGAACGGCCGCACCACCGGTTCGGTGAACTGCACCAGCAGGCGCGCATTCGAGTTGTAGTGCTCGTTGATAAAGAAGCTCAGCACGCAACGGATCACAATGGCCCAGAGCATGATCCAGAGCGCCAGTCCGAGCACGCCGACCAGCGCCATCAGCGGCCATCCGGCGATGCTCGTGCGCAATCCCGCGAGCACTGCGAGCAACGCGAATTCAATCAGCGCAAGGACAAACGCGATGAGCAGCGAGGCGGTTTCGAGCTTGCCCCAGCGCGGCACCACGCGGCGCAGCGGCGTCAGCAGTGGATTGGTGAGGCGGTACACGAATTGACAGATCGGATCGTTAAACGACGCGCCGACATAGATCAGCATCGCGCGCACGAGAAACAAGCCGATCGCGAATTCGAACAGCGTCTGGATCAGGAAGATGGCGGCGTTGACGAAGTAGGACATGGGCTAAGGAATCTCTGCGGAACTGTAGCGAGCGAAGGCGGGTTGCGCGACGCCGGAGCGGAGGAAGCGGAGTTTACTGATAGTGAATGAGGATTACTTGCCGCGGCCGCAGCTTGCCCTGCGGGCCGTTCGTTTCGCGTAGGTGCGCTTCGTCATACTGCCTTCGCAGTCCGAGCCGCGCCAATGCGCGAGACGCCGGGCGCAGTAGGTTGCGCAAAGATTCCTCAGTCGTCGAATTGCGCGGACAATTCCTGCCCGCGCTTGGTCGCAGCCGCCACCGCGCGCGCAACGATCGCGCGCAGGTCGCTCGTCTCGAAGCTCTCGATCGCCGCCTGCGTCGTGCCATTTGGTGACGTTACACGCTGGCGCAGCGTCGCAGGTGCCTCGCCGCTTTCGCGCAACATGCGCCCGGCGCCCAGACAAGTCTGTATTGCGAGCGCGCGCGCGGTCTCGCGCGGCAGGCCCTGCGCGACGGCTGCTTCTTCGA
Organism: Gammaproteobacteria bacterium; assembly: GCA_005877675.1. Taxonomy (GTDB): domain Bacteria; phylum Pseudomonadota; class Gammaproteobacteria; order Xanthomonadales; family Rhodanobacteraceae; genus Rudaea. The sequence continues at coordinate 4,870 of VBNZ01000125.1, forward strand.
GCGCTTCGACCAGCAGAAAGAAATATGCAGGACCCGATCCGGACAGCGCGGTAACCGTGTCCATGAGCGCCTCGTCGGCGATCCATTCGCTCGTGCCGGCCGCACCGAGGATGCTTTGCGCGAGTTCGCGCTGCGCCGGCGATACGCGCGCATTCGCGTGCAGGCCCGTCGCACCGGCGCCGATCAGTGCCGGCGTGTTCGGCATCGCACGTACGATGGCCTGTGCGCCGCCGAGCCAGCGGTCGATCTGCGCAATGCGGATGCCCGCGGCTATCGACACGGTCAGCGGTTGGGTTGCCTGCGCACACTCGCGCAGCGATTCGCACACGAGCCGCATCACTTGCGGCTTGACCGCGAGCACGATGACATCGGCGTCGCGCGCCGCGTCGACGCCCTGCGCATGCGCGGCGACGCCGAAGTCGTGCGCGAGCGCCGAGCGCAGTTCCACATTCGGCTCGGCCACTGCGATCTGCGCGCCGCGCGCGCGCGCAAGCCCGCCGATCAGGCTGCGCGCCATATTGCCGCCGCCGATAAACGCGATGCGAGCGATGGGTGGCGAGCGATCGGCAATGAGCATGATGTTGTCGTCAACAGGATTGGACAGGTAAGGTTAACCGCAATGATGCGTCAGGACTATGCAGCGCTCACTCGCGCGCACCAAACAATGCCGACCCCACTCGCACCAATGTGGCGCCCGCGGCGATTGCGAGTTCGAAATCGTCCGACATGCCCATTGACAGCGTATCGATGCGCGGATGCGATGCGCGCAAACTTTCATATAGCTCGCGCATGCGCGCGAACGCGTGCGCGCGGCGCGCATGATCGGCCGGCGCGGGGATCGCCATCAATCCGCGCAGCGTGAGCCGTGGCGCTGCGGCGACGGCGGCGGCAAGTACCTCGATTGCATCAGGCGCGCAGCCCGACTTGCTCGCCTCGTCGTCGATATTGACCTGGATCAGTACATTGAGCGGCGGCGCATCTTCAGGCCGCAGGCGGTTCAGCGGCGCAATCAGCCTGGCGCGATCGAGCGTCTGCAGCCAGTCGAAATGCTGCGCGACTTCGCGCGCCTTGTTCGACTGCAGCGGGCCGATCATATGCCACTCGATAAGGGGACGGAGCTGGTTAAGCCGCGGCCTAACCACCCCCGTCCCTTTAAGAAGAAGCTCGCGCTGTTTGCCGAGCGCTTCCTGCACGTAGTTTTCGCCGAACGCGCGCTGGCCCAGCGCGGCAAGTTGCGCGATGTCCGCCGCCGGCTTGGTCTTGCTCACGGCGACGAGACGTACACTACGGCCCGCGCGTTGCGCGGCAGCGTCGATGCGCGCCGCGACTGCGCGCAAATTCTCGGCGATATTCATCAGCATAGTTTGCATTCTTGCGACGGCCTCGCGCTATACTCAAGACGAACGCGGCCAGGGGCTTACTGCGGCCGCAAAGCTGACTCCACCCTCGGGGGACTGCGCATGGATATCGCCGAACTGCTGGCGTTTTCGGTCAAAAACAAGGCGTCGGACCTGCATCTGTCGGCTGGCCTGCCGCCGATGATCCGCGTCGACGGCGACGTACGCCGCATCAACATCCCGGCGTTCGAGCACAAGCAAGTGCACGCGCTCGTGTACGACATCATGTCGGACAAGCAGCGCCGCGACTACGAAGAATTCCTCGAGGTCGACTTCTCGTTCGAGATTCCGAGCCTCGCACGCTTCCGCGTCAATGCGTTCAATCAGAATCGCGGCGCGGGTGCGGTGTTCCGTACGATTCCGTCCGAAGTGCTCTCGCTTGAGGACCTCGGCGCGCCGCGTGTGTTCAAGGAACTGATCGAACAGCCGCAGGGCCTGATTCTTTGCACCGGTCCGACCGGCTCGGGCAAGTCGACTACGCTCGCGGCGATGGTCGACCACATCAACAAGAACGAATACGGCCACATCCTCACGATCGAGGATCCAATCGAGTTTGTGCATACCGCCCAGCGTTGCCTGATCAACCAGCGCGAAGTGCATCGCGACACGCACGGCTTCAACGAGGCGCTGCGCTCGGCGCTGCGCGAAGATCCGGACTACGTCCTCGTCGGCGAAATGCGCGATATCGAGACGATCCGCCTCGCGCTGACCGCGGCGGAAACAGGACACCTCGTGTTCGCAACCTTGCACACCAGTTCGGCGGCGAAGACGATCGATCGCATCATCGACGTGTTCCCGGCCGGCGAAAAGCCGATGGTGCGCTCGATGCTGTCCGAATCGCTGCGCGCGGTGATTTCGCAGTCGCTGCTCAAGAAGGTCGGTGGCGGGCGCATCGCCGCGCACGAGATCATGGTCGGCATCCCGGCGATCCGCAACCTGATCCGTGAGGACAAGGTTGCGCAGATGTACTCGTCGATCCAGACCGGCAGCCAGCACGGCATGCAGACGCTCGACCAGTGCCTGCAGGATATGGTCAAACGCGGCCTCGTCACGCGCCAGCAGGCGTCGACCTACGCGAAGAACAAGGAAGTATTCAAGTAAAGGAAGACGCATGAAGCTAGCAGGGACGCGCTTACTTCTCCTGTTTGTTCCACTCCTCGCGGGCGCGGTGACGCCCGAGGAAGACGAGGCGCGCATCGAGGCATTGCTCCGCGCCGAAAAGGCCGGCGTGGCTGCGGCGCCGGCAACCGTCACGCCGATTGCCCCTGCTGCGACCAGCCCGACAGCGATTGCGGTCGGGCCGAGTCCCGCACTCGCTACGCCAGTTGAAAACAGTATGCCCGCGCCCGCACCCGTAGCCACGCCAACTGCCGCAGCGCCTGGTGTGCCCTACGCGTCGCTTAAAGATCATCTCGGCGCGAGAGTGCACGTCGTGTTGAAGAACGGCGCCGAGCACTATGCGCAGCTGGAGTCGGCCGACGCACGCCAGATCACGCTCGCGGTGCCGAGTTTCGAATACACCGCGCAGTTCAGTGTGCCGCGCGAGCAGATTGCCCGTATCGACTTGCGCTAGGAAGGCGGATCCATGTTCACAACGATCTATCTGTTCCTCGTCGCGCCGATCCTGGTATTTCTGCTCAATCTGCTTGCCGCGGCGCGCATCTGGCGCTACAGCGTACTCGGTGCCGTGTGCGTAGTTTTGCTCTCGCCGCTTGCGGGCATCTGGGCACTGATCCGTTTCTGGAACGAACCCGAGGTCAGGGTGCGCCTGCCGTTGATCGTGAGCCTGCTGATTTTCGGTATGTGGTTCAGCGCGTTCACGTATGGCGTTTCCGAAGGCGAGCGCGAGCTTGCGCACCATCGCAACATGCCGCACGAGAGCGACGCGCAGATGCAGGCGCGTTTCGACTCCGAGCTGTCGAAGCTGCCGCTGCAGTCGGGCCACGCCGATATCGCGCCAGCCAAGACCGACATCGAT
>VBNZ01000307.1 GCA_005877675.1 Gammaproteobacteria bacterium
CTGAAAGGCGCCGAAGCCGCGGAGTGGCGAACTGCAAAACAAGCGCAGGAGATTCTTTGGTGACGCCAAGTTTCGCGCAATGATCTCGCGCAGAGGCGGCCGCGGCCACCATGTCTATTTGCGCGTCTCTTTTATGCCCAAGGTAAATTTTATCCACACCGTGGGATTTGAAAAATCCGCAGCTACGTAAAAACGCTCACGCCGAGCACGATGCCGAGCATTCCGAGCAGCAGCAGGACGAGGAAGATTGTAAAGATGATTTTTGCGATTCCCGCTGCTGCGCCGGCGATGCCGGTAAATCCGAGTGCCCCGGCGATCAACGCGATGACGGCGAATACGAGTACGAGATGCAACATCATGCCTCCTTGGCCTTGGGACCTGACGCCGCTCAGATGTGGCCCAACACGAGCAGGATGATGACGATCAGCAGAATCAAGCCGACGCCGCCGCTAGGGTAATAACCCCAGCCGCGGCTGTAAGGCCATGATGGGATTGCGCCAAGCAGGGCGAGAATCAGAATAATCAGCAGAATGGTTCCCAGAGTCATTGTCGTTCTCCTTGCATGGTTGCGGCGATCCGCTCTACGTCAGAGTTCGTGTAGAGCGGCAATGCATTGAGCGAAGCCGGGTTGCCAGTGCCATTCGCTGTCGATAGCTCGCGTATGGACGCTCGCTGGGGCACGTGAACTCGGCGACACTACGTCAGACAAATTTGTTTATCTGGTGAAGCAATCCTCATGCCTTAACCATGGGATTGCACGATGTGTGCCGCGGCAGCACGAGACAAATTTTTGCCGTTTGCGCATTGCTGTCGTGCAAGTCGCAACAAACCCAATCATGGCAAGTGCAAGTTGCACTCCTGGCTACCCGCGCTCACCAGCGCTTGCAACGGCGGCAAAAGTTACATGCAACGATCATTAATCCATGCGTTTGAGGAACGCATACTGATGAGTGCGATTTAGGTGATGATGGAATGAAAGATTGCGCAAAATGTGTGGGCTCTTTGCACTAATTATCGATTCATGTGTGTGAGCGCAGCATCATCTTGCTTATTGCTTCGCATTGCATCGCCTGTGAGAGCTGCTAGTTCATTCCCAGAGGAGAGCCTATATGCATAAGCAAACCTTCATTCTCGTGACGCTCATCTTTGCCGCCGTGTTGCTGCAAGGATGCAACCAGCAACCCGATACCGCGGCTAAAGTGCAGGCTGACACAGCCAAGGTGCAGGCAGACATTGCAAAAGCCGAAGCCGACGGTCAGAAGAAAATAATCGACGCACAAGCGAAACTCGATCAAGTCGTCGCGCAGAACAACAAAGATCTCGTCGGCGCGCAAACGGATGCGCAAAAGGGCGCGACGAATAATCCGACCGCACCACCGCCGGCCGCAAACGCTGATGTAGTCAAGGCACGCAACGAGGCAGAAAACAAGGTGGCCGATGCGCAGTACGACGTCGATAAAGCCAAGGCCGAAGCTGAGAGGCAAGTTGCCGAAGCGCGTTGCAAAGTCGGTGCTCCGAACGACATGTGCATGGCCAACGCAAAGGCCAACTACGAATCGGTGATAGCAGCGGCTAAAGCCAAGAACGATGCGACACATCACCAATAGGCAATAGGCACTGGTTCGTGGGTGCCGTTGCTTCCCACCGATATCTTTGAGCGGCCGCCGGCAGACGAACTATCGGGCTACAGGAGAATTTTATGCGCACGCTTTTTATACTGACGCTGAGCGCTCTAGCCGCCACGGTCACAGGCTGCATGAGTGAGGTTAGGACCTCCGACAAGAACTCTACGTACGATTGCTCGGGGCTCGGCAAAGGCTGGGGTGATTGCACGCAGAAAGCCGACGCGGAATGTGGCGCTCGCAATTATACGGTCGTGTCGCGAATGGGCGCAGCCGACGAAAAAGATTCCAGCGGCAATACCGAAATGAAGCGCACGATGGTGTGCGACCGGCGCTCTTGTTGTGTCCGTCAGTCCAGCGTATCCATTGATCGCAAAACGACTCAAGCGTCCACGTTGCGAGCCGCGCGGCGCTTGAGTCGTGAACGGACTATGCAGAGTTTGGGTTAGTCCTTATCGTCGTGACGGACGCGATCCTTCAGCTCCTTGAGGTGCGCGACGACCCAATTGTGGCGCTCATACGGACGCTCAGTATCGAGGTCTAGCTCCACACCGCCGGTCCGCACATAAGTGCGGCTTTCAACCGGCAGCTCGGCACCCGTACGCCACGTTCCATTTTCACGCCAGTAATACACTTTGGTATCTGGCGCAAAATAAATTTCATGGTCGCCGTAGTACACGTAGTGATGCTTGGTCGTGGTTGTCGCTACCGTCACATCGTCCGCATTTGCGAATGGTGTTGCCACCGCACAACTGGTGGCGATGATCAGGGCGGCAATAAGACTACGAAAAATATTCATGACAAATCTCCTTCTGTGATTCGAAGATCTGCGCACATGAGTCGCAGGATTGGGCACACCGGGGAATCGGTGCCCTGACCGCATGCAGCCACTGCATGTGCAGCTGGCACTGCGATCTAGTTCGACGTTAAGCGGCAGCGGCTGAATATCTAGAAAATGCCAGCCTGCCTTGCTATAGGTATGTTCAGGTGCAGCAGTCTGGTCTCAAAAATCTAGGAACATACGGCAGCAGTTACAAACCAAAATGAATTGACTAGTGATCAGCCGTGCAAGACGCTGCACGGATCATGTTCGCTTTTTTTGCAATGGCGGGTCTAGCAAAGATGCATCTGTCGTTCAAATTCCGACAGTACCTTCCTACGCGCATTGCAGCGATGAAATGCCGTGCGAGCGAACGACAGCCGCAATAATGTCCTGAAGAATCTGCAACATCGCACGAACACGTTCAGG
>VBNZ01000308.1:0-974 GCA_005877675.1 Gammaproteobacteria bacterium
CGGCGCGAGGCCGAAGTGCTGTTCCACCGCGTCGGCATCACGTTTGCGGTGTACGGTGAGAAGGAAGGTGCCGAGCGCCTGATCCCATTCGATATTGTGCCGCGCATCATCCCGCATGACGAATGGCGCATACTCGACGCTGGCCTGCGCCAGCGCGTCAAGGCGCTCAACCTGTTCATCCGCGACATTTATCACGGCCAGGAAATTCTTGCCGCGGGCAAGCTGCCGCGCGATTTGATCCTCGACAACGCCGAGTACAAGCCGGAGATGCAGGGCATGGACGTGCCCGGCGGCATTTATTCGCATATCTCCGGTGTCGATATCGTGCGTGCGGGCGCCGGCGAGTACTACGTGCTCGAGGACAATCTGCGTGTGCCTTCAGGCGTGTCGTACATGATCGAGAACCGGCGCATGATGATGCGTGTTCGCCTCGCATCCGGTCGCGCCGGTGGAGCACTATCCCGACCGCCTGCTCGACGTGCTGCGTTCGGTCGCGCCGGATGGGGTCGAATGGCCGACCGTCGCGGTACTCACGCCGGGCTTCCACAATTCCGCTTATTTCGAGCATGCCTTCCTGGCGCAGCAGATGGGCGTGGAACTGGTCGAGGGCCAGGATCTGTTCGTGCGTGATGACACGGTCTACATGCGCACCACGCAGGGCCCGCAGCGCGTGCACGTGATCTACAGGCGCATCAACGACGATTACCTCGATCCGCAGGTATTCCGCTCCGATTCGATGCTCGGCGTGCCGGGTATCTTCTCCGCTTACCGCGCCGGTCGCGTCACGCTTGCCAACGCAATCGGCGCGGGCATCGCCGACGACAAGTCGGTCTATCCGTATGTTCCGGACATGATCCGTTTCTATCTCGGCGAGGAACCCATTTTATACAATGTACAAACGTATAAATTGCGCGATGCGGACGATCTCAAGTACACGCTCGACCATCTGGCCGAACTCGTGGTTAAGGAAGTGC
>VBNZ01000308.1:1024-3595 GCA_005877675.1 Gammaproteobacteria bacterium
TTCCGCGAGCGCATCCTCGCCGATCCGGCCAAATACATCGCGCAGCCGACGCTGGCGTTGTCCTCATGCCCAACCTATGTCGCGCAAGGGCTGGCGCCGCGGCATGTGGATTTTCGACCGTACGTGCTGTCTGGGCGCGACATTCACATCGTGCCGGGCGGCCTGACTCGCGTGGCGCTGACCGAAGGTTCGCTGGTGGTGAATTCCTCGCAGGGTGGCGGCACTAAAGATACCTGGGTGCTGGAAGGATGAGCATGCCGCAAAAAAGCTACCGCGTTCGATATTTTGCGCTTCGGCGGTGCTCCCGGCCCGCGCCTCATGGCGCGGGTGTTCGCTCACGCGGCTCGCACGCGAGCCAAGCAGCGCTCGACTCATCCTCGCATATTCGAATGTATGCTCCGGTTCCTGCGCTCCGGCGGAACGCAAAGTGTCTTCGCTCGTTACGTTTTGTTGAGGCATGCTAGCTATGCTCTGCCGCACCGCCAATGACCTGTACTGGACCGCCCGCCACATCGAGCGCGCCGAAAACACCGCGCGTCTGGTCGACGTCACGCAGCGCATCGCGCTGCTGCCCGAGCGCCTCGACCCGTGGCGTCACGATGCGGGCAGCTGGCGGCGCGCGCTGGCAGCGCTCGATCTCGAACAGGACTATACGAATCTTCACGGCGCGATCGTCGCGCCGAAGGTGTTGCGTTATCTTTGCCTGGATCCCGGCAATCCGTCTTCGATCTATTCCTGCATCCGCGCTGCGCGCGAATCGGCACGCGCGCAACGCGGCGCGGTCACGGTGGAGATGTACGAAGACCTGAACACCTCGTGGATCGAGATGCGCACACTCGATCCGGAGCGCTTCGAGGAAGAAGGCCTGCCGCACTTCATCGAGTGGGTGAAGACGCGTTCCGCCTCGTTCCGCGGCGTGACGGTCGGCACGATGGCGCGCGACGGCGCCTACCAGTTCCTGCGTCTCGGCACATTCCTGGAACGCGCCGACTGGTGTGTGCGTCTGCTCGACGTGAAGTACGGCGAAGCCTCGACGGATGAAGCGAGCGACGCGCGTTCTGCGGTCGGCTATTACCAGTGGAGCGCGCTGCTGCACTCGCTGTCGGCGATGGAATACTATCGGCGGCGCTATCGCGAGACGATCACGCCGGAGCGCGTCGCCGAATTGATGATACTCAGCCCGGAATCGCCACGTTCGCTCGCCACCTGCACCGAGGCGGTGCACAGCGCGTTGCGCGTGCTGGCCGGGCCGGGCAATCACGAGGTGCTGCGCCAGGCCGGCGCGCTGATGTCGGACATGCGTTTCGGCCACATTGAGGACGTGCTCGCAGCGGGTATGAGAAATTTCCTGCAGGCTCTCATGACGCGTCTGCTCGCGCTCGCGGCGCAGATCGACCGGCACTTCCTGCTGTCGCCGGAAGCACTCATGCAGTTTCCCGCATGATGACAGTTCCTGCATGATGAGCAGGCGGCTCGATTTCGACGCGAGCACAGCCGCCGATTGCCTGGCGATGTTAAAATTCGTGCCCAATTCGATCAATTAGCAAATGCAATGACCTATTGCGTGGCCATGAAACTCGACGCGGGGCTGGTGTTCGCATCCGATTCGCGCACCAATGCCGGCGTGGACAATGTTTCGCGTTTTGAGAAGATGCGCGTGTTTCATGTGCCGGGCGAGCGCACGATCGTGACGCTGTCCGCGGGCAATCTTTCGGTCACGCAGACGACGCTGAGCCAGATCGATCGGCAGCTGCGCACCTATCCGCTGGCGACGAACATCAATACGCTGCGTTCGATGCAGGATGTCGCCGAACTGATCGGCGGTACGCTGCGCGACACGCGCGCGCGCGATAGCGAGTATCTGCGTCAGCAGAACATCGATTCGTCCGCGAGCTTCATCATCGGCGGGCAGATCGCCGGCGAGGCGCAGCGCTTGTTCCTGGNNTTTCCAGAGCGGCGAGGTCAAGTACGGCAAGCCGGTGATCGATCGCGTGATCCGCGCCGGACTGCCGCTGCCGGACGCGGTCAAGCTCACCTTGGTCTCGTTCGACTCGACCATGCGTTCGAACATTTCGGTCGGTCTGCCGATCGATCTGCTCGTGCTCCCTGCCGGCCATCTGGCTGCGGTGCAGCAGCGCCGCATTGACGAATCCGACGCGTATTTTCGCGATCTCGGCCTGCGCTGGAATCAGGGCCTCAAGCAGGCGTTCGCGAGCATTCCGGCGCCGGAGTGGAGCATGCCGCAGGCATAGTTCGTAGGTTGGGCTGAGCGCAGTGATGCCCAACGTTTCACATTCCAATTGAGACTATCGTTGGGGTTCACTTCGTTCACCCCAACCTACATTACTTCCACCCGCCACCGAGCAGAATCAAGTGGCTCTCGCATCCAGTCGTACCGTGGGTATCAAGGACTTCAAATTTAGCAAAATAGGCAGTAAACCTCCTAGTGTGATGTCCCAGAGATGGCTTTGCTAAGTCGAGCCAGTTTTTCGAGGATGGAATCTGCCGTGGCGGTCCAAGAGAACGGCCGCGGATGTTGGTTCCAGTGGTCCGAGAATTGTTCGATTCGTC
>VBNZ01000303.1:0-583 GCA_005877675.1 Gammaproteobacteria bacterium
CGGATACAGGTGCAGTTCGGTCGGCACATCCGCGTTCAACAGCGCGAGGTAATAAACGATCGATTCGTGCACGTCGTCGACGGGATCGTCCTGCGCCTGCACGATGAAGGTCGGTGGTGTCGCAGCGCTGGCGTGGACGTCGTTTTTCACTTTGTCGAGATGGCTGCCGTCCCACATGTGGCCGGGGTAGAGCACGACGGAGAAGTCCGGGCGAGGGCTCTGCTTGTCGGCGGCGTCGACTGGCGCGTATCGCAGCTTTGTCTGGTTGCTGACCTCGGCCGAGAGATGGCCGCCGGCGGAAAATCCGAGCACGCCGATCTTGTGCGGATCGATGCCCCATTCCTTAGCGCGCTCACGCAGCAGGACGATCGCGCGTTGCGCGTCCTGCAGCGCCATCGGCTCGCGCGGGGTCCTGGCGCATTTACACGTCGCGTCCCAGTACGGGCCCGAACCGGGCACGCGGTACTTCAGCACGACGCAGGTGACACCTTTCTGCGTGAGCCAGTCGCAGACCTCGGTGCCCTCAAGGTCGATAGCGAGTATGTTGTAGCCGCCGCCTGGAAAGACGACGATTGCCGCGCCC
>VBNZ01000303.1:638-3878 GCA_005877675.1 Gammaproteobacteria bacterium
TCGTCCACGTGCGGCCGGCGACCGGCGACTTCGCCGTACTGGCGCTCTCTTCACCTTTCGCTTCGGGACGCGCGACGACCGCAGGGTCGCGCCACAACGCAATCTGCTCGCCGCCAGCGGGAGGTTGCCAGGCCGCGGCATGGGCATGCGCGGTTGACGCGACGGCCATTGCGATGATTGCGAAACGCCATGGGAAACCGATCATTCGCTTCAAGGTGAAATCCTCGCGATGAAAACATATGCAGTCATTTGCGGCGCGTAGCCAAATCTGCCTTCAATGCCTGCGCCGGTCGAGTCCGTTGTGTGTTTTCTTGCGGGCAGCGGACGTTAATATCGCTTCATCGCGACAAAGAGATATATAATCGCGACTTCCTACCAGCCGTGTGCCGCAATGACGCCGATCAGCCTCGAATTTTTTCCGCCGAAGACCGACGAGCAGAAGGCCACGCTTGAAGCGGCATTGCCTAAATTGAAGGCCCTGAAGCCCGAGTACGTCAGTTGCACCTTCGGCGCGGACGGTGCGCCACCTGCGCGACGAGCACGGTCTGGACGCCGCGCCGCATCTGTCGTGCATGGGCGGTACGCGCGCGGAAATCGCCAAGCTGCTCGATCAGTACAAGGCCATGGGTTGCAAACGCATCGTCGCGTTGCGCGGCGACCTGCCTTCGGGCATGGCGAGCTATGGAGACTTCCGCTACGCGAGCGATCTGGTCGAATTCATCCGCAGGGAACGCGACGGCTATTTTCATATCGAGGTCGCCTGCTATCCCGAAATGCATCCGCAGGCCGGCGATGCGATGAGCGATCTGGCCAACTTCAAGCGCAAGGTCGACGCCGGCGCGAATGGTGCGATCACGCAATACTTCTTCAACGCCGATGCGTATTTCCGCTTCGTCGACGACGCGCGCAAGCTCGGCATCGGCGTGCCGATCACGCCGGGCATCATGCCGATCACGCAGTATTCTCAGCTGCGCCGTTTCTCCGACATGTGCGGCGCCGAGATTCCGCGCTGGATCGCCAAGCGTCTGGAAGCGTTCCGCGACGATGTCGATTCGATCCGCGAATTCGGCGCCGATGTCGTCGCCGAGCTGTGCCGCAAGCTGATCGAGGGCGGCGCGCCTTCCATCCACTTTTATACTTTGAACCGCGCCAAGGCGACGCTGGCGATTTGCGAGCGGCTGGAGTTGCGCGGCTAGCGGCGCTCCCCACCGCGCTGGCATACTTAGCCGCCGGCAACGTCGAGGAAATCCATGTCAAGTACGCTTACCGCTGCCGATTTCGAGAATCTGCCAGATCACCGTATGACACTGGCGCATGGCGAGCAACGCCTGACGCTCGATGTGGCGAATGAACCGTTTGCGATCACCCTGCGCGACACCGGCGCACGCCAGTCGCTGCGGCAGGGCAATTATCGCTACGAGCATCCCGTGCGCGGCGCACTGGACCTCTTCACCGTGCCGCTCGGCCCTGACGGCAAGGGCATGGTCTACGAAATCACCTTCAACTAGTGGCGCGCGGCGTCCATTCGAGAAAATCGTAGACGCTGCGCTTCTCGACGAACTTGAAGCCAAGGCGCGCATACAAGCGCTGCGCCGGATTGTGCGGTTCGACATGCAGGGTGAGGGTCGTGCCGCGTTCGCGCGCCAATTGCATCAGCTCGCGCACCAATACGGTGCCGATGCCCTGTCCGCGCTGTGCCTCGACGAGCGCAATATCCATCAGTCGGATCGTGTCGACGAACGCGCACAGATATACGCGCCCGATCGGCACGCCGTCCCGTTCGATCACAAGGAATTCAGCGCCCGGGTAATGTCGCCGGTAATGTTCGCTTTGCAGCGCGAATTGGCTATCGGTGAACGTGCGCTTCCGCGCCTCGCTCCAATCGACCGGCGCAAGCTCCTGTGCGCGCACCTCGGCATACAGGCCGCACAGGAATGGCACGTCCTCGTCGCGCTCATCGCGCAGAGTGACGTCGCGATGGCCATCCTGCAACGCCGCGACGAGCCGGACTTGCAGGCGCTGCGCCGCGCCGTCGCTCAAACGTTTTCCGCAACGCTCAGGACAAAGTGATTCGGCGTCGAACCGAACCGAGCACCGAGCGGACGCGTGCGATCGCCACTGAACGCGTACAGACCCGGCAATGCCGGCGCGTCGAGCAACAGAGCATACAGACCGGACACGAGCGGCACGCTGACATCGGCCATGCGCTCGGTACCGTCGTTATGCACCAGGCTTACACGCAGCCCGGCGAAGGTCGCGCGCGTGGCGTGGAAACCGATCGGCTTGCTCAAGGCAGCGGGAGTCGCGGCGGCATAGCGAAACAGCTCATGCGTCGCACCGATCCGGCCTTCATCGCCGGCGAACAAGGCCTTGACGCTCAGGCTTTTTGGAGCGCGCCCGCGTGAAGCCACGAAGCCCTGCAGCGCGATGCGCGTCCACTCCGCATCAGTGCCGCATCCTACGGCGCGCGCCCAGCATGCATCGCTGCGCGCCGTGTCGGCGGCGGTACCATCGCTGCCATCGAGACGCAGCAGCGTCAATCGCAAACCCGTCGCTTCGTGCGCGTCGAGCACTTTGCTGTATGCAAAGACGCCCGTTCCCGCCGCAAACAACGGCAAGCCGAGAAAATTTCGACGTTTCATAGCCAGCCCCTTCTATCAATTGCCGCAAATCTATACTGCTTATTTACGTACGCGGCGGGTACACACCTTGCAAAGCGATGCAGAAATTCAAAGTCAAATACGGTTGCATATTGTTGTGCGGTTGATCGCCGCCCGTTGGCGCCAACGCTTGTGGAGACATCTGCGCAGGAGTTGGACTCCCCGGAACGAAATAGAGATTACCACTCGCCGGACGGCTCAGCGTCGCGTTTGTCGGCAAAGCAACCGCGCTTAGCGCAACGGTCTGTGCTCCGACAGTGTGGTTGTGCGACGGAATCTCCGATTCAAGCAGGGTTACGGTATCCGAACCGCCGATCTCGCCAAGATCGTGAAGCGAGAGCCCCGGCCCCTGTCCCGGATGCATCGGCGCACTGCCCTGCATATTTGGTAGCGCGAAATTGCTCTTTCCGTCGCCACCATAGGTGGTACCCAGTAGGGAAAAGAGCGCCGTGTTCTGCGAGAGTGGCAGGATCTGACCATCGCAGAATGCCCAACCCTTGGGCGCGAAGTTGAAGGGAAAGATACGAATTTCAGCAACGAATGGGTCCATGACGGTGCTCGCTCAAGTTTGTGACGGGAA
>VBNZ01000303.1:3895-4543 GCA_005877675.1 Gammaproteobacteria bacterium
AATGATGAAGTCGACGCACAGGTACGGCTGGAAATTGTCGTGCGGCTGCGATCCGCCCGTTGATGTCATCGATCCGGGATTGAGAAATACGGTCGGATTGCCGAGGCGATAGATCTTCGCCGCCGCCTGCCCAGTGACGTTGCCTAACGGACTTTGCGCGGTAGGAATGTCGTTCGATGCCAGCATGGCATGTCCGTGCGAGGGAATCTGCGACACGGTTAGTGTCACCGACTCGACACCGCCTGTTTCGGCGAGCGTAAAACCATTGCCGAAGTGCAGCGGCACGCGCCCTCGCAGATCCGGCAAGGCAAACGTGCTCTGGCCATCGCCGCCATAAGTTGTACCGATCAAGTTGAAGAGCGTTTCGTTCTCCGAGATAGGCAGCAACTGCCCCTCACAAAACATCCATCCGGCAGGCGCAAAGTTGCCCGCGAACATACGGATTTCACCTACATAAGGCTGTGCCATGTCTGTGTCTCTCCCTCAAGTCTGGCTCGGGAAAATGCCCTGCAACGCGATGCTGAAGTTCAGCACAAGAAATGGTTGCATGTTTATATGCGCCTGGCTTCCTCCCACGCCACCAATCTCGCTGGCCGCCATTGCTGTGAGGTTATTAGCCGCAGCATACGTATTGGCCTGTTGTCCAAG
>VBNZ01000309.1 GCA_005877675.1 Gammaproteobacteria bacterium
GTTGGCGGGTCGCGATCCGCATGAGCTGCTCGCAAGCGAGCCACTGATCCGCTACGACCGCAATCAATGGGGCGGGCGTCTTGCCGACGAATATCTGCGCCGCGCCGGCATCACGCCGCACGAGCGCTTCGAACTCAATGCGCTCGGTGCCATCGCCGTGATGGTCGATCGTGGCCTCGGCGTGTCGATTGTGCCGGATTTTGCGCAGCCGTGGCCTGCGGGACTCGATCTCGCGCGCCTGCCGCTGCCGCTACCGAGTGAGCCGCGCCGCATCGGCGCCGTGTGGTCGCGTTCGTCGGTACGCATACGCCTCGTCATGGCGTTTCTGAAAGAGGGCCGCACCGTCGCGGGCGTGTAGCGCACGTGCAGCAAACCGGCGCGACTTCATGTCGCGGTGCAGTGCACGCAAGAAAAACTAGCGTGTGAACATAGTCGCGATCGGTGTTTCCCTCGCGGCCCCAAGCCTAAGCTCGGCCTCACACGGCGTGACCCATGTCCATCGCAGACGCAGGCGTGCCGCAGTTCTGACCGCTTTGGGGAGAAGCACATGAGAAAGCATCCGATTGCCGCCGCGATTTGCACGCTGCTGCTGACGGCACAAGCGCACGCCGAAGATGCGGCGTCCGCCGCACCAGCCAATTCTGCGGATGCCGCAGCCACGGGGGTGACGAGCGCCGACGCCGCACAGGATCAAGCCGATGCGGCGTCGCGGGACAGCAAGCGCGCGCAAGAACTCAGCACCGTCACCGTAACCACCGGCACGCGCGCGGCCAAGGCCGTGGACAAAATTCCCGGCGCGATTACCGTCGTGACCAAGGCCGATGTCGAGCGCACGCTCGCGCTGACCGAAGATCCCACCGCGGTACTCGCGCGCACGGTGCCGGGCTACGCCGAGTCCTCGCAGGCCCTTTCCAACACTGGCGAGAACCTGCGCGGGCGCATCGCGCTGCGCCTGTTCGACGGCATCCCGCAAGGTTCGCCGCTGCGCGAAGGTACGCGTAATGGCACATTCACCGATATGGGTGCGGGTCGGACGCATCGAAGTAATCAACGGGCCGTCAGCGGCGGAGGGCGTCGGCGCAGCCGGTGGCATCATCAACTACATTTCAAAATCGGCGACGAAGGAAGGCAACGAGGTCGAGCTGACCACGCGCTACACGACGCAGTTCGATGACGACAGCAGCGGATACAAGGTCGGAATCAATTTCGCGCACAAGCACGACAACTTCGATATGTACCTGGCCACGGCGTATATCGATCGCGGCATCACTTACGATGCGCACGACCGGCGCCAGGGCATAAACTCGTCCGGTTCGGTTTCCGATTCGGAGGCGAAGAATATCTTCGCCAAGTTCGGCTACAACTTCGGTCCCAACGACGATCAGCGTCTGCAACTGACGCTGAGCCGCTTCAAGCTCACGAGCAAGGACAACTATATCGAAAAGCTCGGCGATCGCAGCATCGGCCTGACCGACACGGCCGAGCGCGGGCATTTTCCGGGATCGTTTCCGCCATACAACGATTTCTGGCAGGCGCAGCTCAAATATCAGCACAGCGACTTTTTTGGCGGCACGCTGACCGCCGATGCCTATCGCGCGAGCCAGGCGATGCGTTATCTGCCCGAGGCGACCGACGACAAGCAGGATCCGCTGATCGCGCCGCTCGGCACGCTGGTAGATCAATCTGAAATCAATTCGCAGAAGAAGGGCTTGCGCGGTCAATGGGCGCGGCCGGATATTTTCTCGATCACCGGTCTTGAGCTGCGTACGGGGCTTGATCTGGTTGAAGACGTGGCGCAGCAAAAACTCGCGATCACTAATCGCCTGTGGGTGCCGCCGATGGATTACACCAGCGTCGCGCCGTACGCGCAGTTGTCATGGGACATCGGTCCGGTCACGCTGCATCTATTCGATGACCAAGACCATCGTCACGGTCGCGGCCTTGCAGCTGGTCGAGGAAGGCCGGCTTGCGCTCGACGCACCGGTTGAAAAAATCCTGCCCGCATTCGCTGCGCCGCGTGTCCTCATCGGCGGCATCTGGCGTTTCGCCGATGAATGGTCGGCCTTCGCCTCGTGGAGCAAGGGCTTCACGCTGCCGAACGTCGGCATTCCACTGCGCAACATCAATACGCCGGGGCACTCTGTCAACGATATCGCCGACCTGCAGGCGATCGTGGTGAAAAACACCGAGGTCGGCATCGCATGGCGTGGCGAACGCGGCGGCTTCAGCGCATCGACGTACAGGTCGACGTCCGATCTTGGCGTGTCGCTGTCGGTCGACCCGGTTTCACACGATTTCGTGATGAATCGAGTTCCGGTCAATATCACCGGTTTCGAATTCTCCAGCGAGTATCACTTCACCGATTCGCTCAAGGCGACGCTGCTCTATTCGCGCACCATGGGCAACACCTGGTTCACCACCGGTGGTCCGCTGACCAAGCACATGGGCGTGAACGATATCAATCCGGACAAGATCGGCAGCTCGCTGACGTGGAAATTCAGCGATCGCGGCGACGCAACGCTGGGCGAGACCACGCTGCGCTCGCGCATGCTGAACCCGGGCACCAGTG
>VBNZ01000310.1:0-850 GCA_005877675.1 Gammaproteobacteria bacterium
TCCGCATTGCCTGCCCGGATTCTGGGAGAAGTACTACTTCCGCCCCGGCAATCTGGGCTATCCAGTGTTCGACACTGCCTACGGCAAGGTCGGCGTATACATTTGCTACGACCGCCATTTTCCCGAAGGCGCGCGTGCGCTCGGACTCAACGGCGCGGAGATCGTGTTCAATCCGTCGGCGACCGTATCGGGCCTGTCGGAATATCTGTGGAAGCTCGAACAACCCGCGCACGCCGTCGCCAATGCCTACTTCGTCGGCGCGATCAACCGCGTCGGCACCGAGGCGCCGTGGAATATCGGCGAGTTCTACGGGCAGAGCTATTTTTGCGATCCGCGCGGGCAATTTCTCGCCACAGGGTCGCGCGACAAGAGCGAACTCGTCACCGCCGAACTCGATTTCGACAAGATCCGTGAGGTGCGCAATATCTGGCCGTTCTATCGCGACCGCAGGCCGGATTCGTACGCGGAACTCGTCGCACCGTAGAGCGGGGCGCTGCCTTGTCGTTCTTCCAGCTTGTGCCGGCAGGATGAAGTCTTATTTCGCTGCAGTGAAATCGCCCGCGGGATATTTCGGCGCGCCATCGTAGGGCGCGCGCTGCGCGACTTTCCAGCCGTGTTCGCCGAGTTTGCGCCGCGCGAGCGGCGAGGCGTCGCCGCCGATCAGGACGAGTTTGTCGGCAGTTCGGGCGAACTCCTCGCGCGCGAAGAATTCACTCATGTCGTGATTCCAGGAAAGGTAATCGACCGGCATCGGCAGGACGAGGCGGCCATTCGGCGTCGCGTAGGCGACCGCTGCACCGACGACTATGAATTTGCTGTTGCGCGCGCGCCCGTGGCGTGCGATCAGTGC
>VBNZ01000310.1:947-3712 GCA_005877675.1 Gammaproteobacteria bacterium
GGATCGATCTTGAGCAGCAGATCGGTGAGATTGGTGCGCAGCGTGTCGTTGAAGCCGCCGCGGCGCAGGAATTGGCGGATCGTGAATTCGTCGCTGCACAGGCTTTGCAGATTCTTTTCGTTGCGCGCGCGCACCTGTTCGGGCGTGTGCGTGAGCACATAGTCGTCGATCAGCTGACTGTCGCTGATCACGACCGCTGCGGGTCCGGCGATCGCGCCGATCGCTTCGCCGGCGGAAAAATTCCCACCGACTGCAGCCCACGCCAGCGCGTCGAGGCGCTCGACGATGTACGGATTGGAGGTATTCGGATCGATGCCGAGATGCTTGGCGATCTCGTTGCGCGACTGATTGTATTTGAGTAGACGTTTCGCTTCGCGCCCGACTTCGCTGCCGGTGCGCGCATACCAGGCGCGATTCTTCGGCGCGTTTTGCGGATCGATCGAAGCATACGCGTCGTCCGGCGGATCGATCCGCTCGTTCGGCACGCTGCGTCCCGCGACCATCGGGCCATCGCCTTGTTCTCGAGGATGCGCGAGGAGCGGTCGCTCGCGCTTTGCGCGCGTCCCGACCAGGTATCCCATTGACGCTTGAAATAGCGCGCGACGCCCATCGGAATGCCGGTGATCGAATCGATCGGATGCATGATCACGTGCGCGATTGCCATGCCGGTTTTCTTGCCGCGCGCGGCGAGTGCGTGCGCGAACGACTCGCTGCGGCTGGCCTTGTCGAGCGCCACCATGGCCGGAATTTCGCCGACGCGGATCGCGAGCAGCTGCGCGCTGTCGGCGTTGAGCGGGCCGTACGGGGTCTGGATCCAGAAGCGCGCCATATAGCCGCCGACTTTGGCCTTGCTGTCGACCTTGTAGTCGGGCCCGCTCAGCAATTCCGGCGGCGCCAGACCCGCGGCCGACAATACCGGCTCGTCTTCATATTCCGTATCGCGCGTGCGCGCGTGCGCGGCACACGCGCAGGCGAGCGCGAGCGCTATGACGCAGCGGATTTTCCAGGCAGGCAAATGCATCCGGCCTATGGTGCAGGTTGCGGCGGAATCGCGGATGAATGCCTCCAAGCCGTCATTCCCGCGAAGGCGAAGCGCGGAGCAGGACGTCGAAGCCAACATTCGCGCAGCGAGTGGCCCGAAGGGCACGCGACGGGAGTGGCGTGTAATCCAGTGACTTTGCTCTTGGCGGTAAAACGAGGACGCTGGATCCCGTGTCGTCGTACATCTCTGTACTGCGCTGTATGGGATGAACACATCCGGTGTTCAGTTCCAGGAACACACCACCTTGCCGCAATTCCCCGCTTCCATAAGATCGAATCCCTTCTGGAAATCGTCGATGTGAATCTGGTGCGTGAGCACCTTCTGCAGCGGGAACCCGGTCAGGAGCATTTGCGTCATCTTGTACCAGGTCTCGTACATGCGCCGGCCATAGATGCCATGCAGCACGAGGCCCTTGAAGATCACCTTGTCCCAGTTGATGCCAGCACCATTGGGCAGAATTCCAAGAAGCGCAATCTTGCCGCCGTGGTACATGCAATCGAGCATATCGTTGAACGCGCGCTGGTTGCCGGACATCTCCAGTCCCACGTCGAAACCTTCCATGTGCAGATCGGCCATCACGTCCTTGACCGATTGCTTCGACACGTTGACCACGCGCGTCGCGCCCATATCGGCCGCAAGCTTCAGGCGATAGTCGTTGACGTCGGTGACGACGACATTGCGCGCGCCGACATGCTTGCAGATGCCGGCGGCGATGATGCCGATAGGGCCGGCGCCGGTGATCAGCACGTCCTCGCCGATCAGGTCGAACTCGAGCGCGCAGTGCGCGGCGTTGCCGTAGGGATCGAAGAATGCGGCGAGCTCCGACGGAATCTGGTCCGGAATCGGCCACAGGTTCGATGCCGGCATCGCGATGTATTCGGCGAACGCGCCGTTGCGATTCACACCAATGCCGACCGTGTGCGGACACAGATGCTGCTTGCCCGCGCGGCAGTTACGGCATACGCCGCAGACGAGGTGGCCTTCGGCCGAGACGCGCTGTCCGACGGTGTACCCGCGCACGCCGGGACCCATGTCGACGATGCGCCCGACGAATTCATGCCCGATAACGAGCCCCGGCTTGATCGTACGCTGCGACCACTCGTCCCATTTGTAGATGTGCAGATCGGTGCCGCAGATCGCGGTCTTCTCGAGCTTGACCAGCACCTCGTTCGGCCCGATCTCGGGCAGCGGCACCTGTTCCATCCAGATGCCCTTGGCGGCTTCCCTCTTCACCAGCGCCTTCATTGTCTGCTGCATGGAATTCTCCAAAAGGTGGCGAATTATAAGCGCTGTGGCGATGCGGTGGGTTCGCGTCGAGGGCGCCTTCCGTAAAAGCTGAACACGGACGGCATGGGCGGCGAAGGAGTACAGATCGGATTCATGCAGCTGACGGTAGTTTGCACATCAAGTGATGCAAGCGCGTGCGCCGATTTAGCTGGTGCTCGCCGGTATTCGGCGATAAGGAGAGGAAGAAATGCTCGAGACCATCGCTGTTGTACTCATTGTGCTGTGGTTGCTCGGTCTGGTGAGCAGTTACACCATGGGCGGCTTCATCCATATTCTGCTGGTCATTGCAGTCATCATGGTATTGCTGCGTCTCGTACGCGGCCGCCGCATATAGGGCATGATCCGCGCATAAACCGTCGCCGCGTCGGTCATGGCGCGGCGGCGGTTTTGTCTGCGACCAAGACATACGTCAAGACGGGAGAATGGAAATGAATGC